>CAZTLX010000013.1:2077-6654 GCA_964614575.1 uncultured Phycisphaeraceae bacterium | reverse complement strand
GCTGATGACCGTCTTCATCAAGCGATCGCTGAATTTCAAGCGCATCGACGCCACTTCGCCGCAGGGCTATCGGCTGGTCGATCCCGGCGATGCGCTGGCTCAACTCAACCGCGAAATGATCGCTCAGCAGAACGGCAATATCCGCTTCGCGACCGCCTGCTGCGGCATCATCGACTGCACCACCCGCACGGTGAAACTGGCCCGCGCCGGCCACCCCTACCCGATGGTGCTGCGGAAGAACGGGCCACGCGAGATGATCGAAGCCGACGGCGGGCTGCTCGGCGTGTTCGAGGGCGAAACCTTCGACCAGGTCGAGCTGCAACTGGACCCAGGCGACCGGCTGCTGCTCTACAGCGACGGCTTCGAGATGGCGTTCCCCGAGAAGGGGAGTCCCGAGGCCTGCGTGGCGAACATGCGCTACGAAGACGAGTTCCTCGACCTGCGCCACGGCAGCGCGCACGAGGCGATCGAACGGCTCGGCGACAAGCTCGATCAGCAGGCCGGCTCCCTGAACCAGCGCGACGACCTGACGATCGTGTGCCTGGCGGTGGACGAGGCGGCGAACTGCGACGCGCTCAACCCGACAGTGAACGCCGCCGCGGCGTAGCGCCTGATCAGGTGTTTTTAACCACAGATTTCTCAGATTTCACAGATTCAGATATAGCCACAAAAAAAGCACAAAAGGCACAACAATATGAATGCCTTGTTTTTTGTGCCTTCTGAGACTTTTGTGGCTACCTGTCTTGAATCTGGGAAATCTGCGCCATCTGTGGTTAAAAAAACTACTTCACAAACCCCGCGTCGCGCAGCAGGGCCATCGTGATCAGCTCGCCCTCGCCCCCGCCGCGCATGCGTTGCAGGGTGTGTACGGTGGTCTTGGCGAGGATGTCGGCTTCGAGGTTGACGTGGTCGCCGGCTTGCTGCTTGCCGAGCGTGGTCAGGTCCAGCGTGGTGGGGATCAGCGCGACTTCAAAAGTCTCATCATGCACCGCGGCGAGGGTGAGGCTCACGCCGTCGATCGCGACCGAGCCTTTAGGGATCATGTAGGCCATCAGCGCCGCGGGCGGCCGGACGGTGATGCGCCACTCGTCGTCGCCGGACTTGACCGCGGTGACCTCGCCGACGCCATCGACGTGGCCTTGCATGAAGTGGCCGCCCAGCGGCTGGTTGGGGGTGACGCTGGGTTCGAGATTGACCGCGTCGCCGACCGAAAGGAAGCCGAGCGTGGTCTTGGCCAATGTCTCGGCGATGACGTCGAAGCACAACACGTTGTCTTCGAGTGACGCGATGGTCAGGCACACGCCGCTGATGCAGATCGAGTCGCCGAGGCGTGGGGCGCGGCCCTCGGCAGGGGTCCACTGGCCGGGGTCGATCCCGAGGCGGACGCCGAAGGCGTTGCGGTCCAGGGCCGCGACACGACCCGTGGTTTGCACGATGCCGGTGAACATGGCCGCCAGTTTAGGTATCATCCCCGGTCTTTGCACCACCCCCGGAAGTTCCCCCGGAAGTAACCGGATGCGGACGATCCCCAGTTATCTGCAAGGCCCTCGGCTATGACCCCACGCACCCACCACTGCAACCAACTCCGCACCGATCACGTCGGCCAGACCGTCACGCTCGCTGGGTGGGTCAACAACTACCGCGACCACGGCGGCGTGCGCTTCATCGATCTGCGCGACCGCGAAGGCCTGACCCAGATCGTCTTTCACCCCTCACCCGGAACCTCCGCCGGTGAGGCGCACGCGCTGGCGCAGAAGCTGCGCCACGAGGATGTGGTCTGCGTCACCGGCAAGTGCATCACGCGCGAGGGCGGGCCGAACCCCAAGCTGCCGACCGGCGAGATCGAGATCGACGCGACCAGCCTCGAAGTGCTCAACAAGGCCCAGACCCCGCCTTTCGTGCCGGATGAGGCGGCGAAGGTCGGCGAGGAGACGCGGCTTAAGTACCGCTTCATCGACCTGCGGCGGCCGCGGATGCGCGACATCCTGCGCACGCGTCACCGGGTGACCAAGGTGGTGCGCGACTACTGCGACGAGGTGGGTTTTTACGAGATCGAGACGCCGTTCCTCTGCCGCTCGACCCCGGAGGGCGCGCGTGACTTCCTTGTGCCCTCGCGGCTGCAGGCGGGCGAGTTCTACGCCCTGCCGCAGAGCCCGCAGCTCTTCAAGCAGGTGCTGATGGTCAGCGGGATGGAGAAGTACGTGCAGATCGTGCGCTGCTTCCGCGATGAAGACCCGCGGGCGGACCGCCAGGCCGAGTTCACCCAGATCGACCTGGAGATGAGCTTCGTCGATCAGGACGAGGTGATGGCGGTGAACGAGGAGATGATGCGTCGGGTGTGGAAGGCGGTGCTGGATGTGGACGTGCCGCCGGTGCCGCGGATGAGCTACGCCGAGGCGGTGAGCCGCTACGGCAGCGATCGGCCGGACCTGCGCTTCGAGCTGGAGTTGATCGACGTCACGGACCTTGCGGGGCAAACGGACTTCAAGGTCTTCCGCGGGGCGATTGATGAAGGCGGGATTGTCAAGGCGATCCGCGTACCCGGCGGCGGGACGAAGCTGTCGCGTAAGGACACCGATGCGCTGGCCGAGTGGGTCAAGCAGTTTGGTGCCGGGGGTTTGCCGATCACGAAGATCGAGGGGGGTAAGGTGGCCTCGGGCATCGCGAAGTTCATCGAGCCGATCGGTGAGAAGCTGATCGAGCGCATGGGGGCGGCGGAAGGCGACCTGCTGTGCTTCGGGGTGGACAAGCGCGCGACCATCGTCCACCGCGTGCTGGGCGAGTTGCGGGTGAAGCTGGCAAAGCAGCTCGGGCTGATCGAGCCGGGGCAGTGGAAGTGGCTGTGGGTGGTTGATTTCCCGCTGATCGAATGGAACGAAGAACACAAACGCTGGGACAGCCTGCACCACCCGTTCACCGCGCCGGCGGATGAAGACATCGAGAAGCTGCTTTCGATCGATCAGGCCACGATCGCGTCGATCAAATCCAAGGCGTATGACCTGGTGCTCAACGGCAGCGAGCTAGGCGGCGGGTCGATCCGTATCCATCGCCCGGACGTGCAGCAGAAGGTCTTCGGCCTGCTGGGCATCGACGAGGCCGCGGCCCGTGAGAAGTTCGGCTTCCTGCTCGACGCGCTGGCCTACGGCGCGCCGCCGCACGGCGGGCTGGCCTTCGGGCTCGACCGCATCGTCATGCACCTGTGCGGTACGGACAACATCCGCGACGTCATCGCCTTCCCCAAGACGCAGACCGGTGCCGACCTGATGATCGACGCCCCCTCGCCCGTGGACGAGATGCAGCTGCGCGAGCTGAACCTGCGCATCACCCAGCCCAAGGGGGCCAGCGGCACGGTGTGAGGGCATTGCGCTTGAATCGCCATGACACTGAGGAAGGCATTTTTAACCACAGATTTCGCAGATTGCCCAGATACAAGACAGTTTGGCCACAAGAAAGCACAGAATGCACAGAACCAAGGCAACGTCATGTTTTGTGCTTCCTTTTGGCTGATTCCGATCTGCGCAATCTGTGAAATCTGTGGTTAAAAAAGTCTTGTGGTCTTTCTTGGCGCTCTTGATGTCTTGGCGGTTGGTCGTCTGTAGGTAAAGCATGTGTGGAATCGCCGGCATCCTGCGCTTTGATGGGGGCTCGCCCGACCCGGATCGGCTCGGCGCGATGCGCGAACACCTGCGGCACCGCGGGCCCGAGGGCAGCGGCGAGTCGGCGCTCGGCCCCTGCGCGCTGACCGCCACGCGACTGTCCATCATCGATGTGCTCTCCGGCGAGCAACCGATGCAGGTGCCCGAAGCGGACAGCGGCTGCGACGACGGCAAGTGCGCCTCAACCGGCCCGCTGCATCTGGTTTTCAACGGCGAGGTCTACAACCACCGCGAGCTGCGCAAAAAACTCGAACGCCGCGGCCACCGCTTCCGCTCCGACCACAGCGACACCGAGGTGCTGCTCTACGGCTACCGCCAGTGGGGCACGAACCTGCCGCGGCACATCCACGGCATGTTCGCCTTTGCGATCTGGGATCAGGAGCATCAGCGGCTTTTCCTTTGCCGCGATCGCTCCGGGGTCAAGCCGTTGTTTTTTTATGGGGATCAGCGGGGGCTGGTCTTCGCGTCGCTGGTCAGTGCGGTGATGCTCGGGTTGCCGGCGGAGCGGCGGCCGGGCATCGATCGCGCGGCGATGTTGACGTACCTGCGTTACGGCTACACGTTCGGCCGCTCGCTCAACGCGGGCATCGAAGCCGTGCCGCCGGCGCACTGGATGACCATCGCCGCGGATGGCACGACCGACCGTGGGCGTTACTGGCGTCCGCCGCCGATCTCCAAGACCAGCACCTCGCTGGGCGCGGTCGATTCGTTGCGCGAGGTGATCACCGAAGCGGTCCACGCGCGGACCGAGGCGGACGTGCCGCTGGGCTGCTTCCTCTCCGGCGGGCTCAACTCGTCGGTGGTCGCCGCGCTCGCGCAGGCGAAGCTCAAGGCCGAGGGCCGCGACCCGCTGCGCACCTTTGCGGTCAGCGTCCCGGAGCTTGCCTACGACGAGACGCGACACGCGCAGATGGTCGCCCG
>CAZTLX010000013.1:0-2067 GCA_964614575.1 uncultured Phycisphaeraceae bacterium | reverse complement strand
CCGCCACATCGGCTCGCGGCACGAATCGATCAGCGTCTCCGCCGGCTCAGTGTTCGACGATCTGCGCACGCTGGTCACGATCTACGGCGAACCGACCGCCGAGCCCGCCGTGCTGCCGACCTATTGGCTCTGCCGCGCCGCACGCGAGCACATCCGAGCCGCGCTCACGGGCATCGGCGGCGATGAGCTGTTCGGCGGGCACCGGCGCTACCAGCGCCTCCGACGCTACCAGCGCCACGGCTGGTGGCTGCGGCTGAACCCGGCCGGCCCCGACCTGAGCACCGAACCCGCGCGGCAGTATCACACGCTGATCCGCCTCTTCGACGAACTGTCGATCGCCGCGCTGGGCATGGAGCACAACCCCGACGGCTCGACGCATGCCGTCGAAAACTGGCCCGAGGGCAGCGACAGCGTCCACAGCGCGATGCGCTGGGACCTGGAACACACCCTGCCCTGCGAGGTGCTGCGCCGGGTCGATCATGTGTCCATGGCCTCGGCGCTGGAGCTGCGCTGCCCGCTGCTCGCTTCGTCGGTCAAAGACCTCGCCGGTCACCTGCCCACGCGGGTGTTGATGCCCGGCGGGCGGTCCAGCGGGCTGCTGCGTGCCGTCGCCGCCGAATTGCTTCCGATTTCGATCGCCACGCGGCCACGCCAGCCGTTCCCGCTGCCGCTGGGCACGTGGTTCCGCGGCGTGCTGCATGACACGCTGCGCGATCACCTGGCCAGCGCTGCGCTCGATCGGCTGGGCCTGCGCCGCACCGAGGCCCTTCAATACTTCGACCAACACGCCGCGGGCAAGGCGGACCACACCCGCCCGCTGCTCGCGCTGCTGATGCTCGTGCTGTGGGACGGTTTTCGCCGCGATCCAAACACACCGCCCACTTTGCCGTGCTAAGCTTGCCCGTGACAGTTCGTGATCCTTTTGCCCCGATCGAGGTGTGATCCTTGCGCTACCCCACCCCCCTGCCGTTGCTCTTGGCCCTGTTGTGCCTGCTTTTGTGCGCCCCGCCGGCGCTGGCGCAGGACAAGCCGCTGACCATCGCCGCGTACAACCTCAAGAACGCGTTCGATGTGTTTGATAACCCCTACACCGAGGACGAGGGGACGGATGTGAAGGCGCGGTGGGAGCTGGAGGCGATCGCCAAGGCGATCCGCGCGACGGATGCCGACGTCATCGCGATCTCGGAGGTGGAGAACGAGCCGCTGCTGCGGGCGCTGGTCGATGAGTTTCTCGCCGATCAGGGTTACGAGCACGTGACGGTGATGCCGGGCAACGACGGGCGCGGCATCAATCTGGGGCTGATCTCGCGGGTGCCGATCCGCTCGGTAACCAGCTACCGCTGGCAGACGCTGAGATTGCCGGGCGATGACCGCACCTGGCGCTTCGCCCGCGACCTGATGCACGCCAAGCTCGACATCGCCGGCCCGGACGCCGATCCGCTGCACGTCTTCGTGGTCCACTTCAAGTCCAAGCGCTCGATGCCGAACGATGAGAACTCCAACGCCTGGCGCACCGCCGAGGCGACGCGGACGCGGCAGATCCTGGAGAAGCTGATCGCCGATGACCCCGGGGTGTTGGCGGTCGTCGCCGGCGACTTCAACTCCAACCCCGGCGACCCCGCCATGACCGCCCTGCTCTCCCCCGACAACGACGGCTCGCGCCCGCTGACCGACACCCACGCCGACCTCCCCGCCGACCAGCGCATCACCTTCCCCAGCACCCGCTACCCCAACACCATCTTCGATTACCTGCTCGTCTCCCCCGCGCTGGCCAAGAAACTTGTTCCCGACTCGCCCGGGATCATCACCGACCCGCAACTCACCCGTGGCTCCGACCACCTGCCCGTGTACGCCTCATTCAACCTCGAATAACCAACCGCCAAGCGAACCGCCAAGACGTGGAGGACGCCAAGAAAGTCAGATTTCGCAGGTAAAACAGCTCTTGGCTACACGGAGGCACACAATGCATAAAAACAAGCCAGCGTCATTTTCTGTGCGATGTGTGCTGCCGTGCGGCTGATTCCGATCTGTGGCACTCGTGTAAATTGTGGTTAAAAATGTCTTGTT
>CAZTLX010000012.1:0-35258 GCA_964614575.1 uncultured Phycisphaeraceae bacterium | reverse complement strand
GAGGAGGGGGAAGGTGTCGAAAGTAGTCCAGGCCATGCGTACGGTCTCTTGGTGCGGGTCGGCAGCCGGCCCGGCGTGGGTCGCGGCTGGGGTGGACGATCCCGGTCCGCCGGTCGATCCGGCGGCGAACGGGGGCTACAGGCTCAGGCCCGCCACGGGCCAGTCCCGGGCGAGCGCAGACCAGTCATTGTGGTGGATCGCACGTCGGATGTCCAACATGAGCCGTTGGAAGTGCCGCAGGTTGTGCAGGCTCACCAGCACGGGTCCGAGAATCTCCTCGGCCTGAAAGAGGTGGCGGAGGTAGGAGCGGCTAAAGCCAGGCCGGGGTTCAGGGTTCAGGGACCGGGGATCAGGCGCCACTTCTTTGCTCTGCCTGATCCCTGATCCCTGTTCCCCGTACCTTCCCCCCCCGCACGCCACGCAGTCGCATCCCTCCTCGATCGGCCGGGGGTCGTCGCGGAACTTCGCGTTCTTGAGGCGGATCTGCCCGGCGCGGGTGAACGCGTTGGCGTTGCGGCCGTTGCGCGTCGGCAGCACACAATCGAACATGTCCACCCCCGCCCGCACCGCCGCGACGATGTCCCGCTCGTAACCGACCCCCATCAGATATCGCGGCCGATCGGCGGGCAGCAACGGCGCGGTGTACTCAACCACCTGTTGAATCACTTCCGGGGGCTCGCCCACCGCCACGCCGCCGATCGCGTAGCCCGGCAGGTCGTGCTGACACACGCGCTGGGCACACCACGCACGCTGCTCCAGGTCGGTCCCGCCCTGCACGATGCCGAACAGCGCCTGCGCATCCTTTCGCGCATGCGCCGCGACGCAGCGCCCGAGCCACCGCAGCGTCCGCTCGTTGGCCAGCGCCACACGCTGGGCGTAGGCCTCGGGCGACAACACCGCTTCTGTCCTGATCCCTGATCCCTGACCCCCGCCCCCTCTTTCTTTCGTTTCCCGCGCCGGCGGGCAATCATCAAACGCCATGATGATGTCCGCGCCCAGCTCGTTCTGCACCCGCATCGATCGCTCGGGCGTCAGCTCGTGCAACGCGCCGTCCAGATGGCTCTTGAACGTCACGCCGTCGTCGTTGATCCTGCTGATGTCGGCCAGGCTGAAGACCTGAAACCCGCCCGAATCGGTGAGCATCGGTCGGCCCCAGCGCGACCACCGCTGCAGCCCGCCCATCTGCTGCACCAGCGCCGACCCCGGCCGCAGCATGAGGTGATAGGTGTTGCCCAGCACGATCTGCGCGCCGGTCTGCGCGACCAGCTCGGGCAGGATGCCCTTGATCGTCCCCTGCGTGCCGACGGGCATGAACGCGGGCGTGTCGAATCGGCCGTGCGGCGTGGTCACCTGCCCCACGCGGGCGCCGCTGGACGTGTCCTGATGCGCGATGTCAAACGTTAAGGCGCTCACGGGCGACAGCATAGAGCCAACCGCCGCCGCTTGCGGCTTCGCACTCTCATCACGTCACCGCAAACGATCAGAAAAGACGGGACACTGCGTGTCGCCCGCTAAACGAAGATAGCACTCAACCCGCTTTGCCGGCCGCGGTCTCCGCCGCTTTGCGATACGTTTCCAGCGCCGCTTTCATCTCCGTGATCGCCTCGGGCGGCAGGTCGGCCGACTGCGCCACCGCCTTCTCCTGCAGCGTCACCGCCTCGGCCGCGTTGCCCTGATCGAACCGCACGCGGGCCAGCGTGTCGAGGAACGCCGCGTTCTTGCCCTCGCTCAGCTCCACCGCCCGCGCCGCCGCCTGACCGGCCAATTCCAGATTCCGCTGCTGGATCGTCGGCTCGGTCGCGACCAGCCACGCCAGGTCGTTGAGCGCATCGGGATCGTCCTTGATCGGGCCTTCGACCGCCTGCTTCATCGCGGCGTAGCCGGTGTCGTAATCACCCTTGCCCGCGAGCAGGATCGACACTTTGAACGCCGCGAGCCGCGACGCCATCGGGTCGTCGCCCATCGCCTCGGAAAGCTCATCGATCGTCGCCACCGCCACGTCCCAGTGCTGTTGCTGCAACGCGCCCTGCAGCTTCTGCTGCAGCGGCATGATCTTCGCCTGTTTCGCGGCCTCGGCTTCGGGGTCGTAGTCGCCGGCCAGCACCTTCTTCACCACGCCGTCCATCCCCGCCATCGGGTGGCCGATCCACGCGATCGTGCCCTTTTGATCGACCACGAACGCCGCGGGGATACCGTTGCGCCCCGCCGCTTCCAGCCACGCCATGGCCGACTTGCCGCTTTGCCGGCCGGACGGCCGATCGTCGATCGCAATCGGGTAGCTCATCTTCTCGCCCTGCTGCTCGACAAACTTCACCGCCTTCGCGTCGTCGTCCCAGACATTGAGCCCGATGACCACCAGCCCCTCGTCCTTGTGTTCCTGATACAGCTCGTTGAGGTGCGGGATCGCCGTGATGCAAGGCCCGCACCACGTCGCCCAGTTCTCGACCACATACACCTTGCCCGCCTCGAACTCCTCGATGGCCTCGCCATTGAGCCACTGGGAGACATACAGCTCGGGCGCCGGGTCGCCGACCTTCAGGTCCTGCGCGAAGGCGGGCGTCAACAGAATGAGCGCGAACAGCGCGGTAATGGCGGGGCGGAATCGAAGGAACATCGGCGGGCCTTTCATGAGGGGATGCGTTGCCAATAGCATAGGCGCGGATGCAAACAGCCGGCGAGCTACGCCTCGCCGGGCGTTCTTCGCCCGGTCGCTTCGCGATCGTCCGGCGAGGCGTAGCTCGCCGGCTAATGTCCAGAGCATCTTGCGCCGGGTTTATATTCCCCGACGCTCATCGGTCGCACGCTGCAGCGTCTTCTTCTCGCCCCGCGTCAGTGAGTGCAGGCCCTTGTCCTTCACCTTCGCGAGCACCCGGTCCAGCTCCGCCTCGCGCGCGGCGGCCTGCTTGCGTTTGCGCTCAAAGCGGCCTTGATTCACGTTGTGCTGAATCGAGGAGGGCGAGAAGCGGTCGGCCCAATCGAGGAGCCGCGGTGATTTAACCAGGATAAAACCAAACAATGCCCCGCCGAGGTGCGCCGCCTCGCCGCCGGCGTTGGGCGAGCCGGCCAGCAGGCTCAACGCCGCGATGCCCAGGAAGATCAGCGCCATCGTGCGCATCGACATCGGGATCGGCGGGAAGATCAGCATGACCCGCTGCTTGGGGAACAGCGTGGCTGCGCCGGCGAGGATGCCGAAGATCGCCCCCGACGCGCCGACCAGACGGATGCCCCGCGCATCGATACCCTCCGGGACGATGACGCCGGGCGCCACGAACACAAAAAACGTCATGAGCAACGCCCCGCTCACCCCGCACAGCAGGTAGAACGCCACGAACCGTCGGCTGCCCCACCACTGCTCCAGCAGCGGGCCGAAGAAGTACAGCCCGATCATGTTGAAGAGGATGTGGAAGAAATCGGCGTGCAGGAACTGGTAGGTGAACCAGCGCCAGAGCTGGAACCCGAAGATCGCCTGCTCAGCGTTGAAGTTGCCGATCCACGAGGGCGAGAGCCACGCCGGGATGCGCATGCCGCTGGAGAGGATCGCGTCGAGCACGAACACGGCACCATTGATGATCAGCAGCCACGTGACGACCGAGCCTTTGCCCAGCCGCGAACCGAAGCGTGGCCCCTCGCGGTAATAGTCTCGGTCTTCCCAAGCCATGCGAACACTTTAGCCGAAGGCGTGGTGGTAGAGCAGCGTGGCGATGGTTTTCGCGTCTTCGATGCGGCCGTCGCGGACCATCTCATAGGCCTCGGCCAGCGGGACAACGTGCGGGGTGATGCGCTCGGTCTCGTCCAGCGATTGGCCGATGTGGCGCAGGCCCGTCGCACGGTAGGCGTGCAGCTTCTCGGTGCAGAAGCCGGGCGAGGGGTAGAACGCGGTCAGCCGCTCGATGCGCTGCGCCTCGTACCCCGTTTCCTCGGCCAACTCGCGCGCGGCGCACGCGGCGGGGTCTTCGCCCGGCTCAAGCGTCCCGGCGGGCAGCTCCCACAACGTCTGCTTCACCGCGAAACGCTCGTTACGAATCAACACGACCGCAGGTCCCCTGAAGTCCGCCCCCCGCTCATCGGCCACGAGCTCATCCACCCCGATCAACGGCAAGATCACCACCGCGTCCGCCACCTCCGCGATCTCGCGCCGCTGCACACCCCCCGATGCCCGCGGCAACGCCCGCACGCGCAGATTGACCCGCACGCCCGCGTGCAACAGGTCCGCTTCGGGATGCAGGTCAAAGGCCATGGGCAGCCAATCGTAGCTCAATCTTTGCCCACGCGCGAGCGCAGGAGGCGGAGGCGTTCGGTGAGCGCTTCGAGGTCGCGTTCCAAGCTGTTTAGGTCATCGCCGACGCTGGCTTGGCCGGTGGCGCTGATGTGAGCCAGGCGGCGATCCTCGGCCGTCTCCTTGCGGGCCTCGTCCATCGAGTTGATGATCACGCCGATGAAGAGGTTAAGCATCACCATCGTGCCGATCATCACGAAAGAGACGAAGAACGCGGCCCCGGCCATCGGCATCTCCTTGGACACCGCACCGTCGGCGCGTGGGCCCAACTCGGCGTAGTTGGGGTAGTTGGCCGAGCCGTACATCTGGATATACATGATGTCGGTCCAGTCTTCGAGGGTGACCACGCGGAACAGCGACAGCAGGGAGGTGGGCAGGTCGCCGAAGTGGAACGGGTCGTTGTATCGGAAGAGGAAGACGCCGGTGACCGCATACATGTAAAAGAGGATGATCAGCAAAGCGCCGACGTAGAACATCGACGGGATGGACTTGAGCAGCGAGCCGACGAGCAGTTGCAGGGCGGGCACCGCCGAGACCAGCCGCAGGGCGCGGAGGATGCGTGCCAGGCGCAGAACCGCGGCATAGTGGCCATCGAACGGCATGAAACAGACGGCGATGATGGCGAAGTCGAAGAGGTTCCACGGGTCGCGGAAGTAGCGGTAGAAGTGTCGGCCGTGCGCCGCCATCTTAAGCAGGGCCTCGGCGACGAACAGCCAGAGGATGATCTTGTCCAGGAGCAGGATCAAGTCGCCGTGGCGGGACATCAGGTGCTTGTCGGTTTCCAAGCCGATCAGTACCGCCGCCGCGCCGATCAGCAGCAGGATCGCGTGCTGGAAGCCGTTGGAGTTCGCCAGACGGCCCAGCGGGTTGGTGTCGGGATAGGGGTGTCGCCCGGCCATGCCTCTGGTATTGCTCATACGACCACGGGAGCCACGTAGTCGCTACGCAGCGCGCCGCCGGGGGCGACGGAGGATTTGATGTCGCAGGGGTGCGCGCCGTCGCCGAGGTGGAAGTCGGCTTCGTACAACTCACCCAGCTCGGCGAGCACGCCCGCGGGTAGCGGCCGGCCGTCGCAGGCGGCGGCGTATTCGGCCAGATCAGCCTCGTTTAGGATGTTGGGTTCCACGGCCAAAATGCCCGGCTGGGAGGCGAGCCACTTGATCGCGAACTGCCGCAGACTCAGGCCGAGTTTTTCCGCCATCGGCCGCACGATGTCGTTCTTTTTGATGCCGTAAACCAGCCAGTCGCGGTCACGGAACTTGCGGTGGTCCCAAGGCTCGAACTTGTGGTCGGGGCTCTTGAACTCGTCGTCGAGCATGCCCGAGTTGGTCGGCACGCGGGCGATGATGCCGCCCTTCCCACGCGCGGCGACGATCTCGCAAAGCTCTCTTCCGGGGGCCTGCTCGTAGAGGTTGAAGACGGTCTGCACGATGTCGGCCTCGTCTTCGAGCAGCGCGCGGACGCCCTCCTCGCGCCAGCCGATCGCCGGGCCCAGAGCCACGCCCCAAGCCCTGATCTTGCCCGCGCGCTTCAGCGCGTGCATGGTGTCCACCAGCTCGTCGGTGTACTCGGGCAGCTTGAGGTTGTGGGCCTGGTAGAGGTCGATGCAGTCGATGCCCATGCGTTCGAGGCTTTTCTCGCATTCGAAGCGGATGAAGTCGGCGGAGAAGTTCTGCTTGCGTTCGCGGTGGCCGCCCTCTTCGCCGGGGTCTTGATAAAAGTCGTAGCCGAACTTGGTGGTGATGACGAGGTTGTCGCGGCCGGCGTAGTCGAAGGTGCCGCGCATCAGGCCCTCGGCCCGCCCGTTGCCGTAGGCCGGGGCGGTGTCGAAGAAGTTGCAGCCGAGGTCGAAGGCCTTGTTTTGCAGGGCGATGCCGTCGTCGTCGGAGAACTCGCCCCACCAGTTGGTGCCGAACATGAAGTTGCCGAAGGCGAGGAACGAGACGGTCAGGTCGGTGCCGGGGAGGGGGAGGCGATGCATGGGGGAGAGTATAGGTTGGGAGGGTGCGGGGGGTGATGGGCATTTTCCGCTTGCCGCTTCGCGCAGCCTTCACGCCTCAGTACGCAAGAGGCGAGCGGAGTTTTCGCGAAGCCGTAAGCGGCGGAAGCTTCTCACCCCTCACCTTGTCACGAGTTACTGCCCGGCGTGTTTGGCTTCAAGCTCTTCAAGTTGCGGGCGGAACTCGGGGCCTCCGAGCGCCGGATCGACCTGGGCGCGGAGTTGACGGATGCGGCCGGCAATCTGCTCGGTGCCTTCACCGAGGCGGTCGGCGATCGAGAGTACGCGGACCCAAGACCGCCAGTAGGCGTTCGGCAGCGGGTCCGAGCGGCCCAGCCCCTGGATCAGGCGGATGAAGATCGCCCGCGCCTGCTTGAGATTTGCCTCGCCGCCGACCGCGTAGAGCGCCTCGGCGTGTTCGAGCAGCACCGTGCCGTCGTTCGGATTCGCCTCGGCCAGCGGCACGATCTGCGCCAGCGCCTGCTCCGACTGACCCGACATCCGCAGCGACTTGATCAGCGGCAGGCGGTACGGCAGCATCTCGTCACCGGCTTTGCCCTGATCCTGCGCCCAGACCAGCAGCACTTCGGCCAGCTTCACCGCCACGGCCGCGCGCTCCGTACGCCGGGCCAACAGCTCTTCTTTACGCTGGGCCACGACCTCCTGCTCGGCCCGACGGGTCAGCTCATCGATCTCCGTTTCCAGGCTGCTTAGCACGTCCGAGACGATGCCCGCGGCGTTGTCGGGCCATTGGTCCATCATCTGCCGAGCCTCGGCCGCGGCATCATCCAGACGGCCGCCCTCCACCATCGCCCGGATCCGCCGTTCCAACGCCATCGGGGTATAGACCGGGTCCTGCTCGTGCTTCTCGGCAAAGTCTTCGAGCAGGGCGAGGGCGGCATCGGTGTCATTCGCGGCGATCGCCAGATCGGCCTGCACGATCTTGGCCGTGGCCTCGGCACGGTTGGCTTCACGCAACCGATCGGGGTCACGCGTCTGATCGGCCACCCGCTGCGCCTCCTCAACCAGCGCCTCGGCCTCCTCCTGCGCACGCTGACGCGCCAGCTCTTTGTCCGCGGCCGTCTTCGTCTGGTCCCAGATGTCCCGCAGGCAGAACAGCCTTTCGCTCTGGGCCAAAAAGTATTCCGGGCTGTTGAACGGCACGCGGGCGTACATCTCCGCGGCTTCGAGATACGCCCCTTTGGGCTGCAGCACGACCTGCGCGAAATACACCCGTTGCTCGTCGGCGATCGCGGTGCCGTCGTACTTGTCAAACAGCACCTCGGCCGCCTTCTCATACGCGCTGTCAACGCCGGGGAGTTTCTGCCCGATCTCATCCTGCTGCAGGTGCAACTGCTGCGCATAGCTCATCGCCAACGCCATCGCCTGCTCGGAGACCGGCTGGTTGGGGAGCTGATCCGCGATGGTGGTCGCCAGGTCGATCACCCGCAGGATCACCCCGGGGTCCTGTCCGTCCTCGCTCAGCTCCTCGCGATTCACCAGCGAAAACGCCAGGGCAAACATGCCGCGGGCCCGCTCGGCTTCGGGCTGCGATGGGTCGGCCAGGGTCTGCCCCGCTTCGATCGCCCGCGCAAAATGGGCGCGGGCCGCTTCCGCCTGATCCGCCTCGCCAAGCTGCAACGCGGCGCGGGCCGACAGCCCTTCGAGCATGCTCAGCTCGGCCACCGCCAGGCGCACCATCGGCGGGTAGGCCGCCAGGTCCGCATCCTCGGGGATGCCGTCGGCCCAGCGGCGGAAGATGTACACCTCCAGCGCTTCGCGCTCTTCGGCGGGCAGGGCCTCGAGCATCTCCAGGTACGGCGAGTACGCCGCGGGCAACATCGCCTGCCGCTGCTCCGCCGGGCGAGACGCTATGTCCATCAGCAACACCCGGTGCATCGCGTCGGTCACCAGCAACCGGTACAGCGGCGACTGCCCCACCAGCGGGTGGCGTTCGATCTCGATCAACGCGTCGTGCGCGCCGCCGAAGTCGTTCTGCTTCGCGATACCGAAGGCCCGGCCGAGGCTGGCGGCCAGGTGGAACGTGGAGGAGTTAAACGATTCATCCGCGATCGCGGGGGCGAGGAACGTGTCGATGCCCTCGTCCATTTCGCCGCGCGCGATCAGCACGCGCCCCGCCAGCGACATCGCGGGCTTGCGGATGCCGAAGGGGTCGGACGTGTCGGTGGCGAAGGGCTCGATGCGGTCGAACGCGTCGTTGAGCAGGCGTTGGCGTTCGAGCGCGATGGTGTTCGCCCGGGCCGGCATCTCGATCGGGCCGGGCTCCCCCGCCGCGATCGACGCGAAGTACGGGTGGTCATCCGCCAGCAGCGCGACGTCATAAGAAGCGAACGCGAGGTAAAACGGCGTGCGCGCCTCACGGTAGGTGTCGATCTCCTGCAGCAGCGCGGCCTCTTCCAGTTCGCGCCGCACCTCGGGCTGACGGCCCATCAAGCCCTGGAGGCGATCGAACCCTTCGAACGCCTGCGACGCGGCCGACAGCGCGTCGAGCGCCGCGGTCTCAAACGCCTCCTTCTGCTCAGGCGTCGGCACGCCAAACTCATAAAACAGGTCGGCGTTGCGGTAGGCCTGCGACACCTGCACGGTCAGCAGCATCTCGGCCAGGTCGGTCTGCCAGACCGGGTGCAGGCGGTGCTCGGGGTTGTCGGCGATGAGCTGCTTGCGCACCGCGATCGCGTCGGACAACGCATCGAGCCCCTCAGACCACGAGGACGGGTCGTTGGGGTCCGCGTTGCGGAAGATCATCAGCTTCTGCTGCACCGTGAGGTTGGTGCGATCGATCGGCTGGAGCTGGTCGCCCACCTGCTCGAGGTAATGCCCGAGCAGATCACCCATATTGCGCTCGGCGAGCCCTTCAATGAACTGGGACCTGTCGAGCCGATCTTCCTGGGCCCACGCACCGACCGACAAGCCGCACAACAGCAGCAGCGTTGCCGCGCAGCGATGAAGGCCGCGCGTCAGGCGGGCGTCGGCAGGCCGGGTCAGCAACAACAGGTTTCGAGACAGGCACATAGGCAACTCAGGAAGTTTAGCGCGGTGATGCCACGCGGTCGCGGCTCAGCCGCCGGTCTGAGCGAACGAGACGTTGGTGTACGCCGCACGGACGCTGCTGTTAAAGGCGTTGACCACGTGCTGCCAGCGCACCTCACCGCCGGGCTTGATGATGATGGGGTTGTCGGGCGCGGCGAATCCGCTGCGGCCCTTGGCCGGGTCGTTCTGGATCGAGATCAGGTAGCCGGTCAATTCTCTGAAATTGCTGAACCGCTGCGCGCCAACCTCGATGATGGCACCGGTCTGGTCGTAACTGGTGATCATGATGTCGATGTTTTCCGTCGGCAGGACGTCCGGCGGTGGATCGGCACCCGAGCCGGTCGGCAGCTTCGCGATCAGCACGCCCTCGTTCTCGACGAAGCTGGCGGTGATGACGAAGTAGATCAGCAGCAGGAAGATCACATCGATCATCGACGTGAGATTGAGCTGCGAGACTTTGGCCTTGCGCTTGCTGCGGCGGGACTCGTGCCGAGCGATCTCGTGGTTCTGGAGCTGCGACTCTTCCGGCGAGACCGCCTCCCGCGACCGCCGCGAACGCGACTTCGACGACGACGAGCTACGCGACCGGGATTGCGCGGCGGGTGAGGACGGTTTGTTTGATTCTTCAGGCATGGCGGCTGGTTCGACTTAATCTTCCGGCATAAACGCCACGAGGTTGACCTTGCCGATCTTCGCGGCGGTAATCATGGTCATGACCGGCTGGACTTCGCTGTAGAACAGCCCCGCATCCGCACGGAGGACGACTTCGAGCGAGGAGGTGCCGTCGGGGTTTTTCGGGCCGTTCTCCACCCGGGCCGACAGCGCCTCTTCCGCGGTCTTGAGTCCCTCGGCGGACATCTCGTACGTCGTCGTGCCGATCTTGAGGAACTTGGCCACGCCGGGCACCGCCAGCACGTTGCCTTCGAGCCGCGCGTCTTTATCAAAGTCCTCGGGGGCGACGTTGATGACCACACGATCGACCTCCCCCAGGTCGATCGTCTTAGGCTCATCCACCGTGGGCACGATCATCGGCACCGCTTCCTCCGCGATGATGTTGCTGACCAGCATGAAGAAAATGATCAGCAGGAACACCACGTCGATCAACGGCGTGATGTTCATCGACGGCGTGACGGCACCTTTTTTCGTGACTTGGGACATGGAGATTTTCGATATTCGATTTTCGATTTTCGATTCGCACGCGGCGGACACCCACCCCAGCTCAAGGCTCACAACTCACAACTCATAGCTGCACCCCTACGCCTGCGGCTGGGGCTGGGGCCGCGAACTGGATGAACTGCTCGACGATGCGGACGCCGAACTTGAAGACGACCGCTTGGCGCCGGGCTTGAACGGGTTGATTAATTCCTCGGCGATCAGCAACCCCTCGGAGGTCAGGGCGTCGATCTTGTTGCGGACCAGGGCGTAAGCCGCCAGCGCGGGGATGGCGACGACCAGGCCCCAGAAAGTGGTGACCAGGGCGGTGGAGATGCCGGCCGCCAGTTCCGCCGGGTCGGGCTGACCGCTGGAGGCGACCAACTGCTGGAAGGCGAGGATCATGCCGTACACCGTGCCGAAGAGCCCGAGCATGGGGGCGATGTTGCCCAGCACGTTGAGGTATTCGATGGGGCGAAGCACGCGGGTGGTCTCGGCGTCGCCGGTCTCCTCGATCGCCCGCTCCATCGCGCTAAAACCGTTAGCCGCTTCATTGAGCGCGGCGGCGGCGACCTTGCCCAGATAGCTGTCGTCGCTGTTGGCGTAATCGATGGCCTCGCGGTACTTCTTCTCCGCGAGCAGCGATTCGAGTTCGTCGCGCGTCTCGTCGGGCAGGAGGGTGGAGCGGCGGTACTGGAGGGTGAGCTTGATGGCGTAGCCGATGCTCGTGGCCGAGAGCAGCAGGAGCAGCCAGATGATGGCCAGGCCGATCACGTCGTCGGACCAGAGGAACATCTGGGCGTAGTTCTTGGTCTGGGGCGCGTTATCTTGAGCCAGAGCCGCGGGGGCCAGTACTAGAAACCAAAGGCCGGCGGTGCTGAAAAGGAAACGTCGGATCATGCGTAGGGTCCTCGGCGGGGCGGGGTTAGGGGGCGGGAGTCAGGCGGGTAAGAATACCGGATCGACCGGATTGGCGGCGGGTCAGGGCGTCGGGGACTCCGAGCCGGTCAACGCCAGCATGCGGGCGTGGTAGTTCGGGTCGTCCTCGGGGGTGATGGCGTTGGCGACCTCTTCATACAGCCGGGCGGCCTGATCGGCTTCGCCGATCTGCTCGTGCACGTAACCCACCTCGAGCAACGCCAGCGGGGCGTAACGGCTCTTGGGGAAGTGGATCACCACCCGCATGAA
Source organism: uncultured Phycisphaeraceae bacterium (assembly GCA_964614575.1). GTDB lineage: Bacteria > Planctomycetota > Phycisphaerae > Phycisphaerales > Phycisphaeraceae > JBGTLW01. Next base: position 23,592 of record CAZTLX010000012.1, on the reverse strand, counting down.
CGAAAGTCCCGCGTCTTTGTACAACTGCTCACGGCGGGGATCATCGGCTTTGGCCGCATCCGCGATCGCGCGTTGAATCAGGCCTTTATAGAAAATTTTCTCCGATAACCCCCCGACGACCTGCACGTCGCGCTGCGCCGACTCCAGCGCCTTGCTCAGCTGCCCCTGCTTGAGCAGCGCAACGGTGGGCGAGTCGGGCGGATTAGTCGGCAGCACGATCCCCCCCGCCGCGACCGTCGTGGCCTGGGCCGGCACGGGAGCGGTGCCGTTGTCGTTGCGGGTGGGCGTCGCCGGCTCACCGTTGCTCGGTGGCGTCGGTTGGGCCTCGGCGGGAGTGGGGATCAGTTCGACCAAGGTCGCCAGGTGCTGGCGCGTCAACTCGTCGTTTACCGACTCCGCCGCCGTCTTCAGCTCCTCGACCAGCTTCGCGCCTTGCGCGGGCGGGGTCGCGGCCGCGGCATTGATCGGCGGGCGGTCCAGGTACGACGCGTGCGCGTTGGCCTTGACCAGCGCGAGATAAAAACGCAGCGCGTTGGGCCCGTCGTTTTGCTTGTTGTACAGATCGGAGAGTTTCCACTCCAGGAAACGCTTGAGCCAAGGCTCTTTCGCGTCGCGATACACCTTGCGCAGCGCCTCGATACCCTTGCCGATCTCCCCCGCTTCCGCCGCGTCGAGCCCCTCGCTCAACGCCGGGTAGGCGTCGAGCCTCAAGCCCTGCAGGTTCGCCAGATCGGCTTCGATATCGCTGCCGGCCGGACCCAGGTAGATGACCTTCCCATCCTCGATCTTGTGGACCTGCACGTTCTCGATCCAGAAACCCGAGAGCTTGACCGCGTCGGCCACCGCCCACGGCGCCAGCGGCAGGATCAGCAGCGCGGCAGCCAGGCATCGGCGGCGGGGCAGGCGAATGAGTCGGGTCGGTCGCGTCATCGTTGGGCAGGCTCCGGGGCGGCGGCGGGTCACAAACGCTTTTCGCGCTTAATTGATGTTCAGGTCGCTGGCGGTGACGAACTTGAAGATGCCGCCGGTCATCTCGGCGATCTGCTCGAGCGTGCCCTTCTTGCCGGGCACTTTGCTTAGTGGGTCTTCATAGAGGAATTGGATCGTGTTGATCTTGGTGTTGGCGCTGTTGGCGCGTTTGACCTCGTCGAGGAGTCGCTGCTGCTCGATCTCGTAGATCGTCGCACCGGTCCCCCCGCCGGTGATGTTGTCCGAGAGCAGGTACATCAATTGCGGGCGGTAACGCAGGGCCAACTGGAGACCGGGCAGCGGGTTGGTCCCCCCACGGGGCTGGATGTTGCCGTTGGCCGGCTCGATCCAGTCGATCACGCGCTGCTTGACGTCGGCGGTGGCGGGCTTCATGCCGGAGCGTGGCACGGGCACCTCAACCGGCTTGTCGCCGTCGCCCTGGAAAAAGATGATCGTGAACGTCTGCTTCTCGGAAAGGTTGCGGACGGTTTTCTTCAGTTCGAGGATGACGAAGGGGAAGGTATCGAGCAGCGAGCCGGAGGCATCGACGACGAAGACGATGTTGCGGGCGTTGCCGCCGGAGCCGAAGAAGTTGGCGTTGAAGCCCGCGCCCTCGCCGACGGTCGTGCCGAACGGGCTGGACTTGCCGCCCACCGAGCCCTGCACGCCGATCAGCGGGGTCTTGAGGTTGACCTTGGTGGTCTGCGAGCTGGTCTGCGTCGGGGTGGTGGTCCGCGTGACCGAACGGCGGGCGGAAGAAGGCGTGACCTTCTCCATCTGCTTCATGGTCAGCGGCGCGCCGGGGTTCTGGCTCAGGCGAACATCGGGGATGATCAGCTCTTCCTCGGTCCGCTCGGCGATCACCGCCCAGATGATGAAGAAGGCCAGCAGCACCAACGCCGCGTGGAAGAGGATCGAGATGCCCCACGGCAGCAGGGCCATGACCACCACACTCGCCTCTTCGCCGACCGAAGGGTCTTCTTCCTGCTCGAGCGCGGGATCGCCTTGCGGCGAATCGGGGGCCGGCGCACTTCCGGGGGCGGGCTGACGGGACTCTGCAAAACCAAGCTTGAACATGTCGCCTCCGTGGGTCGGGGGACGGGCCGGAGCCCGAGGCGGGAAACAAGGGGGACAAGGGACCGACTGACGCCGGGATGCCACGCATGGGGGTGCGAGCCGCGGTTGCCGGGCGGCACCCGACCACGCCCACAAACCCATCCCCATCAACGTATTGTGCCATGCCCGCACCGACCTGTCCAGATCAATCATCCGCCCCCGGAGAAGTCGCTTTGCCCCACGACGGCGGTCAAGGCACCGGTTGCTCTGGAAAATGGTACGGCCAAGCCTCAGGGCAGGTTCAAATCGCCCGCGTGTATCGGTATAAAATCACCGCCGGATTGCTCGGCGATCTGCTCCAGCGTGCCCCGCATGCCGGGAACCTTCTCCAACGGATCGGGGTAGAGAAACTGCATGGTGGTGATCTTCGTGCCGCCGACGTTCGCGCGGCGGACCTCGTCGAGCAGCCGGGCCTGGTCGATCTCGAAGGCCGTCGCCCCCGTCCCCCCGCCGGTGATGTTGTCCGAGAGCAGCAGCATCACCTCGGGTCGGTAACGCAGCCCCAGTTGCAGGCCCGGCAGCGGGTTGGTCCCGCCCTGAGGCCGCACGTTCCCGGCCTCCGGGCTCAGCCAGTCCCGGACCTGCTGCTTGGTCTGCGCGGTGGCCGGCTTGAGACCGCTGCGCGGCACCGCGACTTCCATCGCACCATCGCCCTGGAAAAAGATGATCGTGAAGGATTGCTTCTCGCTCAACGATCCCACCGACTTGCGCAGCTCCCGCAGCACGAAGGGGAACGTATCCAGCAGCGAGCCGGACGCATCGACGACGAAGACGATGCGTTCCGCGTTGCCGATCTTTTGGCCGATGAATTCGACATCGCCAACACCCGCGGTGCCGGTCGGGTTAAAGAGGCCGGGGTTGCCCGCCCCGCCGAGCAGCCCGATCGTGTTCAGCTTCAAATCCACCTTCATCAGGTCGCTGGGCGAGGGCACGGGCACGCTGGCGGCGCTGATCGAGCGGGTGTGGCCGCTCTGCGTGACGCGCTGTTGCTCGGTGGATTGCATCATCATCGTCGCCTGCGGGGCGAAGGTCAGCTCCGGGATCACCAGTTTCTCTTCCGCGCGCTGGGCCATCACCGCCCAGATCAGGAAAAACGCCACCAGCACCAACGCCGCGTGGAACAGGATCGAGATGCCCCAGGGCAGCAACGCCAGCGCCACCGCCCCGGCCTCTTCGCGTGCGGACGGCTCACGCGGCGCACGGGCATCAGACATCATCGACACGGGTTCAGTGGCATCGTGACGGGGTCGCATCATGACCTTGTTCTCCAGATTGTGAAACGGATGCGGACGCGGTGCGGCGAGACACCGGCTGACACCGGCACACCACGGCACCGTGGTGATGCCACCCCCTTCCACCGCTTGCCGTCGCACATCCAAAACGCGATGGCACGAGGCGGCACGGGGAGGCAATGCGGTCGGTCGTTGATAAGACAGCATACTGTCCATAGATTGCGGAATCAAGAACGCCGTTTTCTCATGCATCGAATCTTCGGACAGCCAACACCCCACCGATCACCGTACTTATTGCTCATTGTTTGGTTCTTGCCCGACAATAGTCGCGTATTAATCCGACCAAATGAATCTACGTCACCATCGGGAATATCCGCCAAAGAAGAATGTGCGGGCGTTTCTATCCGTCCATCGACCGCCGGTCTGATCTGCATGGATTTTTGTGGAACTAAGACCGCATTGTGTAGAATGCCTTGAAGAAAGGCCTCACTATGAACCGTCGCAGATTCTTCGGGATTTTCCTCTTCATCATCATCTTCATGACGCAAGTCGGATCGGTTCGCGCATCGGACACCGACACCCCCGATTCGCAACGACCCGCGGCGCTGACCGAGGCGATCGATGTTGCGGTGACCAACGGCGTAGCCACGCTTTTCGCCCGCCAGGCCGCCGAGGCCAACGAGACCGGGCTGATCCTGCCCCCGCGTGACGAGCGGCGGCGCGTCGGCACCGAGCGGGTCGAGCAGCGCTTTACCCGCAAGCTGGTCACGATCCCGATCTATGAAACACGACACGCCGAGCAATTGGTTGCCGTGCGTGATGAGTACGGCACCGTCACCGGCTATGAGAAGCGCCGTGTCGTGGTCGAGCGCAAGAAGGTCGGCGAGCGTGAGGTCCAGCGCGAAGTGCCTGATCCCCATGGCGAGATCTACAAGGAGGTGCGTAAGCCGGTCTTCGAGGAAGACGGCAATCGCGTGATGGCACGCGGTTTCTTCGGGCTCAATGGGATGGCGCTGTACGTCCTGTGCCGGGCCGGCCTCGAAGACGACCCGCGGACGAGCACCCACGCCGAGGCGTTGGCGCGTCTCGTGCGTCAATATGGCGCGCCCGACCACACCTGGGACCTGGCCTGGCTGGTCGCCGGGTTCGCGGCATCGGGTTCGGAGCCGGAGCTGACGCAGACGATGATCTCCAAGCTCATCGACGCCCAAATGCGTCACCGCGGCGACGAGGGCCACGGCCTGTGGGGGCCGGTCGCGATCCACTACCCACTGCTCGCACGCTATCTCGAAATCGAGCTGAGGCTCAGGGCGCAGATTTCCGAAGTCGAGAAGCAACTGGCGGACGTGCCCGATAGTGCGCAAGCCGCGCGACGCGACGGCCAGCAGGCGCTGATGCGGCTGGAAAAAGTGCTCGGTGAGGTGCTGTTTCAACTGGCCCAGCACACCCAGCAGGGCAAACGGCTGGGCAGTGTGACGGACGTGTATCGCCCGGAAGAGGGCGTGGTGATGGCCGGCCTGCCCTACTACATCTACAACCGCATCGCCCTGGATATCGAATCTTCCGCGGCGGCGGCCATGGCGCTCGCGGTCGCCGCCGAGCACGACCTGCTGCCGGGCCAGTCCCAGCGCGACCAGATCGCCGGGCGACAACTGCTGGAGCCGGAAAACACGACCGCCAGCATCCACGCGGCGCTGGCCGCGGTCTCGAAGCATCAGCTGCGCGAGGGCGGGTGGACCGAGTTGAACCTGCTGCGGCCGAACCATGCGTTCTCGAAGATGCAGCCGGGGTATCTGGCGGATGTCCCGCTGCGTGGCGAGCTGCCGCGCCTGCTGATCCACGAGACGGTGCAATCTCACCTTGATGGTTTTGCCGCGATGACCTACCTGATTCGCGCCGCACCGGCGATGGCGACACGACATCGCGAAGCGCTGCGCAGCGGTGAAGCGTCGGCCGAAGCCGCGCTGCGCCGGTTCCTCGCGGTGGACCCGCAGAACCCTGCCTGGCCACGCGTGTACGATCGGCCGGCCATCCCCGTCAAGGAACTGGTGGAGGCCGGGGGCCAGATACCGCCTGCCCCCGAAGACCCGTCCGCAGACGATAGCCTGCCCTTCGCGGCTTTCACCCCGCCGCTGAGCAGCCTGCTGCACGCCCGGTCGCTGTTTCTCCCGGCCGATCCATCAGACGCTGCGGAGACCCGGCGTCACGCGGAGTTGTTCGATGCGTTGGCGTTGCGCCTGATGCGGATGCAGGCCGAAGACGGGCAATGGGTCACCGAGCATCAGCGTAATGTGGGCCTGACCAGTTCCGAGCTCGCAATCATGGTGCATGATTTTGCCCAGCGCCTGATCAGCATCGCGCAGCGGCGGGAACGAGAGCGCGAATTGAGCTTCTACCAAGCTTTGAATCGGCAGCAATCCAGTTTCCGTGAGCGCCACATCGCCCCGGATGTGTACCCGACGCTGATCTGCCTGCTGCTGTTGACCGAGGGTATATCGGGCCCGGTGACGGTCGATGATGCGCTGGTGATACCGTATCCCTCCACGCCCGATATGGCCGAGGACGAAGGCCCGGCAGACGAAGCGGGTGACGCAGCGGCGGAAGCGGAACCGATGACGCCGCAAGAGGCCGTCCGCGCGATCCCGCGTCCCAACGATGCGCTGGCCCGCCTGCTGGCGCAGCGCCGCGCCCCGGCCGAGGTCTCCGCAGAGGGCTCGGATCAGGATGCCCAGACGTCGGGGGAAAGCACCCCGCCGCCAGTGCCCGAAGGCGCCCCACAGACCGATGACTCGGGCGAGGCCGATACCCCCGCGGAACCGCCGCCGACGATCGACGACAACCTCGATGCGATTCTCGGCGGATGACGGCCGACCTGCGGTTTAACCGTTTGCCTGCTGCGGCGCTGATGGGCGGCCACGCCGGTTCGCCCCGACGCGATTTACCACAAACGGGCGGGGTCCAGCGGCTGGGGCTGGGATGCCGCAGAAAGCGTGGGGGTGCGTACGATGGCGGCGTCGGGCCAGCCGATGCGGTCGAGGTACTGAACCAGTTGATGAATCACATCCGCCTTGCGTGAGCCGTGCGCGATCACGTGCAGGTCGCGGATGGGCGTGACGTCGCAGCCCAGCTCCGCGAGGTTCTGGCAGACCCGCAGGAACATCGGCCGGTGGCGGCAGATGCTCTGGTGGCCTTCGAAGCGCAGGTGATCCGGCTGTCCGGGCCAGAGGTCGGTCAGGGCCAGCAGTTGCGCCGCTTCAAACGCCGGGTCTTGCGGCGGCAGGTCTTCGTACCAATACAGCGGGATACCGACCCGCAAGAGCCTGCGCTGGTAATCAAACAGCGCTTGGCCGGTCAGGTTCGGGTGTTCGGGCCGGTGCTCGAGGCAGTACGCGGCCAGCTCGCCCGCCGCCTCGCCAATCGCCCACTCCAGCGGGTGCAGGCGGTAGGCGCCGTTGGCGATCTGCGTGACGCCGATGCCCTTGTTGGCGACGGCGAAGTTCGTCAGTTCGGCGCAGACCAGCGAACCAAGCGGGACCTGGTACGGCCGGGTCATCTGGACCATGCCCTTGGTGCCGGCGGATCGGTCGTGGATATCGATCATGTATGCGCCGAGGCCGACCGAGTTGCTGAACTGGCGGGCGCGGGCGTGGGGCTGATGCCGGGTGGAGAGGTCTTCCTCAACCACGGTCTGGCAGGCGCGCAGGCGTCGGCCCTCGCGGATGTAAGGTGCCTGCGCCAGGCCGTCGGGCGTGCCGGTCGCTTCGGGCATCGGGCGCAGCTCGGGGTATCCGCGACCGCCGTCATCGCGCGGGGCCTCGGTCTGGAGCCAATACAGATAGGCCCGACTCAACTGGCGCGCCGCCTCGAGCACCTGCTCGGGCTCGGGGTGGTCGATGAAGCTTTCGCCTTTGTAGTCGTTGCTGCCGACATTGATCACCGCCCGGCTGTGGGGCAGCTTGGGGTCATCGAAGTTGCGATGGTCAACCAGGCAGCGGTAGAGCCAGAACGGCACGACACGGTGGCCGTTTTCATTGAAGGTCAGCTCGAAGAACTTGCCCGGTTGCTCGCGTGTTGCGCCGAGGTTGCCCAGTCGAAACGGCTGGGTGTCGCGCAGGCGTTCGTAGCCGTCGGGCTTGGGGATGGTGAAGTCGCCGCCGGGCACGAACTCGACGACCAGGCAATACGTGAAGGACTGGACCGCGTCGGGTACGGCCTCGGCCGGGGCATGCTCCTCGCCGGTGAGCCAGCGCGGGTCGGCACCGAGGCCATGGTCCAGCTTCAGCAGCGGATAGGTGTCGCCCGTCTCCGTGCCGTCGAGGAAGAATGCGGCCTTGAGCGTGCATGTCCGGCTTGGCTGCTTGAGGCTTCGGCAGGTGATGGCCGTGACCCGATCGCGCGTCCGCTCGGCGCTGATCGGCACATGCCGCGGGAGGATCGTCAGCCGGCCGCGGTGCTCGGCGTCGGCGAGCATCTCGCGGATCACGGCGTACGCGACGTGCGGCTCGGCGGTGACCGACGAACAGGCGGCGTTGCCCACGCACAGGTGCTGCTGAGCGGTGCCCATGGGTGAAAGGCGGTAGTTCGTGCGGTAATGCTCGCGCAGTCGGCGGCGGAAATCCGCGTAGCGCGCGTTCATGATCGTCTCGCCCATCGGGTCGTACAGTTCATCGAGCACGCACAAGGCCTGGCTGGTCGTCTGGCCGCCGATCCAGCCGAACTGATCGGTCATCACGACCCGGCATCCGCGGTCGGTCAGGGCCAGCGCCGCCGCGACGCCGCCGAGCCCGCCGCCGATGATCGCCACGTCTGTCTGTAGGGTTTCACTCATACGGTTTTGTTCCTCGCTTTGGAACGCCACTTCGAAATCCATCGTTTATCCATGCGATGCGGACGATCATTCGTTGTCGTCCGGTGATGGGGGTTTTTCGCCCGGCGTGAACAGGTGGATGGCGTTCATGTCCGCGATAACCAGTGCGCTTTTGATGCGCAACACCTGCGTCTGCTCAGACCTGGGGCCGGTGGTGCGCGGGCGGACGTCGGCCAGCGTCTGCTCCCACAACATCTCGGAAGTCTCAAGGCTGTACACTTCGAGGTACACGTCGGCGTGAGCGATCTGAACTTCCCGCGCGTAGGTCGAGACGGTGTACAGTCGGCCGCCCTCCATCCAACTGTCGATGATGTGAGCGCCACGCAGCTTGCGGCTTGGCAACTGCAAGCTGACGACCTGCTCGCCGCTTGACAGGTCCCGCACTGTTAACTCCCGCCCGTCGCGCTCGTAGAGCAGGCCGTCGCGCACCTGCCCGTCTTGGTCGCGAGCGAGCATGTGCTTCGGGTTTTCGCGGTCAAACAGCCAGTGGTCGAAGTTGCGACGCATCCAGCGCGGCCCGCGGTACCGGCGTATCTCGATCCATCGATCCTCATACACATTCAGCTCCAGGCCTCGCCGTAACTTGGCATCCTCCGGCATCGCCGCGTAACGCGTGACCGTCGGCTCGCGGCCGAAGCGGACTTCATACGGCCCATCGAAGACCACATCGTCCTCCGGCAGGGAAACCACCGCATCCGATACGCTAAGACTATTCCCCGGGACGGGCGGCGTATCCATCAGGCTGGCCAGCGGCCGCCGCCATGTCACCGCGCCTTGGGACATGTCCACCTCAAGCATCTGGACCTCTGGCTGACCAAACCCGTTCATCAGCGTGTAAGCCCGATCGCCGCCCCACTGCCAGTATGCGGACCAGGCGGGGAAAACCGGCCGATCCCACGCCGACCCGCCGCTGGCCAGGTCGATCGCCGCAACGCGGCTGAGCGCGGTTTCCGACCGCCCCACAAACCGCCCGATCATCAGGTAGGACCCCAGCTGTATCGCGTGTTCGATCTCGAACGGCAGACGCGACGACCAGCGCTGCTCTCCCGTCGTCACATCCACCGCCACCGCCCGGTCGTGGTAGATCAGCACCACCGCCCCGTCGTGCCAGTAATGATGCTTCAGGCCCAACGGCACCGGACGGCTCCAGGTCAGAGGTGACCGGGCATCCAGGTCCATCCGTTCGAGCCAACCTTCCGCGTAGCAGAGCAGGGCCGTCCCGTTGGCGACATCGGGCAGCGGCCACAACTTCGGCTCGGCACGCGGATGCGCCCAAACCAGCTCGTACTCCGCTTCACCCGGCTCGGCGTCAAGCCGAGTCACCGCGGAGAGTGCCGGCCTGTCTCCAGCGGTGCCGGCGGGGGCCGTGCCGACCGCAACGGCCCGGGTTTGGATCCGGGCCAAGGCAATCGCATCGGACAGCCCCGGCGCTTCGATCCGAGGGGCGACCTCGCCGGACTGCATCGCGATCTTCAGCCACGCATCACCGCTGGCCGCGTAACACCACCGGCCCGCATGGATCGGCGCGGTCTGCATCGGTTCGTCAAGCCACCGATGCCAACGCACCTCGCCCGTCGCAGCGTCCACACCGACGAGGTTCTGCTCATCATGCAGGACCAGCGTGTCGTCTTCGCGGCCGACGATGCCGTGGCTTGGCAGCAACGCGTCGTCCCAGCGTAGCTCGCCGGTGTCCCGATCCAGCGCGATGACGCCGAATCGATCCCGCGATGCGAAGACAACCACATCGTCAAACACCGCCGGCCGATCACCCAGCCGCCGCATCGCCCGCCGCCAGCGGTCGTCGTGCGTCGTCGGCCGGTGCCATCGTAACCACTCGATCATCCCGTCCCGGGCATCGAGCCGCGCGTTGACCCCTACGCCCGTGGTCAGGTACACCTCGCCGTCGGCGACGGTCACGCGGTTGCCAAAGTGAACGACATCGAAACGCTGCCGCGCCGCACCGATGGCGAGCGTGTTCACTTCCAGGCGCCGGCCCCAGATCGCGTCCCGCTTGCCCTGCTCCACCGCTTCGGGGCTCATGGTCCACGGCTTCCACTGAACGGGCCGAATCCAACGCGTCCGCCCGTTCGCCGGGTCCATCGCGACCAGCGCCAAAGCCGCCTGCGCCCCGACTTCCGGCGCGCGTTCATCCGCGCTGAGTGTGGCGAACAGCTCCCGCACCAGCACATAGGCCGTGCCCTCGGCGATCACCGGGTCGCTGATCGGTTGCAGCGACGCCCACGCGGGCTGGTCCGCCGTGCTCCACAGCGGCTGGCCGGTGGATAGATCAAACGCCGCGACCGCCTCGGCCCCGCGCCCCTCGGGCCCCACCCCCCAACGCGTCAGGACTCGGCCATCGCCAATCGCCGGCTCAAAACGCCCCGGCACCGTCCAGACCTCCGTCAGCACCGTGCCCCGCCCGCCGGCGATCATCCGCGCCGCAGCTCGATCCGTCTGCGTCCGCACCCATGCCGGCTCGGTCGAGCCCGGGTCGTACCGCGCCAGCAGGGTCTCCGACGCCATCACCATCACCCCACCCTCGCTGACCAGCCCCAGCGGCCGCTGCATATCGCCCGTGAAATGTGTCGGCGCATGATAAAGATGCTTGGCCAGGCGCGGGGTTGTGGCCGGCAAACGCAATTGGACGGGATGCTCGGGTGCTTCGATGTCGGGAGGCGTGTCCGGCCCGTCGGTCGCCGCCGACTCCAGGATCGTCAGCCCCTGCTGGGCGCGACGCAAGATCGACGCGTCCGCAGCGTGGCGCTGCAGGTCGTGAAGGCTGCGGCGGGCAAGCCCATCGGCGCCTTCGCGCAGCCAGCGCTCCGCCTGGTCCAGCAGCGCAAGCTGACCGGCTCGCGACCACGGGTGTCGCCGATAAAACGCCAGCCGGCCCTCCGCGGTGGACAGGTCCACGGCCAAGCCGCTGTCCCGGGCCAGCTCCGCGGCCTGCTGCTGTGCCTCACGCAGTGCAGCAAGCTCTTCCGGGGCCACCGCGCCAAGCGCGTCGTCCAGCGCCGCCCACGCGGATACGGATCGGGATTCATCCCGCGCGACCATCCGCTCCCCGGCGAGCGCATCGGCGTACACCTCTTGGATCTGCCGTACCAGGTTCGTCACGCCGTCGTCGGCCAGCCGCGGGCCATCGAGCTGAAAATCATGGGCCAAAATCAGCCCCGGCGGATCGGTGGCCGGTCGATTTGCGCGGATCGCCGCCAGCCGCTCATTCGTCGTGTCGCGCAACTCCTGCAATCGGGCCGCGCCGCCGTCTCCTGAAGCATCCGCCGCAGCCGGGTGTTCATCGATGTAGGCCAGCAGATCTTGCGCCCGCTGCTCGGCACGGTCATATTGTTCCGCCGACAGATGCATCTGCACCCAGCGCAGCGCGTTCTCCGCGCGCACCACCGGGTCGCCCGAGGCCGCGGTCGATTCAAGCTGATCGAGGCACCGCAGCGCTTGACGCGCTTCGAAATACGCCGCGTCCCGGCGCAGGCTGTCGTACAACCGCAGCCATGCGGCACGGATCAGTTCGACATCCTCGATCGGCTCGGCCTCATGCAGCGACCAGAGCCGATCCGCTACATACCGCGGCCACGGGCCGGGCTGGTTCAGCTCGCCAATGCGCTCGTGCATCGCGCGCAGCAGGTCAACCGCCTGCGCCGGGTCGGCTTCGGCGGTCGCGTCCACACGCGCGGCCAACAACTGCAACCCCGTATCTACGTGCGGGCCCAGCCGGGCGAGCAGCACCGCCTGCTTCTTCACCGCCTCGTGCCGTTGCTCGGCTTCGGGGAAACGCTCGCCCAGCGCCTGCAACAAGCGCAATTCCCGCATGCGCTCGCTGCGCTCGCGTGCTTCCTCATCTTCGATCGCCCGCAGGTCCGCGGCCCACGAGTCCATCGTCGCCCGATAGGTTCCCTCCCAATTCTCCGCCCACCGAACCTCGGCCTCCCGATCCGCCTCACGCACCAGGTCCAAACCCCGCAGCAACACCGGCTCTTGCGCAATCGCTCCCATCACGCCGACCGCGGGCTGGCCCACCGTAAGCAAGACGACCACCCACCACCGGCGGCCTATTCGCCCCCCGCGCTTATGACTTGCCCAGCGGCATTTTGCGTTCAGGCACACAGAAGGAAGGTATCTCCTAAGCAGGCATCAGCCAAGCGGGTGAGCGTCGACCCGGTGGGGCACTGGCCGGGAAAATCCACATAGCCATCAGGCCAGATTGTCTCACGACCGGCCGTGCCGAACCACTCGACGAAGCCTTGTATTTGAGCCTTTGTTGTCGTGGGCGTAGCTGACACAAGCCCCTGCTTTGCGGGGATCAAGGGATGTTGATGAAGTTGCTATCACGGTCGAACCACTGGCGGATGCCGGTCCGGCTTCCGTCGTAGAGGCGGGCGTTGTTCAGCGAGAGCATGCCCTCCTCCCCCAGTGCGCTGGCGTGGCCGTCCAGATGCAGGCCTGCGCTCGTCCCGCTGGTCCCGCCGGGGTGGACCAGCCAGATACCTTGTCTGTTTCCGTTGACGAAGGTATGGCCGAACTGCGGAGGGCCGGTCGTGGGCGGGTTGGTCTGGCTCGGGTTGGTGTTGCCGGTGCAGGCGTTGATCATCAGCGCGGACGGCCACGGCACACTCTCGATGTCAATCATCATCTTGACGCCATCGCCGGGGACCCAGGTGCCGCCGATAAAGAACCGCGAATCCTCGCTGTCGTTGCCCGTGGCTCTGGAGTGATAGCTGCCGTAGGTGCCGCTTTCGATCTCCGGGCACTGGATGACTTTGCTGTCGTCGGTCGGGAGGTAACTGTTCCCGGCGGGCCCCTCGGCCGCCAGGAAGTGGTACCACCAGTGCGAGGGTTCCGGCCAGTCGGGGTTCTTATTGCGGCCGGTGGGAATCACGTAGTTGAAGTCTGCGGCGTAGGTCATCGTGGCGATGCCGATCTGCCGCTTGTTGCTCAGGCAGGTGACATTGCGGGCCGCAGCGCGGGCGCTCTGCAGCGCCGGCAGCAGCAGCGCGATCAGCAGCGCGATGATGCTGATCACCACCAGCAACTCAATCAGGGTGAAGCCTCGGGGGGCTTGTGCCCGGGTGACGCTTGGGGGGTTCTTTTGATACATCACGCGTTCCTTGATCGAATAAGGTGGTCCGATGAGGGGATCAATCGCCGCCGTCGCGCAGGAGCTTGATCGCGGCCTCGGCAAAGCGCTCGCCGAGTTGTTGATAACCCTCTTTCGTGAGATGAAGCCCGTTGTGATCGCCGTTGAGGTCATCGGTGTCGATCCAAGCGCGGCGATCGGGTTCGGCCTCGGCGAAGGCGACCTGCGCCTCGCGGACCCGCATCCAGCTCGGGCGCTGCTCGGCCATGTCGTTGCCGAAGTCGCTGATGCGGCCAAGCACGAAGTGCAGGTCGTCGCGTCCCAGGTCTTCGGAGAGCTGGGTGAGCAGTCCGGCCAGCGCGTCGGGGTAGATTTCGCCGTAGCCGGGGTGATTGCCATCCGACTCGCCCTGCATCCAGACGAAGGTGACGCTGACCGGGGCCGGTTTGCCCTGCATCGCCTCGTTGACGAGGGTCATCAGCGCGTCGTAGTGTCGGCCGTTCCTGCCTTGGCCCTTGGGCTTCAGGCCCTCGGGCGGCTGCCAGTCTTTCCACCACATGCGGACGAGTTGGCCGTTCTTGGCGTACTTGACCACGACAACTTCGTCATCCGGGAACGCCGCGGTCACCGCGGGGGTAAACGCCTCGGCCGGTTCGATCCGGGCCATGTTCGACTGGCCGGAGAGGATGAAGAGGCGAATCGGTTTGGCCTCCTGAGCCAGAGCCTCCGGCGACATCATGACCAGGATGGCCGTGAGCGCCCAGAGTGCCGCGGCCCCGCACCCATGCGTCATTCGTGATCGGGCCGGCTCGGTCATGCAGACTCCTTTACCGGGTCACGCGCTGCGTACGCCCCCGCCCCAACATCAGCAGGCCTCCAAGCCCCAACAGCGCCAGCGAGCCGGGCTCGGGGATGGCGTTGAAGACGACGCCCGTGTGAGCTCCCGGTCTGCCCGTCGTGCTCGCCAGGGCCAGTTCATCGTTATTGGCCCCGGAAATATCACCTGCCAACAACAGGGCGTACTGGCCTTGATAATCCTCGGATCCTGCCACCGGATTTGCGTTATAGAAAATCACTTGTTGGGAATCGGTGGCTGTTTCGTACCGCGGGCTGGGGATGACACTACGGACCGCCTGCCCGAGAACGAGAAAGTCACCAGCTGAAATGGCTCCGGGAGTGCTGCTCTCGATGATATCCGGGTCATCTGGTGGATTATTGCCAAGCCATGTTGCACTTCCTGCAATCGGGTTAGCGGTGTCAACATTCGAAAGGCTGAACGCGCCAATCTCCCAACTACCCGCAGTAGCTGCGCCAAGTACGTCGGCTCCGAATTGCACGGAAAGATCATTGATACTGGCCGCCGGATCGGACAGGTAATAGATGGCCGACCAGCCACGTATCCCATCCTGATCCACAATTGCCTGGGTGAGGGCGGTGCCGCCATAGGTGACGCTCGGGTTCGGGGTGCCCGCAATGCCGACGGCATGTCGATCGCCGCTCATCGTCACGACCACGGCGAGAAACTCACCGTTGTTGTCGAAACTCATGGTCGATCCGTCATTCCCAGCCGCCCCCGCGATTGGGCCGCTCGCCTGCATATTGCCCACGGTAATCGTAGCGGCATCAGCCAGCCCCGCGCCGGCCGCAAACACGGCCGCGATGCCGATCGTCGAAAATCGCGTTGCAGTGAAAAGTGACAGTCTCATGATGGGACTCCTTCCTAAGGGTTTAAGAAACGAAGTGATTCCAATACACATATAAGCTAAAATAATCGACCAAAGTCCGAGCGCTATAACCACTTGATTCTGTTTTAACTTACCGAGGCCAATGAAAACCATATGCCACCTACACGGTACCACATAAATCGGCGACGACAATAGCAATATCGGTTCATCATAAGTCGATAATCCGTCAAACTCACGCGCCGACGATCACTCGAAATGGTGCGTGAACATCTATGGCGATTGCTGCCCTTCCAGAAACAAAACCAACGCCTCGCTCAGCCACCCCGAATGCCAGTGGTGCTTGAATTTCAAGTCGTTGTGGTAGCGGTGCGGCACATCGTGGGCGTCGAGCAGTTCGTGGAACTGCCGGGTGTGCTTGCCGAAGATATCCTGGCCAAGGATCGTCAAACGCGAGGGACCTTCGGCGAACTGTTCGGCTTTTTCGGCTACCAGGTGGACCGGGACGTGCGGTTTCGCGGCCGCGGGGGTGCCGAAGTGTTTGGCGGAACCCCATTTCAGTCCGATCTCATCCATCATCAGCGGCGCATCCCAAGCGCACGCGGCCCCCCAGAAGTCCGGGTCGCGCAGCAGCATGCTCACCGCGCCCCAGCCGGACTTGCTGAACCCCAGCAGCAATCGGTCGGCCGTCTCGCCGGTGGCGGGGAATCGGCTCTCGACCAGCGGCACGACCACTTCCTTGATGAACTGCTCATGCCGTTTGGTCGGGTCCGTGGCATGCGCGCCGTACCAGGGCACGGAATCAAAGGACATCGTCACACAGATCAGCGCGTATTGGTTGTGCGCATCGGTTTTGCGGACCTCGGTCAGGCCGTCGCCGTGCGGGCCTTCGATCCCGCCCTCGACCGGCAGGACATAAAGCGTGCGGTAGGTCTTTTCAGGCTCGATCTTGTCGGGCAGCAGCACGCGGACCGTGCTGGGCTTGCCGAGGCAGGGGCTTTGGACGGTGAAGGTCTGCACGCCGGTGTCGGGATCGATGACGGGGCCTTGGATCGTGGCCTGCTCCTCCGTGTCCGGGGCGGCGTCAACGCTGACCGGCGTCAACGCGACCAGTGCGATGATGCACAGCGCGATCACCCGCTTGATCGCCCTCCTGAGCGTGAGGGGTGCCTTGCTCATGCCAACTCCTGCTCATCGAACGCCAGGGCGGTCGCCAAAGCGCTCGGCCGATGGCTCAGTCATTTAAATCCGAGCACGTGGGGCGGGTCCGGCCACCGCGCGATCGCGTCAACGCATGGCATTATTCGGGCACGACCATCGCGTGGCTGTATTCAACCTTGCCGTGCTTAATTTCCTCGCCCGGCAGCGGGACCGCGAGCACGATCGACTCGATGGGGTAATGGATGGTGCCGTCTTTGGCCCCGCCCCAGTGCTCAAGACGACGGGTCAGCGGGATGTCGATCCGTTCCCACTGATCGATGCCGTCGATCCGCTTCTTGAATTGATGGGTCTGGCCGGTGCTGTCGACCAGGCGGAAGGTCAGTTGCTGGCGGACCGGGGAGCGTGCGTAGAAGATCACCGCCGAAGCGGCCTTCTCGATCTTCGTCGTGGCGGTCGCCAGCACGTAAGGCGTGCCCTGGGCCTTGGCCTGCGTGAAGTTGTAGTGCAGCACGCCGATGTCTCGCTCATCGTTAGGGTTGACCTCGAACAGTCCGTCGCCCGTGTTCGGCTGGAAATCCCAGTGGTCTTCGGACGCGAACAGTTTGAGGTCGATGGCGTTGGGGGGCGGGGCCTTGGCTTCTTCGATCGGGGCGCGGTACGGCTCGATCGACGCGGCGCTGATGTCCGCCCCGCTGGGGACCACGACGTACTGCGGGGCACCGGATACCGCCAGCCGATACGCGTTCTCGCCCGCCTCCGCCACGTTCAGTTCATCGCCGAGCAAGCCGGTGGCGGTCGCCGGTCCGCCGGTATTCAGTTCGATCTTCACCTCGTGGGCGAACGCGGCGTCGGGGGTGTCTCCGGCCGGCGGGGCCGTCCACGCGACCAGTTTCTGCTCGCCGGCCTCGTTGCGGAAAAGCAGGAGGAAGTCGAGGGGGTATCCGGTGTCGATCCGACGCACGTAGTTGTAGCCATTTAACTGATCGAGCATCACCTCGGCGGCCTTGATGATCGGCCGCGGCTCATCGTTGAACAGGGCGAAGGCGCTGCCGGTCCACGGGTCCTTGCCGTCCCACTCATACCAGATGGTGATGGGCACGCCGTTCATCTGGTCGGCCATGTACTGACGAACGAAGTGCCAGGCCTGGTATGCAAAGACTTGGTCCTTATTACCACCGGACCAGCCCTCGTTGTTTTTCAGTTCCTTGATCGCGAAGCCGCGCTCGGTGTTGAGGATGGGCATGGCGGGCTTGCCGTACTTCTTGAGCAGTTCGCGGGTGATGGTGTGGCCGACGGTGAACTCCTCGGGCGTCTTCAAGCCGTAGGGGTGTGTGGACCAAGCCTTGATTCCGGTATCGAGCATGCCATTCTTGAAGCAGGCTTCGGTCCACTCGTAGCTGGGCTTCCAGTAGTTGGACACCGAGCCGGCGATCACGAACGCGTCGGGGTCCACCGCGAGCACCGCGGGCATGATCGCCTTGACCAGGTCGGTGTATTCCTGCGCGAATTCGTCGGAGTTGTGCTTGCCGTCCTTGCGCCAGAAGGTGCGGACGTTCGGCTCGTTCCAGACTTCCCAGAGGACTTTTTGATCCTTGTATCGTTTGGCGCAGGCGGCGGCGAAGGCGGCGAAGGCCTGCCGGCCTTCCTCGGTCTGGATACCGCCGCGGCCGTCATCCTCGTGCAGCTTGTTGTTGCCGAACCAGCAGCCGATCACCGTGAGGCCCAGGCGGTCGGCCTCGGCCATCTCCGTGTCCCACTTGGAAAAGTCATAAACCCCCTTCTCCTGCTCCACCCCCTGCCAGTAGAACGCCCGGCGGACAACGCGGAAACCCATCTCGTGGGCCGTGCGCAGGTTCTCAACGGTGAAGTTGTGGGTCTTCATCTGCACGCCCGCCGACTGCGGAAAGCCGGGCACGGGCACGATAGGTTCGGCTTGGACGGTCATAGTCATCTGAGTGGTCATGATCAGTCCGGCCATCACGGCCAGACACGGGAAAAAACACGGGGTGTGACGGTGGGTCATCGCGGTGTCTCCTTGAGTCGAACAAATGATCCAAAAACCCTCGGAACCCTTGTCTTGATTAAGACCCTTATTCTCTCGTAAACAGCCGGCCGGGGATATAGTGAAATTTTGTCAACTGGTATCGATCTTTCTTCACGCCGAACGGCTCGGCCAAAGGCGATGACGGCGACCGAGTCACCCCTCATCGGCGGCGTCGGCCTTGGGGGTAGCGCCGAGGTGGGGGCTGGTGTATCGGCTGCGGAACTGCCCCGGGGTCATGCCCACGTGCTTACGGAACGCGGCGGTGAAGTAGGTGCTGGTGTTGAAGTCGAGCATCCGAGCGATCTGCGCCGCGGGGTAGTTGGTCTGCAGCAGCAGGCGTTTGACCCGGTCGATGCGATGCCGCTGGATGTAGTCATACATGGTGCAACCCAGGTAATCGCGGAAGCGCCGCTCGAGCGTGGACCGCGATCGGCCGATATGCGCGACGACACTGCCGACGTTGATGGAGTTGTCGGTGTTGTCGCGGATGAACCGAATCGCCTCGTTCAAGTCGTCGTGCTCGAAGGCCTGGGTGTCGCTGGACTCGCGCTTCTCGACGCCCAGCGGCGGGATCAACAGCGGCTGATCGGTGGGCGGCTCGCCTCGCATCAAGCGGTCCAGCGCCCGCGCCGCCTCAAAACCCACCGCCTCGGGGTTGGGGTCCACGCTGCTGATCGTCGGGGAACACAGCTCGCAGATCGCGTCGTCGTCGTCCACGCCGACGACGGCCACGGTGTGGGGGACGTGCAGTTGCGCGGCCCGGCACATCTCGATGACGTGCCAAGCGCGGGTATCGTTGCAGGCGACGATGCCGACGGGTTTGGGCAGGGATTCGATCCACGCCCGCAGCCGCTGCAGGTCGCGCAGCCAGCGTTGGCCGCTGCTCTTGAGTTGCGAGGGTTTTGAGCTGGCCACGGGGAAGGTGTGCAGCGTCAGGCCCGGGGTCCCCCGGTAGGCCTTGAAGACGCGTTCGCGATCATCGGAAAACTGCATCCCCGGGACGCCGCAGAAGCCCAGGTGCCGCAGCCCGTTGGCGGTCAGGTGCTCGATCGCCAGTTGCACGATGCGCTGGTTGTCGCAGTTCACGATCCCCACGCCATCCATGCGCGTCATGCTCATGACATCGACGGTCGGCAGGCCCAGCCGACGGACCAGCCTCAGCACCTGGGGGGAGCCGATGCGGGCGATCACCCCGTCCCAGTCCCATTTCCAGGGGATGTTCGGGTTGAGCACGGGCATCTGGTCGTGCGGCATGTGCCGGATCAGCCAGCGGTCGTGGCTGCGCGTGTAGCGGCCGATGCCCCGCAGGCATGCCCGGCCGTAGCCCGACGAGGATTCGACGAGGACCAGCACGTTCTTGCTTGATTTGCTGCTTGAGGTCTGGTTCATGACGCTTGACACCATCACGATCGCTGCGCGACGCGGTCATGGCCGCGGCGGGGGTCTTCGTCGATCAACGCTGATAGATCGGCAGGTAGCGGTACGGCACACCCAGGACCAGGATCGACATGGCGGTCGGGTAGGTGTCGCGATGCCACGCCCCATTGCCTTGCTGTCGTTGGATCAACAACTGTTCGATGCGTGGCTGCCAGGCTTGGTAGGGTGCTTCGCCGGCCTGGTACATGGCCTGGGCGGCGTAGTATTGGGCGTAGAAGAAGTAGCGTTCGCCGAAGGCGGTTTCGGGGTCGGCTTCGAGGATGTAGCGTAAGCCGCGCTGCACCGCTTCGCTGTCGCGTTCGCCGCCCAGTTGCAGCGCGAGCACACACGCGGCGGAGCGTGGGAACGCCGAGTCGTTGCCGCCGCGGTAGCTGAAGCCGCCGTCGTCGGCCTGTCGTTCTATCAGGTAGGTCGTCGCGCGTGCCATCACCTCGCGGGGCACGAGGATGCCCGCTTCGTTGGCGGCGGCGAGGGAGACGACGACCATCGCGGTGACGGAGGTGTCGTGATCGACCGGCATGGGTTGGTATCGCCAGCCGCCGGTGCGGCGGTCCTGGGCCCGCAGGGTCACCTCGACGGCGGCCTTGAGCGCTTCGCGGATCTCCTCGCGTTGGCTCATGCCCCAGGCCTCGGCCAGCGCGAGCGTGGCCAGGGCGTGGTGGTACATGTTTCCGCCGAAGTACCCGCCGTGCTCGCGTGACTGGTTGATCAGGAATTGGACCGCGCGGTCGAGGTGGACGCCGTAGCGGTCGGGCCGATCGGGGTCGGGGAAGTAGCCCTTGACCATGAAGGCCATGAGCCCCAGCGCCGTGTGCCCCGATCCGCCCCAGCTGCCGTTCTCGCGCTGATGGGCGGCCAGATACGCCAGCCCGCGGTCGATCGCGCGTTCGGCCTGGGGCGAGAGTTCGGTGACGCCGACCCGCGCCTGCGCCGGGGCGGGTGCGGGGGCCGACGCGGCCATCATCACGCCCACCGCGACCGCCACGATGATCGCGCGGCGCGGCCGGGCGATGTTTTTGTCGTGCCGCTTATTCCGCGAGCGATTCATAGTACGCCTCCAGGAGTTCTCGGTGTTCGACGGGCAACTCGCGTGCGAAGCGTTGGTGCAGCTCCTGCGGGTCGCGCCCGCCGAGCATGCGCCAGCGGTTGTCGCCGGCCTCGGGCGTCTGGCCCCCGCCGGCCGGGCCGCCGTCCTTGTCGCCGCCCTCCCCCGTGCCCGCGGTCGAGCCCATGCCCGAGCCTTCGCCGGGGGTGGGCAGGTCGGGCAGGATTTGGTTCGCACCGGGCATCATCTGCGCCAGCGGGCCCATCTGACCCATCTGCGCGGCCAGCGTCTGCCGCGCCGATTGCAGCGACGCCATCGCCTGCTGCTGCGCGGCGGCGCCGGCCTGTGGGTCGCCCGCCTGCAAGGCCTCGCCCGCCTCGCCCATCGCCGCCGCGGCCGCCGCCAGCGCCTCGCCCGCCGCGCCGGGCACCTGCTCACCCAGCTCGGAGGTGTCCTGCCCCAGCGCCGCTTGCTGCTGCCCGGTCTGGCCCAGCGCCTCGCCCTGCGCCGCCTCGGCGGCGGCGCTCAGCTCGCCCTGCTGATCGATCAAGCCGTCCACCTCGTTGAGCGAGGCCATCATCTGCTCGAACTGTTCCATCGCCGACTGCGCCGCGTCCGACGCGGCGTCGAGCGCCGCCACCGCCTCGCCCTGCGCCTGCTGCATCGCGGCCGCGTCCCCCGCTTCCATCGCCTCGGCCGCGCGCTGCATCGCGTCGGCGGCCTGCTGCATCGCCTCGCCGGCCTCCGCGCTGTAGGCCTGGTCCTGCAGCGCCGCGACCTGCTCGCTAAGCGCCGACTGCGCCGGCTCGTGCTCGCCCACATCCTCCCCCGCCGCCGCCGTCTGCTGTGACGCATCGGCCAGCGCCTGCTGCTCACCCTTGACCGCCTCAAGCTGCTCGGCGAGCGTCGCCGGCATCGCGACCTGCGCCGCCTCGGCCGCGGCGATCTGCTCGTCCAATGCCGCCAGCGCCTCCCCCAGCGCCGACTCGGCTTGCGCCTGCGCTTCGCCCGTCGCCGCTTGATCGTTCTGGGAAAGACCTTCCTGCGCCTCGGCCATCGCCTGCCGCGCCGCTTCGAGCGGCTCGGCCCCCGGTTCCGCTTGCGGGGCGGCGCCGGGTTCGGTTGCCGCATCCTGCGCTTCGCCTGCCTCGGTGGGCTCGTTCGTCTGGGTTGGATCGGTTGGATCGGCGTCGGTCGGCGCTGGCTGTTCGGAGCTGGCGTCTTGCTCGGCCAACAACTCGGCCGTCGCCTGCTCCAACGCCGCCTGACGCGCTTCCTGCTGCTCGCGCAACGACGCAAACGCCTCGGTATCCGCGGCCTGCGTCTGCTCCCGCAGCTTTGCCTGCTCCTCACGCAGCTTCTGAACCTGCTCACGCCGATCACGCAACGCGTCGAGCGCCGCCGGGTCCACCGCGGCCAGGGCCGGCATCGCCGGCTCGTCGGGCTCGGCGGTCAACGCCGCGACCGCCTCCTCCATCGCCGCCAATGCCGCGGCCTGCTTCTCGATCGCGCTAAACGCGTCGTCTTTGCGGATCGCCTCGGCGGCCTGATCCAACTGCTCGCGCGCCTGCCGCTCTTCCAATAACGCACGGGCCTGCTCGATGCGTTCGCGATCCAGCGCGTCCGACGAAGTGCTTTGCGCCTCATCGAGCTGCCGCTGGAGCTGATCCATCGCCTGGCTGACCTGTTGCTGGCGGTCGGCCAGGGGCTCGCGGTGTTCCGCCGCGGCACCGGGGTCGGTCAGGGTCTGGCGGCCCCACGCCTGGGTCTGCTCGCTGAGCAGTTGCTCCCGCTCCAGCAGCGAGCGCAGCGAGGCGGTCAGCGCGTGGACGCGGGCGTCGGTGCCGACCCGCTCGGAGATCTCGCGCAGCGACGCGACGACGACATCCAGCTCGTCACCCGCCGCGCCCAGGCTCGGCTTCATCCGCTGCAGCTGCCGCCGCGCCTGCTGAAGATGCTCGGCCGCCTGGGGCACGTTCTGGTCGCGCAGGCGGGTGAGCGTCTGCGATACGGCCCGCAGCTGCTCGGCGTTGCCGCGGTCGAGCAGGTCGTTGTGCTGCAACTCGGCGACGATCGCGTCGAGCTGCCCGATCACCTGCCCGGTCTGCTGGCGGACCGCGTGCTGGCGGTGCGTCTCCTGCATCACGCGGTCGGCGATGGCCAGCACCCGGTCGTCTGCGTCCGCGTCCGCGCCCTGCGCAGCGGACGGCACGGGCGTGGCCAGGCCCAGCGCCAGCCCGAGCATCGCGACCACAAGCCGTGGGGTTTGATCGGTTCGCATGGGAAGACTCCTTACGGGTTGGGTTCAAGACCCGGTTCGGGTGAAGGGGCCTCGTGCTCGAGCCGGCGGACGGTGTCCCGCGACTCGGTGGTCTGCTCGCCAACCTGCTGGAGCCGCTCGAAGGAATCGAGCTGCCGCTCGGCCAGCCGCTGCAGGAACGCCTCGACGCTGAGGACCTCCAGCGAGCGCCACGGCGTCGCCCGCCCGCGTTGCCGGCCGCCCTCGCCTTCGCGGTTGTCCGCCACTTCGACGGTGTATTCCAGCTCATCCCCCACCGCCAGCCCCTCAACCGTCTCGCCCACCGACCAGGTGAACGACTGCTGCGTGACGGGCCCCGCTTCCAGCGTGCCGATCGGCACGCGGTGCTCCTCCTCCGATCCCTTGTCACGATAGACCACCCAGGCCTCGGTCAGCCCGTGGTCGTCGCTGGCGGCGAACCGCAGCGGCACACGCTTGTTCACCGTGCCGACCTCGCTGCGCTGGGCCGGCTCGATGATCCGCACCCGCGGCGCGGTGTCCGGCACGGCCGCCATCTGGTAACGCACCGGGTCGTCGAAGGTATACGCCTCGCCCCCCACCTGCCGCGTCCAGCGCAGGTGATACGCCATCGTCCGCACCGGCATGCTCAGCGTCGCCAAGGGGTCGGCTGCGAAATTGGTGACGGCG
>CAZTLX010000011.1:0-36458 GCA_964614575.1 uncultured Phycisphaeraceae bacterium | reverse complement strand
GATTATTGTCCAGTTCGCCTTGCGCCTGATTGAGCGAGACGGCCGCGTCCTTGAATCGGCTGGCCCGCATCAATTCGGTTTCATAGTGCTCGAGGCTGCTCTCGTTCTCTCGGATGAATGTGCCGACCAGCGCCGCGTTGTTCGAGCCGCGGGCGGTGAGCTGGCGGTGGGTGCTGCGTGCTGAATTCATGACGGCCGCCGCGGTCCGCCGGGCCTGCTCCCACTCGCGCATCACTTTATTGGCTTCGACCAGGACGGTGCCGGGCTCGGCCTGCCCCGCGGCGAGTTGCTGGTCGAGCACCCGCCGTCGCTCGCGCGCGACCAGCCCGGTGGCCTCGGCCGACTTCATGCCCAGCCCGAGGTTGACCGACGGGTTATCGCGGTAGGCCTGCTGATAGAGGTCGCGCACCTTCTCCAGCGATTCGAGTTTCAGCGCCGAGTCCAGCTCGGACATCAGCTCCAGCGCGTCCGCGGCCGCGACGTAAGACGCGCGCTGACCGCTGCCGAACAGGTACGCCCGACGGCAGATGAACACCGCAAACGCCGGGTCGCTCTGGGCCGCGGCGCGGGCCGCATCCAGCAACTGCTCGGCCAGGGCGGCGCGGTCCGGCTCGTTCTTCGCCGCACGCTCGGCCTCCATCCAGGCGGTGCGGTAACGCTCGAGCAACGCCGTATCATCCGCCGTCGCGGACACCGCGCCGATCATCATGATCAGCGTGAGGCCGATCAGTCGGCAGAATGTGACAGGTGGATGGTGCTTCATGTTCTGCTCCCCGGACCCGAAGAAAGTCCCGACTTTGGCCCGCAAATGTAACCGGTCTTTGTGAAGATTGCCTCAAGGCCGCCGCAAGTTACGCCGGTTCTACTTCTGCAACGCCGTATCCCCCGCCGCCGGGGGTCTGGATGATCAGCCGATCGCCCGGCTCGACCGCCAGCGTGCATTTGCCGGGCAGGGGCTGACGCGTGCCATCGGCGCGGATCAGGACCTGCTCGCCGCACCGGCCCGGCCGGCCCCCCGCGGCACCGGGCGGGGCGTGACGGCGGCGCTCGGTCATCAGCGTCACCTGCGCCGGCCGCAGGAAACAGTACGCGCGTTCCACGCCGTCGCCGCCCCGCTGTTGCCCCGACCCGCCGGAGCCGGCCCGCACCCGATAGCTTTCGACGCGGAAGGGGTAGCTGTGTTCCAAGGCCTCGACCGGCGTGTTGAGCGTGTTGGTCATGTGGCACTGGATCGCCGAACCACCATCACCGCCTTGACCATCGCGACGGCCTTCCGCGGTCGGCCCCGCGCCCGCGCCGCCGGCGATCGTCTCGTAATACGCGAAGGCGGGCTCACCGCCATCGAGCGAGCCGATGGTGAGATTGTTCATCGAGCCGTACGACGCCGCGGGCACCCGCCCCGGCAGCGCCCGGCCCAGCGCGGCAAACACCACATCGGTGATGCGCTGGCTGGTCTCCACGTTCCCCGCCGCGACCGCCGCGGGCGGCAGCGCCTCGACCACCGACCCCGGGCGGGTGACGATCCGCACCGGCCGCAGCACGCCGGAGTTGCTGGGGATGTCCGCCGGGGCCAGGCAGCGCAGGGCGTACATCACCGCCGACTGCGCGATCGCCCGCACCGCGTTGAGCGGGCCCGGCACCTGGTCGTCGCTGGCCGAGAAATCGAACGTCGCTTCCTCACCGGCCACGGTGAGCGTGCAGCGGATCGCGATGTCTTCATGGCCGTGCCCGTCGTCATCGAGCACATCCTCTGCTTCGTATCGGCCGTCGGGCATCTCGGCGACGATGGCGCGGATGAACCTGGCCGCGTAATCCTGCAGCGCATCGCCCGCCGCCGCGATACGCAAAACCCCGTGCGCTTCGCAAAGCGCGGCCAGCCTCGCCAGCCCGACGTCGATCGCCGCCTGCTGCGCCCGAAGGTCGCCACGGCGCTCGTCGGGCGTGCGCGTCGCTTTTGCGAAGTCGTTGATCAACGCGTCGGTCAACCGGCTCGGCGCGATGCGGTAACCCTCCTCATCGATCGTGCGCGACAACGGCAGCGACCCCGGCGTCAGCCCGCCGACATCCGCGTGATGCGCCCGGTTCGCCACATAAAAACTCGGACGCCTGACCCGCTTAGCGGCGGGGCCAGCCTCGCGCTTCGGCGAAGTGCGCGAAGCAGGCTCCACGGCTAAACGGGAGGCCGACGCGAACATCGGTGCCACCACGGTGACATCCGGCAAGTGTGTGCCCCCGGCGAACGGGTCGTTCACGATAAACCGATCGCCGGGTTTCATGTCGCCGGAAAACGCCTCGATCACCGCCTTCACCGATGCGGGCGACGAGCCCAGATGCACGGGGATGTGCGCCGCCTGGGCGATCATCTCACCCCCGGCATCAAACACCGCGCAACTGAAATCTCTCCGCTCTTTGATGTTCGGTGAGTAGGCCGAACGCATCAGCCGCACGCCCATCTCCTCCGCCACCGAAGCGAGCACCTGGCGAAACACCTCCAGCTCGACCGCGTTAAACGCCTGCTCAGTCATCGCCGCCCTCCTGATCGCGTTTGAGCCAAAGGCCGCCGTCTTCGCCCACCGACGCCCGCCAACCCGCGGGCAGGTATGTGGTCGCCGAGTACTCGGTGATCACGCAAGGCCCGGCCAGTGCCGCGCCGCGCCCCAGCGATTGCCGCATCACGCGGCCGTCGTGTGAAACGGTTGATGCTGAGGCACCGGGCGGCGTGAGCGCGAGCGTGCGGCAGGCGGTGTCGGCTTCGACGCGCGCGACGACGATCTCGATGGCGTGATCCCGCGAAGCGTGGCCGTACAGCCGCCGGTGTTCCTCGTGAAAACGATCCACGCCCGCGCCGCCGAGCAGCTCCCGCGGCTCGGTCGTGCTCAGCGTCAGCTCGTGCGACTGCCCGAGATAACGCACGCCCAGCATGTATCGGCGCGCTGCGGGCGACTGGCCATCACGCCGAAGCTGCGCGTCCGCGTCCGCGGCCAAGTCGTCCAGCACGACGCGCAGGTCCGGCACCGCTTCATCCGGCGCAACCCGCCAATGCAACGACCGCGCGGCGGTCCGCCGACCGGGAGCGGTAAGCATCCCGATCGCTGAAAGCAGCCCCGGGTTCGGCGGGACCTGCACCGTGGCGATGCCGAGTTGCTCGGCCAAGGCGCACGCGTGCAGACCGCCCGCGCCGCCGAAGGGCATGAGCGTGTAATCGCGCGGGTCGCGCCCGACCTGCAGCGTCACGCGCCCGATCGCGCGGGCCATGTTCGCCTCAACGATGCGCACGATCCCCGCCGCCGCTTCGTCAACGGATAAACCCGCCTGTTTTGCCACCGCGGCAACCGCTTGCTCAGCCGCGTCCGCGTCGAGCGTGGTGTCGTCGCCCAGTATCGCGTCGGCGGGGATGCGCCCGAGCACCACGTTCGCATCGGTCACGGTGGCGCGCCACCCCGGCAGTTGCCCCCGCTCGATCAGCGCGCGTTGCCGGCCATAGCACGCCGGGCCCGGCGACGCCCCGGCCGAGCGCGGCCCGACACGCAGCGCGCCGCCGGGGTCCAGCCACGCGATCGACCCGCCGCCGGCACCGATCGTATGGATGTCGATCATCGGCAGCCGCACCGGCAGGCCCGCCGCCTCGCCCTGCGTGGTCATGCCCGGCTCGCCGTCGATCAGCGCGACATCCGTGCTCGTGCCGCCCATGTCCAGCGTGATCAGCCGATCCCCGAACGCCGCTGCCCCGCGCACACCCCCCGCCGGGCCGGACAACACGGTGCGCACCGGCTGCCGCCGCGCCGCCGCGACCGACAACGTCCCGCCGTGGCTGGCCATGATGCTAAGCCGCTCGCCACCTAGCGCCGCTTCGAGCTTGCCCAGATAGCGCGACATCTTCGGGGCGACCACCGCGTTGATCGCGCACGTCGCCGCCCGCTCGTACTCGCGAAACTCCGGCAACAGCTCGCTCGACACCGTGATGGCCAACGCCTCACCGAAGCGATCACGCAAGGCATCCGCCACGGCCTGCTCGTGCGCCGGGTTCGCATAACTGTGCAGCAGGCACACCGCGACCGACTCGACCCGTTCCGCTGCGAGCCGATCGAGCAGCGGCGGCAAGGTCGCTAGATCCAACGGCGTCACGACCGAGCCATCAAACGCCATGCGCTGCGTCACCCCAAAACACCTTCGCGGGGGGATCGGCGGGTCGGGGCGGCGCGGCACCAGCGCGTAGAGCTGCGGCCGATGCTGCCGCGCCAGCCGCAGCACATCCTCAAACCCCGCCGTGGTGATCAACGCCGCGTTAGCGGGATCGCCTTCGAGCAGCGCGTTGGTCGCGACGGTCGAGCCATGAACAACTCGCGGTTGAGTTTTATCGCGCTGCGGCAAACCGGATTTATTCAGGATCGCGTCGATCCCCGCGAGCACCGCCCGCGACGGGTCATCCGGCGTCGAGGGCAGCTTGTGCGTCGCGACGATTTGCCCCCGCGCATCGATCAGCACGACGTCGGTAAACGTCCCGCCGGTGTCGATGCCGAGGGTGTGCGAAGTGGTCATGCGTTCACGTTTAGCGGCGGGGCCTGCCCCGCGCTCCGGTGGGCATTCACGGCGGGCAGGCCCGCCCGCTAAACGCGTCTCACGTCGTGTAATCCGCGTTGATCGTCACGTACTCGCGCGACAGGTCGCAGCCGAGCCAGTCCGCGCCCGCTTGCCCGACGCCGAGCGTGATGCGGATCGGCAGCTCGTCGCGCCGCATCGCCCGCTCCAGCGCGTTCGTCGGGTTCAACCCGAGCTTCGTCGGTTGACCGTCCGCGAAGACCGTCTTGCCCGCAAGATCGATCGATAACTTGTCGGGGCTCACCTTCGCGCCGCTCTTGCCCACCGCCATCGCCAGGCGGCCCCAGTTCGGGTCACCACCGTGGGCCGCGCATTTCACCAGCGGGCTATCCGCAATCGCCCGGCCGACGCGGTCCGCGTCCTTCACGCTGGCCGCGCCCTCGATGCGGATCCGCAGCAGCCGCGTCACGCCCTCGCCGTCGCGCACGAGCTGCTCGCACAGGTCGCGGCACAAGTCGGTCAACGCCTCCCCCAGTGCCAAGCACGCGTCCCCCGCCTGATCAATCCGGGGATTGCCCGCCGCGCCGTTGGCCAGGATCATCACGCTGTCGCTGGTGCTCGTGTCGCTGTCGATGGTCATGCGATTGAACGTCTGGCTCACCGCGACGCGCAACAGCCTGCGCAAGACCCCGGGGGACACCGCCGCATCGGTCGTGATAAACGCCAGCATGGTTGCCATGTTCGGCGCAATCATGCCCGCGCCCTTGCAGATCGCGCCGAGGGTGATGCGCTGGCCGTCGATCGTCACCCGCCGCACGGCCGACTTGGGGCGGGTGTCGGTGGTCATGATCGCGTGGGCCGCGGCCGCGTCCGCTTCGCGCCCGCGCGAAAGCTGACCCGCCAGCGACTCGATGCCGGGGGTGATCTTGCCCATCGGCAGCGCCCGGCCGATCACCCCCGTCGAGGCGACCAGCACGTGCCCCGGCTCCACGCCGACCGCCGCGCCCGCCGCCCGGCACATCGTGATCGCATCTTCAATACCCCGCTCCCCCGTCGCGACGTTCGAGCAGCCGGAGTTGCAGACGATCGCCTGCGCCTTACCGTTCTTCACGTGACGCTGGGAGATGATGACCGGCGCGCCCTTGATCTGGTTGGTCGTGAACACCCCGGCCGCAGCGCAGGGCGTGTCGGAGACCAGCAGCATCAGGTCCGGCTTGCCCGAGGCCTTGATCCCGCACGTCCCGGCCGCCGCGGCGAACCCCCGCGGGGATGTCACACCGAAAAGGTGCGGTTTTTGCTTTGTTTTCAACGGTTTAGGCTTCATGAGTTTCCCGTCCATCAACGCACCCGCCCGCCCGGTTTGCTATACTGGGCACCTGTCACGGCCCGGATCAAGATAACCGACCGCGGCCGCGGCAGCACTCCCCCCCACCACCCCCCATCCAAAGGAACGGCACCATGCCCGTCGCAACGTACGACACGTACAAGCAGATGCTCGAGAACGCGTTCGAAAACAAGTTCGCCTACCCCGCCATTAACGTCAGCTCCATGGTCACCGCCAACGCGGCGCTCAAGGCCTTCGCCGACCTCAAGTGCGACGGCATGATCCAGGTGTCCACCGGCGGCGGGAAGTTCGCTTCCGGCCTGGTCGTCGGCGACATGGTCGTGGGTGCGATCTCCATCGCCGAGCACATCCACCGCGTCGCCGCCAAGCTTGATATCAACGTCGTGCTCCACACCGACCACTGCCCGCCCGACGCCGTGGACACCTTCATGATCCCGCTGATCGAGGAGTCGGAGCGCCGCGTGGCCGAGGGCAAGCTGCCACTCTACAACTCGCACATGCTCGACGCCTCGGGCCTGCCGCTGGAAGAGAACCTCGCGCTGTCCGTGCCCATCTTCGAGCGCATGGCGAAGATCGGGCAGGTCATCGAGATCGAGGCCGGCGTGGTCGGCGGCGAGGAAGACGGCGCGGCCGGGTCCGAAGACACCCCCGACGCCGACCTCTACACCACCCCCGAAGACATGGTCCGCGTCTATGAAGCGATGAGCAAGGTCGATGGCACCTACATGTTCGCCGCGACCTTCGGCAACGTCCACGGCAGCTACAAGCCCGGGGCCGTCAAACTCCGCCCCGAGATCCTCAAGCAGGGCCAGGACGCGATCAAAAAGAAGTTCGGCCCCGACGCCAAGTTCTACCTCGTGTTCCACGGCGGGTCGGGCTCGGCCAAGAGCGAGATCGAGGAAACGCTGGGCTACGGCGTGATCAAGATGAATGTCGATACCGACTGCCAGTACGCCTTCACCCGCCCCATCGTCGATCACATGATGAAAAACTATGACCAGGTCCTCAAGATCGACGGCGAGGTCGGCGGCAAGAAGTTCTACGACCCCCGCTCCTACCTCAAGAAGGCCGAGGAAGCCATGGCCAACCGCGTCAAGGAAGCCTGCGAAGACCTCCACGCCGTCGGCAAGACCCTGGCGGGTGCCACCGTCGGGGCGTGAACGAACGACGACAACTCAACGACAACCGACAACCCCGGCCGCAAGGCCGGGGTTTTTTATCAGGGGCAACACAAAGGTCTCAAAGATCGGTATCTGACAATTTCTCGATCCCATGTCCAAGGCCCCGGATTCATGCCTGGATACGGTCATTGGGCGGCTGGTGCTTCGATGATCTTTGATCGTAGAGTTCGAGCATGTAACGCAAGATCAACTGGTCGTTGGGATCGAGATCGATATCCATTCGATAATCGTGGCCCGATATCCGTGCCGTGGGCGTTTCAGCACGAGCTAAAGCATGGAGAATGCGCCAGGTGTCTTCGTCCACCACGAGGTCGCACCACTCAGCGATGCCACGGCCGGTCACGTCACGATGCTGCTGATCGAAATTTAGCTTGATAACGTGTTTGGCATCATCGGCTGAGAGGATGACCGTTGCGAAGCAAAGTCAATCAGAGGCTTTATCGGATATGCGTGTCCTCAATGATGGCTTGCCTCGGCGGGTCAGCCGGGTGGGCGTGGATGGGCGGCATGGAAGAAAGCGCGGAGGATGGCAGCGGCGGCGAGGGCGTCGCGGCGGGCTTTTTTCTGGCCGTGGGTCAAGCCGGACTGGGCCATCTGCTCGTCGGCTTCGGCGGAGGTGAGGCGTTCGTCCTGGAGGTGGACGGGCAGGTGGGTCGCGGCACCCAGCGCGGCGGCGAAGGCCTCGGCATCGCGGGCGGCTGGGCCGACGCTCCCGTCCATGTTCACCGGCCAGCCGACGACCAGTGCCTCGGCACCCTCGCGGCCGATGTGCCGGGCGATCGCCTCGATGCGCTGTGCATCGGTCTTCGCCTCGACGATCGCGAGCGGGCTGACGATGCACGACTCGTCGTCGCCGACCGCCAGCCCCGTCCGCTTGCCGCCCAGATCGACCGCCAGATAACGCATCGCCGCATCTTAACCACCCGCCGCCACAGGCCGCTTCGCGAAAGGGTTCCACCGCTTGCGGCTTCGCGAAGCCATCCGGCGGGAAAGGGGCAACGGATTCGCCTGCATGCGACCTGCGCGCGTGACTGTTTGGCGGAGCCGTGAGCGGTGATTAGTCACGCAATGCCGCCGGCGACGTTGTGGCACGCCTGCGGCCAAGACGGTACAACTTCCACACCATCTGACCCATGAGGGATCCGCCATCGACCATCCCCCCACCAAACCCGGCCTGCTCAATGCCTTCGCCACGATGACCCTTATCGATGGCATCCTCAACCTCCTGCTTTCGGTCGGCTGCTGTGCCTACTTGGGCCTGATCGGTCTGGCGTCGATGGGGCTTGGCCTGATCTGCGTCCCCCTCGCGATCTATCCGCTGGTCCTGGGCATCCTCGAACTGGTGCAGTACGGCCCGATTAATAGCGAGCCGCCCCGAAGACGCGACGTCCCCATCTGGCTGGCGATCATGCAATTGATCGCCACGATCTTCTTCAACCCGCTGGCCCTGGCGACCGGGATCGTCGGCCTCATCGCGTCCAACGACGCCAACGTCCGGGCCTACCTCGGTGGCGGAGGCGGTCGGATGTATCTGGGCATCGAATGTAAACAGTGCGGGTTCGACTTACGCGGCTCGGTGGCCGCGGGGCGGAACACCTGCCCCGAGTGTGGGGCCGACGCACCGCATGTCACGGCGGCGAGGGATTCGATGCGGGCATAATGCCGCCGCTGGCGGCTTCGCGAGGCCATCCGGCGGTGATGGGTCAACCGGATTGCCTGATTGCGCCCCGCGCAGGTGACCGTTTTGCGAAGCCGAGAGCGGCGTTATCGATCAGAGGTAGTCTTGCCCGATCTGCTCGCCGACTTTGCCGTGCAGTTCTTTGATGCGTTCGGCGTCGGCCTTGCGGCAGACAAGCGTGGCCTTGGCGGTGTGGATGATGACCAGGTCTTCGCAGCCGATGGTGGTGATCAGGTGATCGGGCTCATCGGAGGCGACGAGGGTGTTCTTCGAGTCGAGCAGGACCGATTTGCCGCCGCTGCTGACGTTGCCTTCGGCGTCGGGCTCGCGCGTCTGCATGAAGCTGGGCCACGAGCCGACGTCCAGCCATCGCAGCGGCATCGGCACGGCGGCGACGGTGAAGGCGTCGTCCGTCGAGGCCGGCTCCATGATCGCGAAGTCCACGCTGATCTTCTCCAGCGTCGGATAGACCTCGGCCAGCTTCGTGTCGTACTGCGGCGAGCCCCACGCGGTGCCCAACTCGGCGAGCTTGGCGTAATTGCCCGGCGCGAACTTCTGGATCGCGGCCAGCACCGTGGACGCCTTCCACACAAACATGCCGCTGTTCCAGAGATACTTCTCGGGGCCCGCGGCGTGGTACTGCGCGGCGGTGGGCTGGTCGGGCTTCTCGCGGAACTGATCGACGACGAACGCGCCGCCGTCGATCGGCTCGCCGAGCTGGAGGTAGCCATAGCCCGTCGCCGCGTGGGTGGGCGCAATGCCGAAGGTCACCAAGGTCTGGTCGTCGCGCTCTGCCAGCTCGAAGCCTTGCGCGACGATCTGGAGGAACCGGTCGATCGGCTCGATGATGTGGTCGGCAGTGAAGATTGCGATGACCGCGTCGGGGTCGATCTGATGCAGGACGGCGGCGGATAGGCCCACGGCATTGAGCGTGTCGCGGCCCATCGGCTCGGCGATGAAACGGTCGGCCGCGAGGCGGGGCAGGCGGTCGAGCATGACATCGCGGGTGGATTGCCCGGCACAGACGAAGATGCGCTGATCGGGCACGAGGCCTTCGAGACGGTCCATCGCGATGCGCAGCAGCGAGCGTGGCCCGTGCTCCTCGTCGTCGATGAAGGGGATGAGTTGCTTGGGCAGTTCGCGGGTGGACATGGGCCACAGGCGTGTGCCCGAGCCGCCGGCCATGATGAGGGCGTATCGCATGGGGGTAGCGTCGTAGACGGGGGACGCGGCGTCAAGCGGTGGAAATATTCGCCTGCACGACCTATGGTTCCTGCGGGTCGGGCCGCAGAGCGCGGAACTGTGGTGGTTTCCGCGGCGGTCGGGCCGGATGAACATACAAGGACTCGATCATGACCACGATGCAACACACCGAACTCAAAAAAGCCAGCACCCTCGACGACGCCAAGCGTGAGCAGATCATCGGCCTGCTGCACAAGGCCTATAACGCCGAGATCGAAACCGTCGCGAATTACCTGGCCAACTCGATCCACCTCGACGGCATGCTCGCGCAGGAGGTGAAGGAATCGCTGAGCAAGGACATCGGGGAAGAACTGGGCCACGCCAAGCTGCTGGCGAATCGGCTGAAGGTGCTCGGCGGGTCAATCCCCGGCTCGATGGACCTGAAGATGAGCCAGCGCTCGCTGCAGCCGCCCGACAGCACCGTCGATCTGGTCAGCGTGATCAAGGGCGTGATCGAGGCGGAAGACGAGGCGATCAACACCTACCAGCAGATCATCGAGGCCACCGGCGACGACACCGACCCGGTCACGCAGGACCTGGCGGTCGAGCTCAAGGGCGATGAGGAAGAGCACCGCCGCGAGTTCGTCGGTTTCCTCCGCGAGTATGACGCGCTTAGGGCGATGTTCCGCGGTTGAGCGGGCGAACCTAGAACCCGATTGCCCTAACCGGGGACGCATCCGCGTCCCCGGTTTTTTGTCGGGCACTTCGTGCCGCCCGCTAAACGGTGGGTGGCGCGGTCCGAGGTGTAGCGGGTGGCACGAAGTGCCCCCAGCTTGCTCGCCCCCGCCCCGGTATCATGTCGCCAACTTTCACCCCCCGGAACACACCGATGATCCGCAGTTCGAATCCGGCCCTCTCGTCCAAGACATTCGACTTTGGCAGTTATGAGCGGGCCGCCGCGGCGGACGCCGCACGCCAGGCCGGCGGCCCGATCGGCGAACGAGCCGCGGCTCCTGCCGCGAGCATGACGATCACGGGCACGGCACTCAAGACGCTGATGCTCGTGGGGCTGGTCACCATCGCCGCGGCATACACCTGGAGCATCGCCCTGCCCGAGACGCCGTCGGCCGGGGGCGGGCTGATCGACGAGCGCGTGCTGCCCTGGGTGATTGGCGGGGCGATCGGCGGGTTGATCGTCGGCATCGTCGCGGTGTTCTGGAAGCGGGCGGCACCGATCCTCGCCCCGATCTACGCGGCGCTCGAGGGCCTGTTCCTCGGCGGGATCAGCGCGATGTTCGAGGCGTCGTACCCCGGCATCGCGCTGCAGGCGGTGCTCTGCACCTTCGGCGTGCTGGCTGCGTTGCTGATGATTTATATGACCGGACTCATCAAGCCCAGCGAGAACTTCAAACTCGGTGTGGC
Source organism: uncultured Phycisphaeraceae bacterium (assembly GCA_964614575.1). GTDB lineage: Bacteria > Planctomycetota > Phycisphaerae > Phycisphaerales > Phycisphaeraceae > JBGTLW01. The sequence continues at coordinate 25,111 of CAZTLX010000011.1, read as the reverse complement.
CGCGGCTACCGGCGGCATCCTGCTCGTGTATGTGTTCTCGTTCATCTTCAGCTTCTTCTCCGACAGCGTGATGATGATCCACCAGACCGGGCCGATCGGCATCGGCTTCTCGATCCTGGTCATCATCATCGCGTCGCTGAACCTCGTGCTCGACTTCGACTTCATCGAAGAAGGCGTCGCCAAGGGCGCGCCGCGCTATATGGAGTGGTACGCCGCGTTCGGGCTGCTGGTGACGCTGGTGTGGCTCTACATCGAGTTCCTGCGCCTGCTGGCGAAGCTGCGCAGTCGGTGATTGCGCAGCGTGGTGATCCAGTCGCTACGCTCGCCGGCTGATGCGTGCGATCAAGACGCAATACCTGCTCGCGTTTGCCGTGATGGGCAGCCTGCTGCCTTATCTGCCGCTGTACCTGCGCGACCGTGGGCTGGGTGATGAGCAGATCGGGCAGGTCATCGCGATGACGGGGCTGGCGATGGCGCTGACCCCGGCGTTGATCGCGCTGCTGGCCGACACCCGCTTCTCCAGCCGGGCGCTGCTGGCGGGCGTCTACGCCCTGGGCGGGGTGTCGCTGGGCGCGATGCTCGGGGCGCACTCGTTTATCACCCTCCTGCTGGCATTCAGCGGTTTCGCGATCGCGTTCGCGCCGGTCCATGCGCTTCACGACGGGCTGACCTTCAGCGAGGTGGAACGCCGCGGTATGCAAGGCCTCGCCTCGCCGCCGTATCACCGCGTACGCGTTTTTGGCACGATCGGGTTCATCCTCCCGTCGCTGATGCTTTACGTGGCGCTGCGGGCCGGGGCACCGGTCGCGGCGGCGCTGGTCGCGGCGGCGGGGTTCTGCGTGCTCGGGTTGCTCAACGCCCCGCGCTTGCCCAGGCCCGCGGTTCACCCGCAGACCGGCCCTCGCAGGCTCCCGACGGTCGATGCCCTGCGCACCTTGCGCCAGCCGCGCCTGCTCGCGTACTGCGGCGGCATGTTCCTGCTGGTGATGAGCACCAGCGCGTACTACGCCTTCTACCCGCGCTACCTGACCGATGAAGCCGTCGTCGGCATCGATAGCCGCTGGGTCGGGCTGATCTCCAGCATCGGCGTGTCGGTTGAGATCGTCTTCATGCTCGGCTTCGCGACGCTGGTGCATCGGCTCACGCTGCGGGGGTTGATCGTGATCGGGGTGCTGGCGGTCGTCGCCCGCATGCTGCTGCTGGGGTGGTGGGTCCACCCCGCCATCGCGGTGGGCACGCAGGCGTTCCATGGCATTCAGGTGATGGTGATGCACGTCGCGCCGCCGCTGCTGCTCAATCGTGCGGCCGGGCCGGGCTACCGCTCGTCGATGCAGGGGGTCTATGCGATGGGGGTGAACGGGGTCGGCCGTGTGATCGGCAGCGTGTTGGCCGGGTACGTGGCAGGTGTCTCGCTGACCGGCCTGTTTCTGGTCTCGGGGCTGCTGGCGGGGCTGGCGCTGCCGCTGCTTGCCTGGAGCGTACCGGGCGATCGCATCCTTGAAGAACGCCCGGCGTGATCGGATGAAACAATCACGGGGGCCTAACCGTTATGATGCCATGATGTTTCTTCATCGCCTGATCGCCTGCGTGCTGGTGTTGTTGCCGGGTGCCGTGGCCTTGGCCGAGGTGTACCAAGCGCCCTCGCCCGAGCCGACGCCGGAGGAAACGCTGCTGCTGGAATACATCAACCGCGCCCGCGCCGATCCCGCGGCCGAGGGCAAGCGTATCCTTGAATCGCGTATACGCATCCAGGGCGATGTGGATAAAGCGATGTTCGAGCGTGAGATGGCCGCACTCGAGCCCGCCCCGCCGCTGGTCTTCAATCTCGCGTTGCTGGACGCGGCGCGCAAACACGCGCATTACATGATCCTCAACGAACAGGGCCACGACCAGGAGCAAGGCAAGCCGGGCTTCACCGGCAAGTCAATGAGCGACCGCATCCGCGCGGCGGGCTACAAGGGCGGCTCGATGGCGGAAAATGCCTTCCGCACGGGCGACAACCCGTGGCAGGCGCACGCGGCGTTCGAGGTCGACTGGGGTCCGGGCGGGGCGGGCGGCATGCAACCGGGCCGGGGCCACCGACGCAACATCCACCACGGCGGGTTCCGCGAGGTCGGCCCGGCGATGCTGCCGCACGGCAAGCAGTTCTCGGTCGTCCAGAACTTCGGCTCAAGCCGAGGCCGCTTCGCCGGGGGCGTCGTGTATTTCGATAAGAACGGCGACGGGTTTTACGACCTTGGCGAGGGCCGCGGCGGCGTCACGATCTACGCCGGCCGCGACAAGGTCGAGACCTGGGCCAGCGGCGCGTTCACCCTGCAGATCCCCGAGGGCGAAGCGGTGACGCTGGCCGCGGAATACGACGGGTTGCGCTTCTCGAAGCAGTACCCCGCGGGCAGCGCGAACGTGAAGTTCGATTTTGTCATCCCCCAGGGCCATGACATCGACAAGGCCAAGCGGCTGATCGCCGCGGTCGAAGCGATCGAGGTCAACCCCGACCAGTTACGCTCGGCCGAGGCGCGACGCAAGGCGGAGCTGCGTCTTTACTTCGGCACCCAGGGGCTGTTTCTCGACGACGGCACGCAGGAACAGATCAACACGCTGACCGCCGCGGCTAAAGAGCAGATGCAGGCGCTACAGGACACGGTGGTGGAACTGATGGGCGGCGACGACGTGGTCGAAACCCGCCGCACCGTGTACGAGGCCCGCGGCGGGTATCGCGGCACGCCCTTCGACGACTGGCTGGCCGATGCGTTCGCGTGCGCCGCGTTGCTGGATCGGCAGCGCAAGCTGGCGGAGGGTACCGCTTCCTCCGGCTCGGTGCGTGCGATGGTCGCCGAGCTCGAACGCCGCCGCGCCGCCATGAAAACCGATCACTGGCGGCAATGGCTTGACGGCCTCATCGAGCAGACGCGCGGCAGGTCGTGATCAAACCTCAGGCCGCCTCGGTATCCGGCAGGTTGGCCAGCTCACGGGCGTGGGCGAGCAGGTCGTCGGTCACCTCCGGCATCGGGTAATGCTTCTGCAAAAACAATCGCAGTTGTTCCGACTCGGCGACGCGGAAGTAGACCACCTTCGCCAGCCGATTCGTCGCGAACGTCACCGCCCGCGCCAGCCGCTTGCGCGATGCCGCCATCAGCAATTCGCCGGTTGGCTCGAAACCGATCGGCATCATCTCGAACTGCCACGCCTGCCGGCGCGACAACAGCCGCAGCGCCTCGTCATCGAAACGCTGCTGCGACAGGTCGATCGTGCCGGTGAAGCGGTGGTACTGCTCGACCCAGGCGTTCTCGATCGACTCCACCGCCACCTCAAACATGCGCTCGGCCAGCACGCCGAACGGCAGCTTCAGCTTCTTCTGGGCCGCCACGACTTCGAACACCTGCTGGGCGTTCAACACGCCCTGCTCGATCAGGATCTCACCGATACGGATGGGTTTGGACACGACGCGCTCCTCTGGTCCGCGATGCGATGTCGATCGCATCCGGCCATGAGTTGCATCGGGCGGTGTCACGGGTGGTGTTAGCGCCGATTCACCCACCACGGCCCCTCGCTGGCAAGGGCTTCCGGTTGTGCCGAGTGCGGCGGATGGGGGTCCGGAAACGTCGGGGGGCTACTGCTGCTCACGGACCTCGGGGGCATCGGCTTCGCGGGTGACGCGCTGGGTGGTATCGACCGCGGCGTTGATACGGCCTTTGGGCACCTGCCCGCCGATCTGCAACTGCGTTGCGCTCGGCGACGCGTGACTCGGTCGCTGCTGCATCTGCTCGGCCATGGCCTTGCGCTTTTCCTCGGCGGTGCGTTGATCGGTCTTGGGCTTGTCGTCGCCCGGCTCATCCGCGGTCGAGAAGCGCTGTTTGCTGAACTGATCGAGCAAGGTCTGCATGCGTTGCTCGCTGACCTTGAGCGGTGCCTCACTGCGGGCGGTCTTGAAGCCGTCCGCGAACGCCGGCACATCCAGTTCAACCCCCATGCCGGCCAGGCGGTGGCTGATCACATAGCCGAGCGTGTAACTCAACTCATCGGTGGTCTTTTCCGCGACGGGTTTGGCCTCGGCCGCCGACTCATCGGCGGCGGGCGCGAGGGAGGAGGTGCTCATCACACCCAGGCCGAAAGCGATGGCGGCGAGGAGCAGGGAGCAGGTGAGGGTTCGGGGGTGTTGCATGATGCATCTCCGGAGGGTGGGGGGCGGTTCGTGATCTAGCGAGCTTGGCAATGATAGGCTTGGGGCAAAAAAAGCCCACCCGTGGGAGCGGGTGGGCGTTTGGAGGTTCGGGCGCTCGTCGGATTTGGGGGGATTACTCGGGTAGGGCTTCGAGGACGGTAACACGTGTCGGCTCGATGACGGTGAGCTTCGCGGCGGGGTCCACCGAGGATGGGCCGCGGACCCCGACGAGCTTGCCGAGAGTCGCGTTGGCGTCCAGGGCGGCGGTCGGGATGATGTAAGCCTTGGCCCGTTGCGTGGTCGGGTCCACCAGGCGGTACATGCGGGGCATGTTCTTGCCGTCGTAGATGCTAGAGGCCTGTAGGATGCCGATCGCGTCGAAGGTCTTCGCGTCGATCTGTTCCTGTTCCTGGCGGGCGGACTTGATCTCATCGAGCGTGACGTTGGTGCGTTGGATCGCGTCGAGCACTTTCTGGTTGTGCTGTAAGGCGGCCAGACGCAGACGCACCAGACGCTTGTCGGTAGGGGTCAGTGACTCGTCGCCCTGGAACTTGCTGTAGGCCGCGATCATCTCGCGGATCGGCTGCTCCTCCAGAGGTTTTTCAAACAGCGGCAGCATCTGTTGGTCGACCGTCGCCAAGTCATCGGAATCGGCGAACGCGATCGGCTGCGAATCACCCTTGCCTTGGGTCAGATCGACCGAGGCGGCTTCCTCGTTACCCTGCTCGATGGGTTCGGCCGGTTCCGTCGGTTCGGACGGTTCCGTCGGTTCCGTGGGGACGACCGGCTCGGTGGGCTCGGTGGGCTCCACCGGGTCTGCCGATTCGGTGGGTTCGGTTGGTGCGACCGGTTCCGTGGGTTCAACGGGCTCCGTGGGCTCACTTGGCTCGACGGGCTCAGTGGGCTCCACCGGGTCGGTCATCTGCTGCGGTTCGGTCGGTTCCGCCGGTTCGACCGGCTCGGTCGCGCCGTTCACCGCTGAGGCACGACGCACCGACCCCGGCTCGAGAAACACATACGTGTCGGCGACCGGTTCGATCTTGTACCAGCCGTTCTCTTCTTCCACGATCGTGACGGTATCGCCCTGGTTCAGCTCCTTGATCACGCGGTAGCTGAGCGTGCCCGGGCCCTTGACGTTGGCCGCCTTGACCTCGACCCGGTCGCGGTTGACCACGCCCGTGGTGCCATCGCCCTCCGCATTGACAAACGCTTTGGAGATGTAGCTGTACACCCCGGGCGGCGGCTTGATCTTGTTCCAGCCATGGAACAACTCCTCCACCGAAACGACCTCGCCCTTCTTGAGCGTGCCCACCGAGTAATAAGCCCGGCCGGCACCCGAGCGGATCGTCACCTCATCTTCATACACCACCGCGGTGAACGGCACGTCCTGAGCCACCACGTCCGCGGTGAACAGCAGCGTCGCCGCCACCAGACTGAAGAAGGTCCCAGAGGCACACCACATCGGCAGACTTTTCATCGGTAAAGTTCTCCGCGTATCGCGTCGAAGCAGCCAAACAGGCTTTGGATTAACACCCTGACCCGTGCGACGTTATCGCCCCGGAGCACCAGCGTCAAGGATCGCGGCTGCCCCGACGCCCTGCCGCGGCCGTTACAATCAACCCATGCAGACGCGGCCAAACGATTCCGGTTCCGTTCGGGGCCTGGGCTGGACGCTGAGTTGGGCGCTGGTCCTGATGACCTCGGCCGTCGCGCAGGCGCAGCAGGTCCCGGCACAGCGGCTGCACAACCAGCAGCCGAGCAACCAGGTTGTCCCCCAACGCCCGGAAGACCCTGCCCCCGCCCCGCCGCCCGCCGTCAGCCGGCCCAAACCCACCGGCCCGTCCGACGCCTCGTTCATCGGCCTCGCCCAGGCCCAGCAGCGCTGGGAGCAGCAGACCCCCATCGGCCGCGGCATCGTCGTCGGGCAGGTCGAGGGCAACCCCGGCAACTACACGCCCAACCTCCGCTCTGACCGCTACGGCAAGATCGACTTTGTCCCACGCTCCGGCGAATCCGAACCCTTCGGCCACGCCGAGGCGGTCGCCAAGAAGCTCTACGGCCGCGGCGGGCTGGCCCCCGGCATCACCGAGGTCCACAGCTTCGCCAGCTCCCATTGGCTAAGCCAGGGCTTCCTCAAAGCCGGCACCGGCGAGGCCCCGCCGTTGGATGATCGGCCCCGCCTCTACACGCACTCTTGGATCAGCCCGCTGGAGGGTCGGCCGGGTGAAGATGTGCTGCGTCGCGTCGATTACCTGATCGACACCGCGGACGTGCTGATGTGTGTGGGCGTGAACAACGGCCGCGACACGCCCGTGCCCCCCTTGCTGGGCAGCGCCTACAACGTCATCGCGGTTGGCGCACTCAACGGCAACAGCTCGGGCGGCTACACCCGGTTCGAAGGTGAGGGCCGGTGCAAGCCGGACGTCGTTGCGCCGGGCGGGCTCACCAGCTTCGCCACCCCCGTCACCGCCGCCGTCGTGGCCCGGCTGCTGGAAGCGGCGGACCAGATGGCCGACTCACCCGACCCGCAAGCGGAGGTGGACCGCGCGGCGATCAAACACGTCGGGGACGATCAAACTGAAGGCGAGGTCGATGCCACCCCCCAAAGCCATGGCGCGCGCCATCCGGCCGCGCGCGCCGAGGTCATCAAGGCGGTGCTGATGGCCGGGGCGATCAAGCCGGAGGGATGGAAGCGTGAAGCGGGCAAGCCGTTGGATGCGCACCTCGGTGCCGGCGTGGTACGCTTCGATCACGCCTTGGAAATCCTCCGCGGCGGGCAGTGCGCACCGGGCACGGTGCGGCAGCGTTACGGCTGGGACTTCGGGACCGCGGGCCACGACCAGACGCGCTCTTATGTGTTCGATGTCCGGCAGAACCTCGGGCCCGCGAGCATCATGCTGGTGTGGAACCGCCGCATCGACGGCCGCACCATCATCGTCATGCCCCAAGGCGCGACGCAGCCGATGAAGGGCTGGGTCCACACGCCGCGGCTGGCGGATTTCGACCTGCGGCTGGTGGAGATCGACGATGCGGGCCAGGAGGTCGAGATGCAGCTTAGCGCCAGCCGGATCGACAACGTGGAGCACGTGTATCTGCCGGTGTTGGTGCCCGGGCGGTATCGGCTGGATGTGATCCGTCGCGCGGACGATGCGCCCGATGAGGCGTGGGACTACGCCCTGGCCTGGCGGGTGGAGGATCAGGTGGACCTTCCCGCGATCGTGCCCGAAGCATTGGAACCCAACGACGCACCGCTGCCCGAGCCGAACCCGGAGGCCCTGCCTTGAACCGACCGGTGATCGTGTATGGCGCGGGCGGGCACGCGGCGGTGCTCCTGGACACGCTGCGCCTGCTGCGGCGGGAGGTGCTTTTCTTGATCGATGATGACCCGGCGACGCATGGCCGCTCGATCGAAGGCATCACCGTCCGAGGCGATGCGTCGATTCTTCAAGCGCATCAACCCGATGAACTGGAGCTGGCCAACGCGATCGGCTCGGTCCGCGCGGTCACCGCCAGGCGTGAAACGTTTGTGGCTTTACGCGAGCGTGGCTTCGATTTCGTCACCCTCATCCACCCCGCCGCCATCGTCGCCGCGTCGGCGGTCCTCGGCCACGGCGTGCAGGTGATGGCCGGGGCCGTCATCCAACCCCGCGCCACGATCGGCGACAACGCGCTGGTTAACACCCGCGCCTCGGTCGATCACGACGCGGTCATCGGCCCGCATGCGCACGTCGCGCCCGGGGCCACGCTCAGCGGCGACGTGCGCATCGGCGAGGCCACACACGTCGGCGCGGGGGCCACGGTGATCCAGGGGGTTCGCATCGGCGACCACGCCACCATCGGGGCTGGGGCGGTGGTGATCAAAAGCGTCCCCCAACGCACCACCGTCGTTGGCTGCCCCGCGAAGCGGATCGACTGAGCGGCATGAAATCAACCCGCGATCTGATCGAGCGCTTCGATCAACTGATCAAGCTGGTCCTGCGTGTTGAACGGGCCGGGGCTGATGCGCACCGCGCCGTCGGGGAAGGTGCCCAGCGCGCGGTGGGCATACGGCGAACAATGCAGCCCCGGCCGCACCGCGATCTCAAACGAGTCGTCCAGGATCGAGCCCACATCCGGCGCGTCGTAGCCGACGATGTTCAGCGAGATGGTGCCGACGCGTTTGCTCGCGTCGCGCGTGCCATAGATGGTGAAGCGTTCATCCCCCGCGAAGCGTTCGAGGATCGCGCGAACCATCGCCTGCTCGTGGGCGAGCGTGTTGTCCATGCCGTGCTGGAGGACGTGGTCAATCCCCGCGACCAGACCGGCGACGCCGACGGTATTGGGTGTGCCGCCTTCGAGGTAATAGGGGAACAGGGCGGGCTGCGTGGGCGTGGCCGAGTCGCCGCCCGTACCGCCCTCGCGCCAGGGCGCGAGGCGCGCGGGGTCGGCCGTCTCACTCGGGCCGGGGCAGCGCGGGCCGACATAAAGCACGCCGATGCCCGTCGGCCCCAGCAGCGACTTGTGCCCGGGCAATGCCAGCAGGTCGATCGACATCGCCTCGACGTCGATCGGCACCACGCCCGCCGTCTGCGCCGCGTCCAGCAAAAACAACACGCCCTTCGCGCGGCAGACCCGCCCCACCGCCGCGGCATCCTGGATCGTGCCCAGCACGTTCGACGCGTGGGTCATCACGACCAGCGCGGTGCCCTCATCGATCGCCGCCTCGATAGCCGCGGGATCAACGAAGCCTTCGCTATCGCATTCGACGCGCGTCAGCGTGATGTCGCCGCGGTCGGCCAGCGCCTGCAACGGGCGGCTGACGGAGTTGTGCTCCAGCACGGTGGTAATGACTCTCGGGACCTTGCCGCCCGATGAGCCGACCCTTCCGGGGCTGAGCACGCCCTTGATGGCGATGTTGAGCGCGTCGGTGCCGTTCATCGTGAAGATGACGCGGTGGCTGTCGGCGATGTTGAACAGCCGCGCGACCTTGAGGCGCGCATCATCGAGCATGCCCTCGGCGCGTACCGCCATGCGGTGCCCGGCCCGGCCGGGGTTCGCCGCGTCCTCGGCCAGAAAGCGCGCCATCGCCGGCCCCACTTCCGGGGCCTTGGGAAAACTGGTGGCGGCGTTATCGAAGTAAATCATGGCTAGCGATCAGTGTGCTGGCGAAGACGACGGTCCAAGTCCATCGCTCCATGAAAGATACCGATAAGTTCAACGACGTCAGGGCGAGTCAGGCGATAGATCAACCGATAGTGGCCATACACAAGAGCGCGAATCGCCCGCCGTTCGTAGCCCTGCAGTGGTGGCCCCAGTTCCGGAAAGCGTTGGAGCAGGTCGGCCTTATGTATGATGCCGCGTACGGTCGCTTCCGCGGCATCCGGGCGTTCGGCAGCGATGTAAGAATAGATTTCCTCGAGCGATCTGCTCGCCTCATCCGACCAGATTACTTGAACCACGATGCCACCCGCGCCTTCATCTGCTCGTGGGTGATGGTCCGGCCGTGATCCAGGTCATCGAGCCCGCGGGCAATCATGCGGTGCATCGCCAGTTCACGCAATAACTCATCAAATGAGCTGTCGTCGGGTAGCTCATCAATGATCTGCTTCGCAACTTGCTTCGGATTATCCGCGAGGTTAGGCATAATTGTATTTTACCAATCGGATCAGAACAGGGCCGGCTTGCCCATCGCGCGCCGCCAGGCCGAGAGTTGGCCCAGGTGCAGCGATGTGTGGCCGGTCATGGAAAACGTGAGAAAGTCGCGCACGGTGGGCAACCCCTTGCCAAGCGGGCCCTCGGTCGGCTTCGCCAGCAGCGCCTCGTCGGCGGTGGACACCGCATCGATCAGCCGTTGGTTGGCCTCATGCCAAGCCGCAACGAGTTCATCTTTCGTCGGGTAGTCGGCCGAGACGGTGGTTATCTTTGAGCCGAAGCCGAATTTCTCCTTCCAATCGCCCAGCTTGGGCGTGCCACCCGCGTAGCGGCTGTGGCCGTCGGCGGCCAGCGCGAGGTGGCCGATGATCCACGCCGGGTGGTTCATGCCCGGCTCGGGTTGGCGGCAGATGTCAGCCGGGTCGATATCGGCCAGCAACCCGTCGCCGTAGTCCTGCATGAACTTCAAGACCTTGATCGCTTCGTCAAACATCGTGTGTTCCTGTTGTGTCGCGCCCACCCCGAGGGCTTAAAACTCTAGCCCGCCTACGCCCCGACATATTTCGCGTAGATGCTCTTGGCGGTGTTGGGCTCTTTGGTGCCTTTGACGATCGCGCGTCCGTCGGTGAACAGGGTCAGCTCGTAGGGCTGGCCGTTGTCGGTAATGTCGGCGCGGAGCATGAACTTGTTCGCCTTGACGCTGCCGTGCGCTTCGAGCCGCTTGGCGATCTCGGTGAAGTCGAGCTTGTGCCCACCCCCGGGCTCGCTCTTGTTGGTGAACTGCACGGCGTTGCGGCCGCAGAGCGTGGTCGTGCCCGAGGCGAACTTGCCATCGAGGAACTCGAAGTTGCGGTGCTTGCAGCACTGGCAGTCGCCGACGTCGTAAGCCTTGGCGACCTTGAACTGCCGCAGGGTGTTGGACCACAGGTCGAGGTTGACCATGGTGGGGTTGATCTTGTCCCAGTTGCCGGTGAGGACCTTGAGGGTTTCGGTGACCTCGAAGTTGGCGACGATGCTCACGGCCGGTCCGATCACGCCGGCGGTGTCGCAGGTCGGGTTGAGGCCGGGCGGCGGGGCCTGCTCGAAGATGCAGCGCAGGCAAGGCGTGCCCCCGGAAGTTTTTTCCCAGGGCGAATCGCCGCCGGGGGTATGGGGCAATATGGCGTAGGAGGCGCCGACGGTGCCGACCGCGCCGCCGTAGATGTACGGGATGCCGTGCTTCACCGCGCAATCGTTGGCGACGTAGCGCGTCTCGAAGTTGTCCACGCCATCGACGATGATGTCCACCTTCGCGTAGTCGGGGTTGTTGATCCCCGCGAGGCGTTCAATGTTGGTGTGGTTCACATCATCGACGATCGCGGTGACCTTCACCTGCGAGTTGATCTTTGCGATCTTGCGTCGCGCGGCCTCGGCCTTGGGGATGGCGTTGGCGACATCGTCTTCATCGAAGAGCACCTGCCGCTGGAGGTTGGTCATCTCGATGAAGTCACGATCGACGATGATCAGGTGCCCGACGCCGGCGCGGGCGAGCATGTTGCAGATCACCGTGCCCAGCGCACCACAGCCGACGACCAGCGCGGTGCTGCTCAAGAGCTTTCGCTGGCCCGCTTCCCCGAAGCCGGGCAGGAGCATCTGGCGGTGGTAACGGTCGAGGTTGATGTCCAATGTTCGATGTCCGTTGTTCAATGTTCGATGTTTCGGCTTGGTGCGAATCGTGCTTCGTGTCACATCAGACATCGAAGATCGCACATACCGGCGTTACCCCGCGACCAGCGACCCGCCCTCGACGGGATCGACCTTGACGCCGAGGGATTCGAGGTAATCGATCGCGGCCTGGATGTCGTCCTCGTCGCCGGTGAACTGCAGCGCCATGATGCCGATCGCCTTGCCGACGTTGGCCTGGCGGACATCGAACACGACCTCGGGGAACTTCCGTGACATCTTCCAGATGCAGGGTTCGTCCTGGCAGCCGCCTTCGAAGGTAAGCCAGCATTTGCGGGTGGATTGGGGCATGGGGTTTGGCTCCGGGCAGGTGGATTTCAATCCGCCTGCCTTAATCGGGTCATCCGCCGGCGATCGCGGGGACGATGGCGACGTCGTCGCCTTCTTTCACGGGGGTCTCGAGGTTGTCGAGGAAGCGGATGTCTTCGTCGTTGACGTACACATTCACGTACCGGTTGAGCTCATCCTTGGCCTTGAACAGCTTCTTGCCGAACTCGGGGTATTGCTCGTTGAGCTTGCCGAGCAACTGGGCGACGGTATCGCCTTCGACGGCGACCTTCTCCTGGTCACCGACCTGGGGTCGCAACGCGGTGGGGATTTCAACTTCGATGGTGGGCATGGGGGCATTCCTTTTAGCCGCGGACCGACGCGGATCAATACGGGTGGTGAATGTATCGGTCATGCAGATCTGTGTTTATCCGCGTTCATCTGCGGCTTATAAAGTGGTTAAATCGTGACGGGTTCGGCGGCCTTATTCTGCAGCCGCTCGACGTGCTCGGTGAAGTCCTTGAGTTTGGCGGGGATGGCGGGGGCGTCGTCGAACTGGCCGTCGAGCGCCTCGACGCACTTAAGCCCGTTGCCGGTGATGCACACGCAGATCGGCTCATTCTTCGGGATGCGGCCGTCGTTGATCAGGTTGATCGCGCAGGCGAGCGTCGTGCCCCCCGCGGGCTCGGTGAAGATGCCCTCGGTCCGCGCGAGCAGCTTCATCGCGTCGATGATCTGCGCATCGGTCGCCGACGCCGCCCAACCGCCCTTCCCGCCGCCCGATTCGCGGATCACTTTCATCACGTAGTACCCGTCCGCCGGGTTGCCGATCGCGATCGACTTGGCGATGGTGTCCGGCTTCTGCGGGTGGAACAGCTCTTCACCGTCCTCGATGGCCTTGGTGATCGGGTTGCATCCCGCGGCCTGAGCGCCGTACATCACCGGCTGATTATCCTCGACGACCCCGAGCTGGATGAACTCCTGATACGCCTTCCAGACCTTGGGCAGGATCGTCCCGCCGGCGACGGGGACCACGGTGTGCTTCGGCAGCTTCCAGCCCAGTTGCTCGGCGATCTCGAAGCCGTGGGTCTTGGCGCCCTCGGTGTAATACGGCCGCAGGTTCACGTTGACGATCGCCCAGCCGTACTTGTCGGCGATCTGTGAACACAATCGGTTCACGTCGTCGTAGTTGCCGCTGATTTTCACGAGGTTGGGCCCGAAGACGCGCGCCCCCACGATCTTGCCGTCCTCGATATCGTGGGGCACGAGCACGTAGGCGTCTAGCCCGGCGGTCGCGGCGTGGGCGGCGACGGAGTGGGCGAGGTTGCCGGTGCTCGCGCAGCCGACGGTATCGAACCCGAACTCGATCGCCTTGGTCAGCGCGACCGAGACGACGCGGTCTTTGTAGGAATACGACGGGTAGTTGGCCGAGTCGTCCTTGATGTATAGCTCGGAGACGCCGAGCACTTTGGCGAGGCGGTCGGCCTTGATCAGCGGGGTCATGCCGGAGTTGAAGCCGACCTTCGGCTCACCGGCGATCGGCAGCAGGTCGCGGTAGCGCCACAGGGAGCGGGGCCCGGCCTCGATCGACTGGCGCGTGACCTTGCCCCGCATCGCGGCGTAGTCGTAGGTGACCTCGACCGGGCCGAAGTCGTGATCGCAGACGGTCCGCGGCTCGAGGGGGTATTCCTCGCCGCATTCCTTGCATCGCAATGACTTGACGTAGGGCATGGGGGGGTCTCGCGTCGTCTCAACCATCGCCGCGACGCCACGCGTCGCCGGCACCGCGCCCGCGTTGCGGGCGGGCTATTGTTCGCGGAAAAGCGTTTTGCACCACGCAAAAAGCCCTTCTCACGCTGGGATAAGAAGGGCCTTGGTCTTCGATGCGAAGATTGGGCGCCTCTTATCTTCCCCGCGAGGCGTCCCGACAAAAGGACGCCCGCGAGCGGGATTTCGCACCATTTCCCAGCCGTCTGGGCGGTTGCGGTGGCGTCAAAGGGCCCGTCCCTCAGCCACTCTCGATAAGTTGCGTATGTCGGCCGCGGTCGGCCAAGTCAGAGGATAGTAGCAGGAACGGTCGAGGCGTCAACCGGCAATGACGCGTGATCCCGCCCTTCCTCGCTGCGCTCGTCAGGGCGGGCGTCAGGGGTTATTTCACCTCGCTCAGCTTGATGGGGCAGCGGTTCGTGGCGCTGCGGGTGACGGCTTCGAGCACGCGCTGCGTCTGGTAGGCGTCCTCAAAATCGCACAGCGGCACCTCGGGCTGCTTGCCCGCCAGCGCCCGCATCATGTCGGCGACCTGATTGATGAACGTGTGCTCGTAACCGATCGGGTGGGCGGTGGGCCACCAGACGTTGCCGTAGGGGTGCCCCGCCCCGCCGTTGGACACATCGATGGTGCTCCAGCCCTGCTGCTTGGCGGGCAGGGTGTTGTCGTACCACTCGAGTTTGGTCATGCGCTCGAAGTCGAACTTGATCGCGCCCTTCTCGCCGTGGACCTCGATGCGGTTGCCGTTCTTATCGCCGGTCGAGAGGCGGGTGGCTTCGAAGGTCGCCACGGCCCCGCCCTTGAACTCGGCGGTGAAGAGCACCGCGTCATCGACGGTGGATTTCGCCTTTTTCTTCGCGGTCTTCGCGCCGCCGCCGGAGATCTCGCCGCCCGCGCCGCCGGCGAGCACGGCCCGCTCCTTCACGAAGGTCTTGAGGATCGCGCCGTTGATCTCGGCGATTTCGTCGCCGGTGATGAAGCGGGCGGTGTCGATGGAGTGGGCGCACAGGTCGCCGAGGCTGCCCGAGCCCGCCACGTCGCCCTGGAAACGCCAGAGCATCGGCGTATCGGGCCCGGCCCAGTCCTGCAGGTAGAAACAGCGGACGTGGTAGACCTTGCCCAGCATCCCCGACTTGGCGAACTGATGCGCCATCGCCACCGCGGGGGTGCGGCGGTAGTTGTACCACACGAAGGTCCGTTGTTTTTTCGCTTTTTTCGCGGCCTTGACCATCTCACGGGCGTTGTCGAGCGTGTTGGCCAGGGGCTTCTCGCAGGCGACGTGCTTGCCGGCCTCGAGCGCGGCGATGGCCATCTCGCGGTGGGTGTTGTTGGGCACGCCGATGTCGATGAACCCGATGTCCGGATTCTCGCAGACATCCTGCCAGCGGGTCGTGTGATTCTGCCAGCCCCAGCGCGGGGCGAATTTTTTGAGGTCGCCTTCATCGCGGGCGGCGATGGTGTGCATCACCGGCTCCAGCGGCAGGTCGAAGAACTTGCCGACCTTCATGTAGGCGTTGGAATGGGTGCGGCCCATGAATTTGGACCCGATCAATGCGACGTTCAGAGGCTTGGGCATGGGAGAACTCCGGGGAAAGACGTACCGGTCAAAGGCTGAGGCCGCGATGATAACGCGCTCGGGGGGCGGCGCGCAGGCGGGTGTGGGGCGTTCGCTTAGAGAACATGCCGACTGAAATCGGCACGCCGGTTTGCGGCGGAGCTTCTGGGGGAGCTTCCGGGGGGGGGGTCAGATGGGCATGCCGGTGATGGTGCCCTCGAAGACGAGGTTGCCGTTGATCAGCCCCTGGCACTGGCAGATGCAGCGTCGGATGCGGAAGTTGGATTCGGTACACAGCAGCACGAGTTGGTCGCCGGGGACGACCTGGCCGCGGAACTTGACGCTGTCTACGCCGGAGAACCCCATGAACTTGGGCGGCTCGCCGCGGTCGCGGAGGCGGAACTGGTACATCAGGCTGGCGACCTGGGCGGCGGCCTCGATCATGAGCACGCCTGGGAAGATCGGCCGACCGGGGATGTGCCCGGCGACCCAGAACTCATCGTCGCGTACGGCCCGCACGGCGAGGATCTGATGCGGCTCGGGGTTGCGCCAGACGAGCCGATCGATGAGGCGCATGTGGCCGCGGTGCGGGTTTAGCGCTTCGATGCCGGCCGTATCCAGCATGGTCTGGTTCAGGTCGATCTGCGAGATGTCGAACAGCAGCGTGGGTGCCATAACGCGGGATATCGACTTATCCAACCGGTCCAAGGCAATAAACCGACCGCCCGACCGGAGCAGCAACGCCCCGGCCGCGCCGGTGCGACGTCGGCCTTACGCCAGAATCTCGTCCGACCCCGATCAGCCCTCGGTCTCGCGGGTCTCCAGCACCTTCTTACGCAGCTCCTGGGCTACGTTCTTCACATCCTGCATCGCCTTGCGGACGCGGGTGCCGGCGGCCTTGTTGCCTCCCGCGGCTTTACGCAGGTCATCTTCAACCGACGCGACCAGGTTCTTCAGCGATTCGTAGGTCTCGAGCATGCCAGACTCCTATGAGCGACTCCGAGAGTCGGGGTGAATAGGTTGATTTACAACCCGATAGCCTACACAGACCCCGAAAATCGGGCAAACCGAACTCCCCGCTCGGTTTACGCCCCACCGCGATCAGCTCGCTTCCTTGACGATATCGCGGATCGCGCGGAAGGCGTCGCCCTCGGCGGTCTGGGCCCACTCAAACATCACCGATTCGACCGTCGTGGGCACCACGCCCGCCGTCAGCAGCCGCCGCACCGCCGCGTCACGGTCGATCGCCCGGCGTGAGGCCGTGCCGTCCAGCGGCAGCGCCACCCGATAGCCCCGCTCCAGCAGGTCCAGGCACGTGAGCAGCACGCACACGTGCGCCTCGATGCCGATGACCACCACCGTCGATCGCCCCGAGTCCTTGATCGCCGCGGCCACCGGCTCCACGCACGCGGAGAACTTCATCTTCTCGTGGATCGATGCCTCACCCAGCACCTTCATCAGCTTCGGAAGCGTCCGCCCCAGGCCCTTGGGGTATTGCTCAGTCACTACCCGCGGCACACCCAACGCGCCCGCCGCGCGGATCAGCCGCGACGCCCGACGCACCAGCGTCTTCTCGTCCGCCATCACCGGCACCAGCTTCTCCTGCAGGTCCACCACCAGCAGCAGGCAATCTTCCACACGCAATCGCATCGGCGGCTCAGGCATGATGGGCTCCTTCTTCGACCGCCTCCGTGATCGACCGGCACAGTTGGCCGATGCTCGGTTTTGCCGCTTCGACCGTGACTTGCAGACCCGCGGCACGGACCGCTTCGCTGGTCATGGGCCCGATCGATGCCACCTTGACCCCACCGAGCAGGTGCCGCTCCTGGCCGAGCAGCGTGATCAAGTTGTTCACGCATGACGAGCTGGTAAATGCCGCCCAGTCGATGGCGCGCTGGCGCAGCATTTCGGTGACCGACTCGGGCAGTGGATCGGCCAACGTGGTGCGATAAGCCGTGGCTTCCTTGACGGTCGCGCCCGCATCCCGCAGCAGCCGGGGCAATTCGTCGCCGGCCAGGTCGCCGCGGAGCAAGCCGATGCATTGCCCTTCGAGCGTGACGGATGCCGACAGTTCTTTCGCGAGGGCCTCGCCGTTGCTGCGTTTAGGCACGAAATCGGGGGTCAGCCGCAGATATTCATCCAGCGCGCTGGCGGTGGCTTGACCCACCACCGCCAGCTTGACATTGGCCAGGTGGCGCGCGTCGAGACCAAGCGACGCCAGGCGCTCGGCCAACACCTTGACGGCGTTGGCGCTGGTGAGAACCAGCCAGCGCGGTTTCGCGGGAGCGCTAAGCATCTGATCGACTGCCGCGTAACCATCTTCCGGCGGTTCGATGCGGATGGTGGGCGCTTCAATGACCCGGGCCCCGGCATCTTCGAGGAGGCGGGAGAGCTGCGATGCCTGCAGCCGCGTACGCGTGACCAGCACGGTCTGGCCGAAGAGCGGGCGTTGCTCGAAGAAGCGCAGGCCCGGCTCGTCGAGGCCGGCCGCCGCACCAACAACGATGATCGCCGGGGCACCGATCCCGACTTTTTCGACGGCCGGCGGTAGATGCGCCAGGCTCTCGCGGACACTGCGCTGGGTCGGCAGCGTGCCCCACTGCACGGCGGCGGCGGGGGTGGTGGCGTCCAACCCGTGGCCGATGAGCGTCTGCGCCAGCAAGGGCAGCCGACCGATGCCCATGTAGAAGCACACGGTCCCCCCCGCCGCGATCAGCTTGGCCAGCGCCTGGTAATCGACGGCCGAGCGGTCTTTGGCGGGGTCTTCGTGCGCGGTCACAAACGTGACGGTGCTGGCGACTTCGCGGTGCGTCACCGGGATGCCGGCGTACATCGGCGCAGCGATGCCGGAAGTAACCCCCGGGATCACGTCGCAGGCCACGCCATGCTTCGCGAGGTAGGCGACTTCCTCGGCTCCGCGGCCAAAGAGGTAAGGGTCGCCGCCCTTGAGCCGCACCACACGCTTGCCCTCGCGGGCCAGTTGGACGAGCAGGTCGTTGGTCTGGTCCTGGGTCAGGCGGTGGGCCTTGGCGCGTTTTCCAGCGTCGATGAGCTGGGCGTGATCGGGCACGGCTTCGAGCAGTTTCGGGTTGGCCAGGGCGTCATAGACGACCGCGTCGGCGTGACGCAGGGCTTCGAGGCCGGCGACGGTGATCAGGCCGGGATCGCCGGGGCCGGCACCGACGAGGGTGACGCGGCCCATATCCTGATCTTCATCCCGCCCTTCGCTGCGCTCAGGACGGGCGTAACGGGGGGTTTGTGACGAATTTTCGCTTTGGCGCGTCAAGTTGGGTAAACCGGGGGGTTTGTTCGGCCGATGCTCAGTGGTGGAGCCTGTTGGGCCCATACCGGCCCGGCTCCGGGAGCACGCATCATGTCCAGCCAGCCCGCCTCCAGCCATCCGAAGTTTCGTCTCGTGACCACCAAGCCGGCCCCCGAATCCTACAAGCTCGAACGCCGGTCCACACCCCGCCGGCCCACCAGCGGCCGCGTCACCGCCGTCTGCACCCACGACGCCGAGGGCACACGCCTCCGCAAAATCACCAGCTTCGAGCTGCACGACATCTCGGATGCCGGCCTCGGCGTCGCCTGCGATCAACCCCTGCCCGAGGGCTGCCGCGTCGCGCTGCTCCTGCCGCCCCACGGCCCGGAGCACGGCTTCGATTTATTCGGCAAGGTTGTCCGCTGCACCGCGCGCGAAGGCCGCTACGAGCTAGGCGTCGCGCTGGATCAGGCGCTGAGCGCCTGCGCGTGATCCAGGCAGGGGCACTTCGTGCCAACCGCTAAACGTTTTCGTGCGCGAGCGCTTCACGCAGCGCGTGGTAGCTGGCTTCCAGCGCCTGCGGGATGACGCGGACGCGGCCGGTGACTTCCATGAAGTTCACATCCCCCGCCCAGCGCGGCACGACATGCAGGTGCAGGTGGCCGGGCACGCCCGCGCCGGCGCAGCGGCCGACGTTCATGCCGTAGTTCATGCCCTGCGCGTTCATCGCGCGCTTGAGCAGTCGCCCCCCCAGCTCCGCCATTTCCATCAAACCGGCGCGTTGCTCGGCCGTGAGGTCGGAAAGGTCGGGGGCGTGGGCGTGGGGTGAAACCAGCAGGTGGCCGTTGGTGTAGGGGTAGCGGTTCATCATCAGGACGCCACGGCCGTCGCGCAGCAGCACGAGGCGCTCTTCGCGTTGGGTGTCGGTGAGGTTTGGGGCGGCGGCGTCACAAAGGAAACAGCCGGCGCGGGGCGGCGGGGGCTGCTGCGGGTCGAGGCCTTGGATGTAGTCGATGCGCCAAGGGGCCCAAAGGTTGGTGCGTTCGCCGCTCATCACCCTTAGGATAACGCAGGTCGCTGAAGCGACCACGCCGAACCTGATCAGGCCGAGCGGCGTTGGCGGACGGATTCGCGGGCGCGGATCGCCGCCAGGGGTCGGTCGGAGTTGAGCCGCTGGTTCAGCTTGCGCAGCGATTCGATCTCGATCTGTCGGACGCGCTCGCGGGTGAGGCCGATGCGGGCGCCGATCTCCTTGAGCGTGAGCGGCTCGCTGCCGTCTAACCCGTAACGCAGGCGGAGGATCGTCGCCTCGCGGTCGTCGATCGCTTCGAGCAGCGTGGCGATGGTTTCCAGATCGTCCTCGCGCAGCACCTGGGCGGCGGGGTCGGGCAGGCGGGTGTCGGCCAGGCTCTCGGAGAGCGTGGGTCGCTCGTCATCGCCGCCGCTGCCGCCGGTCATCGGCCGCTGGCAGGCACGCACCGCCTTGCGGATGATCTTCACCTTCTTGGCCGGCAGCTCCATGCGCTCGGCCAACTCGTTGACGTTGGGCTGGCGGCCGAGCTCTTCTTCCAGATCGCGTGAAGCCTTCTTCCACTTGGCGATCAGCTCGACCATGTACGCGGGGATGTGGATGGGTTGGACGGCGTTGATCAGCGCGCGTTTGATGGCCTGCTTGATCCACCACGAGCCGTAGGTGCTAAAGCGAGCGCCCATCTCGGGGTCGAAGTTTTCGACGGCCTTGAGCAGGCCGATGTTGCCCTCTTCGATCAGGTCCTGCAGGGGCAGGCCGCGGTGCATGTAGCGTTTGGCGATGGAGACCACGAGGCGCAGGTTCGAGCGGATCATGATCTCGCGCGACTCGGGGCAGTTGTCGTGGATGATCTTGCGGCACAGCGCCTTTTCCTGATCCGCCGTGAGCAGCGGCAGCGCATCAATGTCCTTGAGATACACCTCCAGATCGGTCTTGACGCGGGCGCTGGGCATGGGGGTCCTCCGTGGCGCGGGGCCGGATGCCGCACGCCTGCGCAGCTAACTTCGGCTGGTTCCACACGCCGCTTAAGGCCCGGCCCATCCCACCGTCTGCCGCCGCGGATTTATCGGCCACCCCCCTTGCGCCCCCTGCGTGATCGCTACACTGCGTCAGTCATGCCCGATCCGCGCGCGAATTCTGACCATGAGACGTCACTGATCCCGCAAAGCGATCGGGCTTCGGCCGGGCGCCTCCTGCTGGGCCCCTTCGCCGACGCCGGCCTCCACCTGGCGCGGACGCTGGGGCATTACGACCGATCCAAAGCCCGCGCCGACCTGATCGCCGGGCTCACCGTCGCGCTCGTCGCCATCCCTCAGTCGATGGCCTTCGCCCAGATCGCCGGCGTCCCGCCGATCTACGGCCTGTACACCGCCATCATTGGCGCGGCGGTCGGGGCGCTGCTCACCTCCTCCAGCCACCTGGCGATCGGCCCGACCAACACGATGAGCCTGCTTGTCTTTGCGGTCATCGGCACGATGGCCGGCGCGACCGAAGACGAGAAAGTCCGCGTGATGGTCAGCCTCACGCTCATCGCCGGGGCGTTGCAACTGGCCTTTGCGGTGGCGCGGATGGGTCAGATGGTCCGCTACGTCAGCCACAGCGTGATCGTCGGGTTCGCGGCGGGTGCCGGTGTCCTGATCGCGGTCGGCCAGGTCCCCGCCTTCCTGGGGATGAGCACCGCCGACATCCATAGCGCCTACCACGGTGTGCCGGAGAAGATCGACCAACTGCTGCGGGCCGCCGACAACCCGAGCCTGCGGCCCATCGTCGCCGGGACGCTGAGCCTGCTGACCATCCTGGCCTGCCGGCGCATCTCGAAGTTGCTGCCGGCGTACCTGATCGCGGTGATCGTCGGCGGGCTGCTGGTCTGGGCCGCCGGTTGGGGTGAGGACGATCTGCGGCTGGTCGGCGACCTGCCCCGCGGTCTGCCGCCGCTGATCCTGCCCAGCCTCCACTGGCCCGCCCTCGAACCCTTGTTGGGTCCGGCGCTGGCCATCGCCCTGTTGGGCATGATCGAGGCCTACGGCATCGGCAAGACCATCGCCGGACGCACCGGCGAGCGGATCAACGCCAACCAGGAGTTCGTCTGCCAGGGCTTCACCAACCTCGTCGGTGCCTGCTTCCGCTGCCTGCCCTCGACCGGCAGTTTCTCCCGCACCGCCCTCAACTACGAGGCGGGCGCGAAAACCCAGATCGCCGGCTTTTTCGTCGCCGCCTTCGTGGCCGTCACCTTCCTGCTGCTGGCGCCCGCGGCCCGCTACATCCCCATGGCCTCGATCGCCGCCATCCTCTTCGTGGTCGCCTTCGGTCTGATCGACTGGCGACACTTCCGCAAGCTGTGCCGATCCAATCAGGCCGACGCCGCGGTCACCCTCGGCACCTTCGCCGCGACCGTCCTCATCCCCCTCGACTACGCGGTGTTTGTCGGCGTGTTCCTCAACATCGCCCTCTACCTCCGCCGCGCCCGGCAGGTGTACATCACCGAGATGCTCGAAACACCCGATGCGCCGACCGGCTTCGTCGAGCGCCCGCTGCACCGCAACACCACCGACCGCGAGGTGGTATTTCTACAGGTCGAGGGCAACCTCTTTTTCGCCTCGGCCGACGAGTTGTCCGACCGCTTTGCCGCGCTGGTCACCGGGCCGACAAAGGTGGTCATCCTGAGGCTGAAGCGCACCCACCTGGTCGATGCGACGGTCATGGACGTGATCGAGAGCTTCGCCGAACAGATGCGGGCCAAGGGTGGGCACCTGATCCTCACCGGGCTCAGGGAGCGGATGGCCCAGCGCTTGCGGGCCTACGGCGTGATGGCGGCGGTGGGCGAGGACAACGTCTTTGTCAGCGACCAGGATCAACCCTTCGGCTCCGCCCGCGCCGCGGTCGCCCGGGCCAAGCAACTGCTCCCGCCCACCGAGCAGGCCTAGACCACGCCCCCTAAACCCCATACCCTTTACACATATGAAGATCATCCTCGCCAATCCGCGCGGGTTCTGTGCCGGGGTCGAGATGGCGATCGACACCGTCGCCGAGGCGGTCACGCTCGTCGGCACGCCGCTGTACGTCTATCACGAAATCGTCCACAACAAGCACGTGGTCGATCGCTTCGAGGCGATGGGCGTGGTCTTTGTCGATTCGATCGACGAGGTGCCGGCCAACCAGACGGTGGTGTTCAGCGCGCACGGCGTGAGCCCCGCGGTGCGTCAGGCCGCCAAGGCCCGCGGCTGCACCATGATCGACGCCACCTGCCCGCTGGTCACCAAGGTCCACATGGAAGCGATCCGCTACGCCCGGCAGGGCTACCACATCCTGCTGGTCGGCCACGCCGGCCACGACGAGGTCGAGGGCACCATCGGCGAGGTGCCGGGCCACATCACGATTGTCGAGTCGCCCGAGGACGTGGACGCCCTGCCCTTCACCACCGACGACAAGCTGGTTTACCTCACCCAGACCACGCTGAGCCTTGACGACGCGAACGTGATTATCCACGCCATCAAGCGACGCTACCCGCACGTCAAGGCCCCGCCGACCGAAGACATCTGCTACGCCACGACCAACCGCCAGACCGCGGTCCGTGCCCTGGCCACGCAGGCCGACCTTACCCTCGTCGTCGGCTCCAAGAACAGCTCCAACTCCGTCCGACTTACCGAGATCAGCGCCAGCTCCGGTACCCCCGCACACCTGCTCGACGACAAATCCGAGCTGCGGGACGAATGGTTCCAGGATGTTGAGACGGTGCTGGTCACCGCCGGCGCCTCGGCCCCGGAAGACCTCGTGCAGGGCATCCTCCACGAGCTGTGTGACCGCTACGGCGGGGAGGTTGAAGACGCCACGGGCATCAAGGAAGAAGTCACCTTCGCGCCCCCCGTCACCCTCCGCGTGCTCCGCGAAAAAGTGGTGGGTTGATCACGAAATCGCCCCGCGGAGCCTCGCCAGCACCTGCGCAAAATCTTCCGGGGGTTCGCATCGCACCTCGATGTCTTCAAACGACACCGCCGCGGCGTGGAGCATCACGCGCGGTGCGCCCGCGCCATCTCCGTAGGCCTCATCACCCAGCAGCGGGTGCCCCAGCGCTGCGAACATGACGCGCACCTGATGCAGGAACCCGGTGTGCAGATCGACCTCGACCAGCGTGGCGGCCGCGAAGGTCTCCAGAGCCCGCCAGCTAAGTGAACAAAGCCGGGCCTGCGGGTGGTCGGGCGTCACCACCTCCACGCGGGCCGGCCGATGGCGGGTGATGGCCAGGGGCATGGATTGTTCGCCGTGGCCGTGGAGTTGGCCGCGGACCAGCGCGAGGTAGGTCTTACGCAGCGTGTGTTGCGTGAACGCCTCGCGGAGCTGGGCGTAGCGCGGCTCGGTGGTGGCAAAGAGCAGCACGCCGGTGGTCGGCAGGTCCAGCCGATGCACCACGCCGCCGCGCAGCCCGCCCTCGCCGACCCCCGGAAGCTGCGGGAACCGCGTCACAGCACGGTTCAGCACCGTGTCGGTCTGCGAAGGATCGAGCGGGTGCGTGCCGATGCCCGCGGGTTTGTTGACCGCGACCCAGCCGTCACCTTGGGCCAGCACCTCCAACGGCAGGTCCGGCCGGGGTACGGGGGCAGGATCGATGGCCGCTTGATCGACGCGAAGGACTTGCCCCCCCGACAGTCTGCGGCCCTTCTCGCGGGTGTGGCACGGCCGATCATCGAGCCAAACCGCGCCCGCCGCCAGCAGCCGCCGCGCCGCGTGGACCGAGACCCCGGCGAGCTGCGCCACCGTCGCATCGAGGCGCAGACCCGTGTCGGCGTCGGTCACGGTGTGGCGCAGGCTGGGCGGATTCGCGGCGGCCATCGCCTCAGCGTAGCGACCGGACCTGCCCCACGGCGAGTCTCCCTCACTCCGGATCAATAGCCGGCGAGCTACGCCTCGCCGGAATGTCTTGGCGTTTTCTGTCGCTGCGCGACGGCCCGGCGAGGCGTAGCTCGCCGGCTATTGGGGTCCGCGCTTTCAGGAGATGCGCAACCGGATTAACATGACCGCCCATGATCGACCTCAAAGACCTGCGGCAGAACCCCGAGAAGTACCGCAAGGGCGCGGCGGACAAGAACAGCCATGTCGATCTCGATGCGTTGCTGGCGGTCGATGCCGAGCTGCGCGAAGCGATGACGCGGCAGCAGGAGCTGACCGCGGAGAAGAACCGGATCGGTAAAGAGATCGGGCAGGTCGCCGGGCGGATGAAGCAGGCGTCGGCGGACGAGAAGACCGAGCTTGCGGCACAGATGAAGGCGTTGCAGGCGCGGCCTAACGAGTTGAAAGCCGAGGAATCGAAGCTCGGCGAGCGGGTGCGTGAACTCGAAGCAGAACGCGATGCGCTGTGGCTGGCGGTGCCGCAACCGGCGGACCCGGATGTGCCGGTCGGCAGGTCGGCCGAGGACAACGTGGAGCTGAGCCGCTGGTCCACCCCGGACTATGACCTGGGCAAGACGTTCGAGCAGAACCGCGGCTTCAAGCCCAAGACGCACATCGATTTGGCCGAGTCGCTGGGGCTGGTGGATTTCGGCCGGGGGGTGAAGATCGCGGGCAGCCGCAGCTACGTGCTGATCGGCGACGGCATGCGCCTGCATAACGCGATCCTGCGCTACGCCTTCGACACGATGACCCTGAAGAACGGCTTCACGCCCGTAAGCGTCGCGGACCTGGTCCGCCACGAGATGATGGTCGGCACCGGGTTCTTCCCCC
>CAZTLX010000010.1:0-37226 GCA_964614575.1 uncultured Phycisphaeraceae bacterium | reverse complement strand
CAGTTCGGAGAGGATCGTCCGCACGACCTTGCAGCGCGGGGTGATCTCGATGCCGAAGAGCTTCTCGACCGCGTTGTGCCAGGAGATGTCGTTGTGGATGGGGCTGATGTAGTCCATCCGGCTGACGATGGTGACGTACTGGTTGTAGTCGAGCTTCTCGCCGAGCTTCTCGAAGCCCGAGTGCAGGTAGCCGATGTGGGGGATGGCGCGGACGACGCGTTCGCCGTCCAGCTCCATGACGATGCGGAGGGTGGTGTGGGTGGCCGGGTGCTGGGGGCCGAAGTTCAGCGTCCAGCGATCGCCCTTGTGTTTCTGGAGTTCGTCCAGGTACGGCAGGGTCTCGACATCGATGTCGTAAGGCTTGAGGTCGTAGGGCATCGGGTGGCTGGCGGGGTGTTTCGGGGATGGACCGCAGGATTGTAGTCGGTCGGGGTTCGGGGGCAAACGCACGAGGTCCGGGTTTTGTGCGCCGGTGGCTTAGAATCCACGCATGGATCGCGCGGCGACAACGCGGGTGGTGCTGGCCTTGGCCGAGCGGCAGGATTTTGTGATGGCGGGGATCGCCCCCGCGACGCCGAGCCCGCACGCGGACTACGCCCGGCGGTGGATCGCCGCGGGCAAGCACGGCGAGATGGGCTACCTCGCCGAGCACCTGGAGGTGCGGCTGGACCCGGGGCGGATGGTCGCGGGGGCGCGGGCGGTGATCGTCGTCGCGGACCGCTACCCGGCGCAGGTCCCCGTCACAGAATCTTCCGACGAGCCCCTCGGCAAGATCGCCCGCTACGCCTGGGGTGACGACTACCACAAGGTCATCAAAAAACGTCTGCACGCCCTGGCCGACGCGCTGAGCGAGCGGTTCCCCGGCGAAACCTTCCGGGCGGCGGTGGATACGGCCCCGGTGATGGAACGCGAGCACGCCGTCGCCGCCGGCCTCGGCTGGGTCGGCAAGCACACGCTCATGATCCACCCGCGCCACGGCTCGTGGTTCCTGCTGGGCGTGATCATCACCACGCTGGATTGCGCAACCTCGGGCGAACTTCGTGGATCGGCCGCAACACCGTCATGGGAATCTTCCGGGGGTTGCGGCACCTGCACGCGCTGCATCGACGCCTGCCCGACCGACGCCATCGCCGCGGAGGGTTACCAGCTCGACGCGACGCGCTGCATCAGTTACCTCACCCTCGAACACCGGTCGTTGATCCCCGACGACTTGCTTCCGGGGGCGGGGGTGGGGCAGTGGATCGCGGGGTGTGACATCTGCCAGGAGGTGTGCCCGTACAACAGGGATCGGGGATCAGGGACCGGGGATCAGGGGGAGAGGAAGGGGGGCGGTGCCGTGCCCATACATCCGAGATACACGCCGCGAAATGTCTCGCTTTCATTACTGGATGTACTCGGCTGGTCGGCAGAAGATCGCGTGACCCACTTCCGCGGCTCGGCGCTCAAACGGATGAAGCTGCCGATGGTCAAGCGCAACGCGCTGATCGCCGCGGCCAACGCCCTGCGCGAGGCGGAGCACCCGGCGTTGCGTGCCCGCATCGAACAGATCGCGGCGGACGACGACGAAGAGAGCCTGGTGCGCGACACCGCGCGGCAAGTCCTGCGTTTGGTCTACCCCCAATAGCCGGCGAGCTACGCCTCGCCCGGTCAGCCCGCCTCGCCTGATTCCGGATGTTTGCGGGCCCCCGGCCGCGGACGGCCGAACTTCGGGTCGCGCCGGCGGTAGTCCGGCCGGGTCGCGACCTGGTGGTTGATCCACTCGATCACCGCGGCATAACCCAGCGACTTGGGGTCGCGCCGCAGATAATTCGGCACCACGGCGATCACGCGGAAACCGCGCTTGAGCTGGAACGAGAGCGTTGGGTCACCCAACTCCTTGCGGATGACCTTGAGCACGTACTGCTCGGCCGATAGCTCGTTGGCGTAGCGGTGATAGCCCACCAGCCGCGCCCCGGCCCGGATGCGCAGCAGGTCCTCCCGACGGCACAGGTCGAAGCGCGCTTCATAGATCGCCTTGCCGATGCCGCAGCCCTGCAGCGTCGGATCGACCATCACGTCCGCGCCGTAGAGCGTGCGGCCGTGCTCGGGGTCGTGGTTGGTGAACATCCCCTTGTCGGTGAACAGGTCCCAGTTGGCGTCGAAGCGGTAGTCGTCCCAGTTGATGACCAGGCTCGCGGCGTAGCCGACGACACGCCCGCCCTCGTCCGGCAGCTCGGCGACCAGTTGGCCCTCGGGAAACACCGCCAGGTGCGAGCGGAAGTGCTCGGTCGACCAAGGCGTCTGGTCGGGGTAGTGCTCCTGATTGATGGCGATGATCGGCGCGAAGTCCGACTCGCGCAGCGGGCGCACCACGACCGGCAGCTTCTTGCGGCCGGCACCGTTCTTCGGAGGGTCGTCCGCGTGCTCGCTCATAGCTTCACCTGTTCGAGCCGGCGCGTCACCTCGGCGGTGGTGATCGAATCGGTCAGCGGCAGCACCGTGCCGCGCTCACGGGCCTCGGTGATCGTGTCCATGTTCAGCTCGCCGATGACCACCATCTCCTGATTGATGTTGCCCTCGGCGAGGATGCCATCGCGGGCGAAGGGGAAATCAGACGGGGTAAGGATCGACGCCTGGCCGTAGTTCAGCGACACCGCCGGGACCATCGGCAGCGAGCCGATCGTGCAGGCGTGGATGACGTACATCGTGTTCTCGATCGCCCGGGCCTGCGCGCAGTAGCGCACGCGCAGAAAGCCCTGGCGGTCGTCGGTGCAGGACGGGCAGATGAGGATGTAGCAGCCCTCGTGGGCCGCGGCCCGGGCCAGCTCGGGGAACTCCACATCGTAGCAGATGGTCACCGCCGCCTTGCCGAAGTCGGTTTCGATGACGTGGAACAGGCGGCGGGGTGAGACGAACCACTCCTCTTTTTCCCAGCGGGTCATGTGCATCTTGCCCTGGATGGTGTGCTCGCCGGACGGGCCGAAGAAAAACGAATCGTTGAACAGCCGCTCGTCGCCGTTATCCATCACGGGCATGGACCCGGCGACGACGTAGATGCCGTGTTTTTTGGCCAGGCCGCTCATCAGCTCGATGAACTGCGGCACGCGGCCGGCGAGCTTGCGGACCTGCTCGTGGACCGGCCGGGTGATGTCGTCGAGCGTCAGCAGTTGGATGGGGAAATACTCGGGGAACACCGCGAGGCGGCACTTGTAGTCCGCCGCGGTCGCCACGATCGCCGACGCCTGCTTGGCGAAGTCGTCCCAGCTATCAACGGGGCGGATGTAGTACTGAATCGTCGCGACGCGTACGCGGTTGGGCGTCAAAACAACGCTCCTTTCGAGGGGATGACAAACAAAAGTCTATTGACAGTGTAGCCGCTGCGTCGCTTCAGCTTGAGGCGCTGGTGTACGACCGCAGCGCAAAGCGCCAGAACAGACGCGACCCCGCGAAGAGCAACGCCGCCGCCACCAGCAGCCCGCCCAGCCAGCCGGCCGACGCCTCACCCATCATCGCCTGCGCCGGCACGGTGGTCATGAACGCGACCGGCAGCACGACGGTGAAGAACACCCGGTAGGCGGCGGGGTAGGCGAAGACGGGGTACTTGCCCGCTTCGAGCAGCGCAGACATGGCCATCGTGATATTCCAGAGCTTGACGAACCAGATGGTCAGCGTCGAGAGCAGGTAACCCAGGCTGTAGAGGATCAGCGCGCCCAGCAGGATCGGCAACACGCCGACCGCGTAGTTGAACACGCCCAGTTCGAGCTGCGCCCCGGCGTAGCCCAGCAGCACCACGCCGAGCAGGAGGTTGGGCAGGCCCCAGGGCGAGAAGGTGCGCAGCGACAGCCAGAACTGCGAATCGATCGGCTTGAGCAGCACGAAGTCGAGCGTGCCGTTGCGGACGTGTTCGGTGATGCGGGTGCGGTTGGGGGCCATGAAGCTCTGCTGCAGCCCGTCGAGCACGGTGTAGATGCCGACGACCATCAGGGCCTGAGGCCAGGCCCAGCCGCCCATCTCGTAGCCGTGGCGGTAGAGCAGCGTGAGGGTGAGCAGCGCGCCCAGCAGGGTAAAGGTGCTGGTGATACAGGCCATGATGAAATTGGCGCGGTATTCCATCTCCGCCGCGATCGACGCGGACCAGAGAATCCGCAGCAGCCGGAGGTAGGACGTTGCGCGTGACATGGGTGGGGCTTACCGCGCTTGCGAGAGGGCTAAGTGGCTGATTCCTCCAACCCCAGCGCCCGCGCCTGCGGCCCCGAGAAAGCCAGAAGCATCAGCGCAAGGGCTCCGGGCAGCACCCCCGGCAGCAGCGAGCCCGAGGCGACACAACTGGCCAGCGAAAGCATCACGATGATCTCGAGCACCACCCAGACGGTGACCAGCCCGCGGACGTAACTGGGCGGATCGATCGGCTTGCCCCGCCAGGCGGCGCGGAAGCAGTGTGAGCGGAGGATGTACACCGGCGGGGTGACCAGCGCCAGCCAAAGCAACGCGACGACCAGGAAGATCAGCCCCCAGCCATGCAGCCACCCGGAGGTCGGGCCCAGGCCCGAGGTGGCGATGACCACAAGGAACGCGACCAGGGGGATGGCGATCAAGCCCCGCCACGCCCACACCGCGGCGGACAGCGCGTTGCTGCGTTCAAGTTCCGTGCCCAATGCCGCTTGGTATCGCCTGCTCATATTGGTCGGCCTTGCCGGGGATGCGGATCAACCCTGGTACTGCGTCGCGTCACGGTTTTTCGGGTGCCGCTGACAAGCGGGGTCGCGGAGCTTGTCCGTGTGGGGCTTGGGTTCACTGAAAAGGCACAAAGCGGCCTTGTCAGGAGCCCCCGAAATCGGACCCATCCCACGGCACGTGCATGCATCAGCATAACGAACCGTCCAGGCTTTTGCCCGAGGCCGGTGGGGGAAATGGCTGGTCGGATCGTCAGTTTTGATTTACAATGCCTGATGTAAAGCGTTTCATCGCCGCCCACCCGGCAATGCGCTGTTGACCGGGTGCCCTTTCTTCGGCGGCAACATCACCATCGTACGGCCGCCGCGCGGTTTCCGGATGGCGGCCGTGGAAGCGAGGTTCTCGCGATGGAAATGACGGTCGATTGTCCGAACTGTGGGACGCCGCTGCGGGTGCCCGAGACCGCCGCCGGCCGACGTGGCCGCTGCACCGAATGCGAGCAGCGTTTTGTCATCCCCTCGATGCAGGAGCTGCTGGAGAATACCGTCTCGCACTTCATGGTCGCCACGATTGATGCGGCCGACGACGCCGAAGACGCCTTCGAGGAGGCGATGAGCGACCCGGGGTTTGCGGGAGCATCGGCGGCAGGCACCGCGGAAGGCACCGTCGCCGGCATCCCGGTCGTCAACTCACGGCGGTCGCAGGACAGCGGCGGGCCGATCACAACCGACACGCTCGATCATCACGGGCCAGGCGACCACGGCGACCTGATCGACATCTCCGAAGACATCCAGCAGGACGATCTGCTGGAAGATGCGCTGAGCGATACGCCGGTGCCCGATGACTTTCACGACGAGGAGGTGTCCGCCTCGGCCATGGAGGAGCGTAACGAGCCGACGCAGTACCCGACGCAACTGAACCCTTCGCAGCCGCGGCCTTATCTGGTCGTCCGCGCGGTGGGGATCGAGGGCGTGCGCATCGCGTTCGATGCGCAGTGGCTCAAGCACGAGGTGTTCCGCACATCGATGCCGATGCGTTGCGCGTTCAGCGGCGACGACGACACGGGCAACCTGATGGCGCGGGCGATGATCTTTCACAACAAGCACCTCGGCGACGAGACGCCGCTGCACTCGCTGGAGACGCGGCACGAGCTGCACGTTGCGTCCAACCCCTCGCCGCGCGGGATCGTCCGGGCGATGGGGCGGCTCGACGGGTTTAACGAGCCGTTCGATCTGCCGATGCTCTTCTACGTCAGCACCAAGGCCGCGAGCAACAGCCTGCAGGCGACCGCGCACACCATCGCCCTCGGGTCCAGCGCTTGCGAGGTGATGCTGCCGAATCATCGCACCGCGTTGGAGTGGATCGAGCGGGTCAATGGCCGATGCGGGCCCGAGTACGCCCTGCTCAAGACCGACATCGCCCGCTACGCCTCGGACGCCTGGCGGTCGATGTCCGACAAGGTGCGCCAGCGCATCGGCGTGTGGTGCCGCTTCGAGCGCGGCGAGACCTTCAAGCTCTACCTCAACGACGCGGATTTCACCTCCAACGACGCGGGCCTCGCGGGCGTGGTGGTCACCGACCGCCGGCTGATCTACCACAAGTACCGCCGCAGCCGGTCCATCTCCCTGAATCAGGACGCGCTGCTTCACGTGGCGACCGACGCGAAGGTGGCCCGGCTGACCCTGCAGTCGATGGGCCGCGCCGCCCGTTGCGGGAAGGTCCACCGTGCCGAACTGCCCCGGCTGATCGACGCGCTGTCCGACGCCCCGAAGCTGCGCGTTGAGGTCCGCAAGAGCCAGACCCCGCTGACCTCCTGACGCGAGAGCTGCGCAGCATGTGGGGGATCAACGAAAAGAAAAGCCGAGGCGATCAGTTGATCGCCTCGGCTGTGGCAAGGTCGGGGCTTTCGCCACTCCGCCCCGTATGGAGTTCATCTCTCCATCCCCTCCATCGGAAAGCGCCGGGCCGGACTTGATCGGGTAAAACACCGAAACGAAAAACCCCCGCCGAGGGGCGCGGGGGTAACGGTCGGGGAGGTTGTGCGGTTTGCCGTTTGCGGCGGCGCGATCAGCCCTTGTTCCAGGTCACGCCGCCGTACACGGCGCTGTCGCCCAGTTCCTCGGCGATGCGGATGAGTTGGTTGTACTTGGCGTTGCGGTCGGAGCGGCAGGGGGCACCGGTCTTGATCTGCCCGCAGTTGGTGGCCACGGCGATGTCGGCGATGGTCGCGTCCTCGGTCTCGCCCGAGCGGTGGCTGAGCACCGCGCTGTACTTGTTACGCATCGCCAGATTCACCGCGTCGAAGGTCTCAGAAAGCGTGCCGATCTGGTTGACTTTCACCAGGATCGAGTTGGCGCAGCCCTCATCGATGCCGCGCTGCAGGAAGGTCTTGTTGGTGACGAACAGGTCATCGCCGACGAGCTGAACCTTGTCACCGATCTTGTCGGTCAGCGTCTTCCAGCCGGCCCAGTCGTTCTCCGCCAGGCCGTCTTCGAGCGAACGGATCGGGTACTTGCTGCACCAGTCCGCCCACAGCGAGGCCATGTCGTCGCTGCTGATGATCTCCTGCGAGGAGGAGAAGAACTTGTAGCCCTTCTTGCCGTCTTTCTCCGCTTCGTTCCACAGCTCGGAGGTCGCCGGGTCCAGCGCGACGAAGATCTGCTCGCCCCACTTGTAGCCGGCCTTGGCGGTGGCTTCCTCGATGATCTTCAGCGCGTCTTCGTTGTCCTTGAGGTCCGGCGCAAAGCCGCCCTCGTCGCCCACGGCGGTGGACATGCCCTGCTTCTTGAGCACCCCCTTGAGCGTGTGATAGATCTCGACGCACGCGCGGACCGCCTCAAAGAAGTTGTCGAAGCCCCACGGCTGGATCATGAACTCCTGGAAATCGACGGTGTTATCCGCGTGCTTGCCGCCGTTGAGGATGTTCATCATCGGCACGGGCAACACCTTGGCCGCGCTGCCGCCGAGATAGCGGTACAGCGGTTGGCCGGTGGCTTCGGCGGCGGCGTGGGCGGCGGCCATCGACACGCCCAGGATCGCGTTTGCGCCCAGCTTAGATTTGTTCGCCGTGCCGTCCATCTCCAGCATCGCCGCGTCGATGCCTTCCTGATCCCGCACATCGACGCCGATCAATTCCGGCCCGATGTGCTCGTTGACGTTGAGCACCGCCTGCTCGACGCTCTTGCCGAGGTAGTAGTCCTTCTTGTCGTCACGCAGTTCCACCGCCTCGTTCTCGCCGGTCGAGGCACCGGAGGGGACCGCGGCCCGGCCGGATTCACCATTGATCAGGTGGACCTCGACCTCAATGGTCGGGTTGCCGCGGGAGTCGAGGATCTGTCGGCCGTGGACGTGTTCAATCTCAAAGCTCATGGGGGTATGCCTTGTCCGAGGGAGTTAAGGGGGGAGTGCGGCCGCATCGCCGCGGCGGGGCAGGGAGTTTAACAGAACACGGTCAGCGGCTTCAAAGCGCAGCGATCCGGGGCGGATTTACGCACGGTCGTCCGGGGCGACCCCGCCGCCTTCCCCCCGCATGGCCCGCGCTTCGCTCAGCAGCCGTCCAACGCTGGCCACCCACGAGCGGTCGCCCATGTGCGCGTGAGCCTGGCGGGCCAGTCGTTCCCATCGCTCGCGGTCGGTCAGCAGCCCATGCATCGCCGCGGCGAAGGCCTCCGGGGTGATCTGATCGATCAGCAGTCCGGATTGTCCGGGGCTGACCAACTCGCCCACCCCCCAGATATCGCTGATGAGCACCGGCGTGTATGCCAACGCCGCCTCGTTTACCACCCCCGGTGGCGGGCCCTCACGCATGGGCATCACAAACAGCGTCGCGTCCCGCAGCAGTTGGGTGTAGCGCTCGCGCTGGATCGGGTCTTGCTTGTCGAGGTAGCCGTGGCAGGTGACGTGTGGGCCGGCTTCTTTAAGCTCGTGGGGCAGCACCCCGACGAGGTCAAGGTGGAGCGGCGCTGGCTGATCCGCGTTGAGCCGCCGGTGGGCCTCGACGAGGATGTCGATCCCGCGCTTGTGGATGCCGCGCCCGATGCAAAGCAGCCGCCGTGCTTGCCACTTGCGATCGAGCCAGGCCTCGGCCGGCTCGCTGAAATCCAGTTCCAGGTTGATGCCGTAGTCGAAGGGCCGGGCGTGATCGATCCCGTAGTGATCGCGGATGAAGTCGCAGCACCGTCGGCTGGTGCAGTACACGAGGTGGGCGTGTCGGAGGAAATCGACTTCCCGCGCAATCTCGCGGCGGTCGCGCCGCGTGGGCTTGCGCCCGGTGTCTTCCAGGTAGTGCTCATAGGTGCTGTCGCACAGGTGGATGACCGGCGCGTGGCTCTCGCGGTACGACGAGAAGCTGTAGGTCAGGAAGATGTTGAAGCCCGCGTCATACCGCCGCACCGCCTGGCGGATGCGGGCCTCCGCAAGGCGGCGGGCGACGTGATCGCGGAAGAAATCGTACGGGGGTTTTTCGCGGCCTAGCCGGTGACGCAACCCGACGTATTTCCACCACAGGTAGTGCGGCACGCGATAGCGAAGGTCGTTCGCGGGGAGCAGGTCAACGCGGTTGACCGCGACCCCATGCTTGAGAAGCGCATCGGAGAAGAAGTAGGGCAGGTTGGACCAGGTGTTGATGTCCGCCGAGTCGCCCGCCGTGAAAAGATTCACCTTGATGCCATCGTGCTTCATACGCCAGGCTCACAACTGATCCGCGGAGCGGACGCGTGCCTTGTCGGCGGGACGGATCACGACCTCGTTCCAGTATCGGCTCACCTCGATCGGTTCGATCGTGAGGGCGGTCGGTCGGCCCTCGAGGTGGTCGAGGGTGATCCGCGGCTCGTTGAACCCGGCGTGCATCCGGGCCGCGGTCGTCCCCGAGCAACGGGCGTTAATCTCCAGCGTATAAACCCTACCGTCCTGCACGCGGCATTGCACGTTGCACGGGCCGAACGGCCGGATGTCGCGGAGCAGTTGCCCCACGAAGCCGACCACCGCGGGTTGTTGATCAACCACGGCTTTGTAGGTGTCGCCGTCCCGCAACTGGCGGCGCATCGCGATCACGCCGAGCACATCCCCGTCGAAACTCACCGAGCCGCAGGTATATTCGTCACCACCGATGTACGCCTGCACGATCTCATCGGGCCCGAGCGATACCCCGGCCAGGCTCTCGACCTTACGGACCCCCTGCGAGCGGCAGCCGGTGGCCGGCTTGATGATGTAAGGCCCACGCGACGCGGCCGCGGCCTCGAGCGACGTGTAGGTCGGGATCGACGTCAGCCCGCGCTCGGCCAAGCGGCGGCACAGCGCCAGCTTGTTGTCGCTGAGATGGACGACGGCCGGGTCGCTGACGATCGGCGTGGTGCCGATGGATAAAAACGCATCGCGCCGCGCCGCGATCGGCGCCAGCTCCGCATCGAGCCCGGGGAACAGATACCGCGCGCCGGTTGCGCGGCAGACCTTGAGCAGGCTGTCGATGAACCCCGGGTGGGCCGCCGGCTTGCTGAGGAAGGCTTCGTCGGCCAGGTAGAGCCCGGCGGCGGTGTCGTAGATGTCCACGCCGATCGTGCGATAATCGGTCCCGCGCAGGCACTTGAGAATGCTCTGCCCGACCCCGCCGCCGACAGCCGTGATGACCACGGGGGTGCTCATGTGACCTCCGGCAGGACGTGATGCTCAATGACGCTATCGCGGATCGTGACGTAGCTGCGTGGCGCGCCGCCGCGGCCGTGCGACACCGACCCCGGGTTGATCAGCCGCCGTCCGTGGCGCAGCCAATGGCTTGGCCGGTGGGTGTGGCCGAACACGATCGTCGGCGCATCGGTCAGGTCGATCAACGGGTCGCAGTCTTCGGCGCAGCGGCAATACTGGTCGGTTCCCACGGTATGACGCACGAACAGGCCTTCGTCGAACTCGATCTGCCAGGGCAGCGAGGCGAGGTAGTCGCGATGCCGCCCGCGGAGCTGCGTCCGCGCCGCCTCGATCGGCTCGACGACACGCGGGGGGTAACGCCCCAGGTCGATCGTCTCGTCGAGCACCATCAGGTCGTGATTTCCAAGCACCGCTTCGACGCGCAGGTCGATAAACAGATCGATAACCGACGCCCAGTCCTGCCCGAAGCCGCAGATATCGCCCGCGAAAACCAGGCGGTCGTGGCCGACGGCCAACCGCGCGACCTGCCCGACGGCCGTGCCGCTCGCGTGGATATCGCTAAACAGCAGCCACGAGCCGCTGGGAGCCGGAGGCGCGGGCCCCGGGTCGGTCGGCAGGGTTGGCATCACCGCGGTCACACCTCGCTCCGTACGCGCATGGCGGTTTGCGGTGCCGACCGCCGTAAGGCGCCGCCGAGCACTTCGATGATCGCCTCGTCGCTCACCTCCGCCATATCCGCGTGGCAGGGTACGTTGAGGACCCGCGCGTAGAGCGCCGCCGCCCGCGTCGGCCAAGGCAGCCACGGCGGGCGGTAATACTTGCGCATCACGAAGTGTTCGTTGAACAGGGCTGCCTCATCCACGGGATGGGGAGCGAGCAGGGCGAGTTGGCCGGTGCCGACCGGGCTGGCCACGTCACCGGTCAATGGGACCAAATCGAGCCCCGCATCCTCGATTAATCGTTGGATACGCTGGTATTGCTCGTAGGCCAGGTCACGCCAGCGATGGGCCTGCTCGATGCGGTCGAGGATAAACGCCGCGGCCACATCCGACATCTTGCCGTTGAATGCGTAAGGCGCCGCCTCCTGCTCGCGGAGGACGCCGAAGTTGATCAGCGAACGCGCGATCGGTTCGTCGTCGGCCGACACGATCGCGCAGCCGCCCTCGCCGAAGCCCCAAGGCTTGGTCTGGTGCAGGGAGATGATCTCGTTGAGCGGGTCGGGCGGATACCTGTCGCGTGCGATCAGGCCGTAGGCGTTATCAACAATCACCGCCTTGCCGTGCTGCTGGCAGAGGGACCGGTAGCGGTCGAGGTCGGCATGAAGCCCGAAGAGGTTGGTCACGCAGACACCGTCGTAGTCGGCGGGATCGAGCCGGTCCAGCGCGTCGAGGTCGAGCATGCCCTCTGCGTCGCAGTCGATGACTCGGGCGCCGTGGAATGGGCCGATGAAGGTTGAGAAGAATCCGAAGGCGGACACGGCCCAGCGCAGCGGCCGACCGAGCTTGATCGCCTCCACGCCCGCGAGCACCTGCAGCGCCGCCGTGCCGTTGGCGCACGCCACGACCGCGCGGCCGGGGCGGTCGCCGGTCAGCCGGCCGATCCGCCGCTCGAGCCGATCACAGATCGGCCCGCCGTTGGCCCAGTGGTTGGCCTGCTGCGACAGCGCCAGCAGTTCATCGACCCGCTTGCGGTCGGGCCGCTTGCGCTCGATGAAGGCGACGGGTTGGGGACAGGCTTTAGACATCGCGCGGTATCCGACGACGCCGCGCCGCTGCGAAGACTTGGCGTCAAGACGTCAGAATAACAGCCTGACACCGGATCGTCGAAGCATCACACAGGGGCGAGCATCAGACGGCAGACCCCGGGAGACCTAACCTGGCCATGACCACTTAGGCTTTTTGGCCAAGCCGAAGTATAGTCCCGTTTCGCACGGGTTTCATGGCTCTGACACGCAACAAGGCCACAGCGCGTGCGGTGGCCTGGGGGCGGATTGGCGGGGCTGCAAGTCATGAAAAAACCCACCGCCGGGGGCGGTGGGCGTTTGGGGCGGGGTCGTTGCGGCCGAGAGGGTCTAATACTTGCGGACGTTGACCGAGCGGCCGACGCGGCGCTTGCGGTTGACCATCTTGCGGCCGATGGTGGTCCGCATGCGGGCGCGGAAGCCGTGCTTGCGGGCACGCTTGATGAGGCTGCGGCGCTTGGGGTAATGGGTGGGCATGGTGTGGCTCCTTCGGGGAGTCTTTCGGGGCGATCCCGGCCTACGCGTTGCTCAGGCCGGGCGTGATGGATCTTTATTCGATGTCGAACAGCACCGGGTGGTGGCTGGTGTTGCCGCGGGCGTCTTTCACGCGGAGGGTGACCACGTGGGGGCCCGGCGACGAATCGGGGATTGTAGCAACGAATTTTTCGCTTGTCGAGTCGAAGATCAGGTCCTCGGGCAGGACGGGGGTGTATTGCGTGTCCTCATCGAGGCTGTAGGCGATCGATGAGATCGGCGACAGGGCGTCGGTGACCTGGCCGGAGATCGTCACGGTGCGGCCATCGACGGCGACCCGCAGGTCCTGGACCGCCGGCGGGGTGTTATCGACCACCACCGGGTCGGAGACGCGGCTGGCGCTTCGCGCCATCGTTCCGGGGTTGTCCAGCCGATCGTCGGCCGTGACGCGAAGCAGGTAACGGCCATCGGGCACGCGGGTGGTGTCCCAGTCGTGGTTGGTGTTAGTCAGCTCGTCGGCAAGGTTGAGCCACTTCGTGCTGCCGGCCGGCTGGTATTCGAGTTGGTACAGCAGCCGATCGCCGTTGCCATCGGTCGCCTGCCACTCGATCTTCATTGCGGTGGCGGGGGGTTGGTCGCCCTTGGTCTCGGGGTAGCCGGCCTTGATCGAATCGACGGCCGGGCGCAGGTTTGGCATCACATAGGCCAGCTCGACCTTGCCGACGCTCGGCGAGGCTTGTCCGTTGGACGTCAGCGTCAGGCGGTATTGCAGGAAGCGGGCGGGGGGGCTGTCGATCTTGATCTCGCGGGGTGCGAGCGGTGAGGCATCGGCATCGGGCATGAACACCGCGGCCGCCGACCACTTCGACCAGGCCGCGGCCTCGGGGTCGGCGAGGTTGCCCGAGCGCGTCTCAACGGTGATCGACGCTCCGGCCGGCACCTCCGCGGTGAGGTTGAACGTGCCCCACAGGCTGATCTGCTTCGCATCCATCGGCTTGGAGGTGAAGGTGCCACGCTTGGCCACGCCCGGCTCCAGCGTGACCAGCGTCGCCGCATCCGCGGTGCCAAGCATCACCGTGCCGTCGTCGGCCACGTTCAACGCGGGCACGTTGGTCGGTTCCAGATCGAGCACGACCGACCTCTCGCCGCTTTCCGGATCGACGCGGAAGACCTGGCCCTCCACGCCCGTCGCGATCAGCAGGCGGTGGCCGCCATCATCGGTATGCTCGGCGGCGAGCTTGAGGATCATCACCGAATCGCGGAACACCGGCTGCACAAAGCCGGCGGGGTCGATGCGGTACACCGCGTTGCCCTCGGCCGTGCCGGTTTTCGCGGCGGCCGCGGCGCGGGTCGGCCGTGTACCGCCGTCGCCGCCCCGCGGCGATATCGGGGCGATCGTGCCGGACTTACGCGCGGCAAGCAGGCGCTGGCGGATCAGTTCACGCAACGCGTCACGCTGCTCGGCGGTGGGCGGGGCCGCGGCCTCGGCCGGTACCGCCTCGTCGCCGGGGTCGGCTTCAGCCGCCTCGCCGCGGTCCTCTGCCTCTGCCTCTGCTTCAGCATCAACCTCGGCCTCGGCCTCGGCTTCCTCCATCGCTCCGCCATCCTCGCCCGGTTCAGCCACCTCAGCCTCGTCGGTGGCTTCACCTGCTTCAGCCTCGCCCTCCCGGGGATCGCCGGCTTGAGCGGGCCGGCCGGTTTCTTCTTTCTGCGCCTCCTGCAGACGCCCCGGCCGCGCCTTCTCCGCGTCCGCCGTGCCCGCGTACACCGTCCCATCGGGCATCGCCAGCAACGCGCCGATCTCCGGCTCCGCGGCGTCATACACCACGAACGCGTCGAACAACGCGTCGTCCTCGCGCGGCGTCAGGCGGTAGATCAATCCCTCGGTGTCGGTCCCCGCGAAGATCGGCCCGTCGCCGTGACGCGCCAGGCAAAGCACATTTGCCTGAGCCGTGTCAAGCACTTCGGTCACCGCCTCTGCGTCGGCGTATAACACCTTGCCCTCGGGCCCGGTGGCCACGAAAAAACCGTCGCCCGCCGGCAGCAGGTCCCAGATAAAACGCACCCCCGGCAGCTTCGCGAATACGGCCGGCTCGCCCTCGCCCAGATGCACGATCCGGCTTTCTTCCCCGCTGACGCCCGCGATCAGCACGCCATCCAACTGCTCCAGCGCGAAGACCTGATGCCCCGCAAACGCCACAACCTCTTCCGCCTTGCCCTCGACGATCCGCAGCACCTTCGCCTCCGGACCCGCGGCCAGATACGTCTGGCCGTCAACCACCTCGATGTCATAAATGATCGTCACACCTTCGGGCAGCTCGTCGATCGTCTGCGTCGCGGCGGCGAGCTTCACATCGCCGAGGTTGGTCACCACCGTGCCCGCCACTTCGCCGGGCGCGAAGTCCGCCTCGGCGGTGTGGGTCCAGCGCTGCGGCTGAATCGCCAGCGACGACACGGCGGTCAGCGCGGCGGTAACGATCAAAGCGGTACGGTAGAAAGAAGGCGGCATGAAGGAAGCCTGGGGGTGCTGGGCGGGGAAGATCGGGTGGGGGGCGGTCAGGGCTGGCTGCGGGGAGTCACGGTGATCGGCACCACGGCCTGGCCCGACACGACCATCGGCATCGGCGTCTGCACCTCGATCATCGGAGAAAACTCGGTCAATGCACTGCCCGCGGTGCGGCGGATCAGCGACGCCTTGCTCGGCGGCAGGTCGCTTAGGTTCTGCCGGCCGATCGACACGCTCTTGCGGTTGGTCGGCAGCATCACATAAAACGCCTTTCGCTCGATGGCCATCGTGTCACGAACCACCGCCATCAACTCATCGATGCTCTGCGCTTCGAAAAGATAAGGCCGTGACTGGCCCAGACGGTTGGCGTATTGCCCGGCGTCGCCGACATGGAGCTGATATTCCCCCGGCGCCAGGTCGGCCGGCAGGGTGAGTTCGGCGCGGCGGGTGAACGCCTCGCCCTCGTATTCACGCAGCTGTACCGTGACGGTGACGGTGTCCCCGGCGTGCAGCGATCTACGATCGGCCCGCGCCGCTTCGATCGTGGCGAACTGCAGGCCGTCCTCCACCGTCAGCTTGAAGTCCGCGCCGGTGAGCTTGAGGCTCTCGAAGGGGTTCTGGGCGGCCAGGGTCATCGCGGGCATCATCTCCATGATCGCCGCCTGCACGTTGCCGGTGGGCAGCGTGGTGTCGAGCTCGACCGTGCGGTCGCCCTCGAACGACATCCGCCCGCTGAGGCGCAGCGTGCTGCGGGCCGGCGGGCTGTGGATCGCCTCGGCGCTGAGGGCATACACGGTGGCGACGAGGCTCGGCGTGAGGGTT
Organism: uncultured Phycisphaeraceae bacterium; assembly: GCA_964614575.1. Lineage (GTDB taxonomy): Bacteria > Planctomycetota > Phycisphaerae > Phycisphaerales > Phycisphaeraceae > JBGTLW01. The sequence continues at coordinate 21,390 of CAZTLX010000010.1, read as the reverse complement.
TCGTCGTGGACCACCTCGAACTGGTAGCTCTGCACGTCGAGGCCGGGCTGCTCGATCCTGACCGAGACGGGCGCGGTCGTGTACAGCTTCTGCCCGATACCCGCGACCGCCGCCGACTCATCGCGGACGATCGACCCGAGGATGTTCAGCGACCCGGCCCGCTTGAAGCTGATCGTGATGCGCGGCGCGACAAAGTGGACATACCCGCTGGCCATGGGCACAGCGGTCGGGCCCCGGCCAAACATCGGGTGACCGAAGCCGATCACCGTGCCGTCGGGCAGCACCTCGGTTGCGGTGCCCGCCGCGGAGAGGTCGGTATCGCCAAACGCCAGCGGGATCGACAGCACGCTGCCGGGGGCGATCGGTGTGTCGGGGTCGGTGCCGTGCGGAGGTCGGCCCGCGATGGCGTTGTCCGCGGCCACGGGCATGATCCCGCTGCCCTCGAACAGCGGACGCAGCATCGCGGCGGTCTGCGGCGAGTTTACCGCCATCGGCAGCGACAGCGACACCGCCTGGCCGTCATAACCGTCCGGGGTCTGCGGCAGCTCGGGGGTGTTGCTTTCGCTTGCGGGTGTGCGCGTTGCGCGGCGAAGCGCCTCACGTGCCAGCGTGAGCCGAAACGTTTCCTGCGACCTCATGCCCGACGCCTCGGCAACGCTCGCCAGTCGATCCAGCGTCGCCAGACCCGACGCGCCGCCCGCAGGACGCGCCATCGCCCGGCGGTGCGCTTCGGGGTCCTTTTCAATCGCCGCCGCACGCTGCCCGGTCTCGCGCATGTATTCGATCGGTTGCACCCCGGCCAGCGGCACCTTGATGCCCGAGAATCCGAACGCGAACGCGCCGATCAGCTTGCCCCCCTCGCCGATCGTGCCTTCCTCGCCTTCATCCCACAGGAAGATCGGCGAGCCGGACATGCCCTGCACCGGGCCCGAAACCGTCAACGCCGGGTGCTCGCACTCGATCCAGATCACCCCACGCTTGGGGTTCGCGTTGGGCACGACGGAGATCACCTCCACCGCGAACGGCTCGATCTTCGTGCCCTGCAACACCGTCAGCCCGTAGCCCTTCATGCCGATCCGCACCTCGGCGACGGGCATGATCGGGGTGGCTTGCTCCGGCGCCTGCGCCCGGGCGGCGTCGGCGAGCAGCGCCCCGCCGCCCAGCGAGAGCAGCAGCACGGCCAGGGCGGGCGATAAAAGGCAACGATATCCGCGGCGGGTGTTCGGCATCATGTGAGGTCAACGGTAGTCGTGGCGCAGGGGATTGACAAGCGACGGGGGGCGTCGGATACTCGGGACGAACACAAGCATCGCCGCTGCCGCCGCGGTCTGGTGAAACAGGTTCATCGCTCCGCCGCGGCACCGGGTTCTCGCCTCTCGGCGGCATCCGCCGAGCGTTCCCCGGCCGGTTCACTACGAACACGGCTGACCCCGGTCGCTTTATGCTCGATCAAGCCGCCAACATTCTCGGGTATCGTTTCCAGAACCCCGCCCTCCTCGTCGAGGCGCTCACCCACGCCTCCAGCGCCGACCACCGGCTCCAGTCCAACGAGCGGATGGAGTTTCTCGGCGACGCGATCCTCGGCCAGGTCGTCTGCGAATACCTCTACCACACCTTCCCCGAACTCCAGGAAGGGGACATGACCAAAATCAAGTCGGCCGTCGTCAGCCGACGCGTCTGCGCCCAGATCAGCCGCGAGATCGACCTGGCCGGCATGCTTAACCTCGGCAAGGGCATGACCGGCCGGCCTTCGCTGCCCAGTTCCATCGCCGCCGCCGTCCTCGAATCCATCATCGCCGCGATCTACCTCGACGGCGGCATCGAGCCGACGCGTAAGTTCATCCTCGACCACATGAAGCCTCACATCCACGAGGCCGAAAACTCCACCCACCACCGCAACTTCAAGAGCGTGCTCCAGCAATACGCCCAGAAGTGCCTGCCCCAGAACCCCAGTTACGTCCTGCTCGACGAAAAAGGCCCCGACCACGCCAAGGCCTTCGAGGTCTGCGTCGAGGTCAACGGCCGCCGCTTCGGCTCGGCGTGGGCCAACGCCAAAAAAGAAGCCGAACAAAAAGCCGCCCTCAACGCCCTCAACGAGCTCGGCCTCATCCACCTCCACGAGGACGGCCGCGTCGACCTGCTCGACCCCGCCGAAACCAACCCCCCCATCTCCCCCGCGTGACTGCCCGCACACCTCGCCTCACCCATGCGCAGCTTCAAGATAAACCGGCCACAAATGCAGAAGTCCGATCAACACCCGCAGTGACCCGCGGTATCTTGGAATGCCGGGGACGGCCAGTACGCACAGGGACGGGCCAATCAAGACCGCGTTGGGTTCAACCCACTCGATGCCGCGGTCGCACCAGGGCATCAAGCTGTAATCAACCACTGCGATCAGCAAGACAATCAAAGTAACCGCAATCCGAATCGCGATGCGGTGGGTACGGGGCTTGGCATGGAAAAAAGGTTGTATGGATGAAGGCCGCAGTACAACCCCGCCATCACCGATTCCCCCGTGATCCTGGCGCGGAGGTGCAGCCATCGCGATGAAGGAATCCCCCGCACGATCATCACGCGTTGTCGCGGCCGATGACCTGGTAATGCTCGCGCTCGCCGCGGCCGATGATGGGGTAGTCCTTGCGCTGCGGGAAGGCGGGGTAGTCTTCCCAGAGGAGGATACGGCGGTGGTCGGGGTTGCCGTCGAAGTGGATGCCCATCATGTCGTAGACCTCGCGCTCCAGCCACTCGGCGCCGGGCCACAGGTCGCAGACCGACTCGACGTGCAGGGCCGGGTCGTCGTCGATGCCCTCGGTCGGCAGCGTCGGGTCCAGCAGCACCTTGATGAACAGCCGGCGGTTGTCGCGGTGGCTCACGACGTTATAGATGACCGCGAAGCGGCCGGTCGGCCCGTCGTGCTTCGATTCGGGGTAATGCAGGTAATCGACCGCGCAGATGTCGGCCAGGAAGTTGTAGTCACATACCGCGTCGTTTTTCAGGAACGCGAGCAGGTCGTGGGCCTTGGCCTTGGGCACGACGACGGTGGTCTGCCCGCGGAACTCGGTCGCGAAGAGCTTCACGCCCGAGAAGGCTTGCTTGATCGACGGCAGCGTGGGATGGTCGAGGTTCGGCATGGTGGCGGATTGTAGCCGGTCTTTGTCGTGATCGCAGCTTCGGGTCGCCGCCGCTCGCGGCGTCGCGAAGCCGCAAGCGGCGCGTTACCCCGCCTGCCGATGCGATGCGGAACCGGTCTCCTCGATCCGCGCGTCGTATGCCAGGGCCAGATGCTCCGCGTGGTCCGGCACCACGCTTTCGCCTCCCACCGGGAGGATCAATCGGGTTCGCAGCACGATCGCCTGGTCGGGATGATAGACGTGATACATCCGACCGTCGGTCGCGTAGATCCGGAACGGGTCGAACGGCTTGCGTCGAAGAAACGCGAGGACATCACCCAGTCGTATAGCCAGATTATAACCGCTACCGCGCCTTCTCCAGCAACGCGCCCAGGACCGCATCCCACCGGTCGGTGATGTCGGGCCATTCGTACGCCAGCACGTCGGCCAGCCCGACCATGTCGCCCGCCTGGATCAGCTCGCGCAGCTCCTTGAGCTGGGCCGCGAGATCGTTGACCGAGTCGGTCAGCTCCTGCCCCTCGACCTCGAGCGCATCGAGGTCCACGTCGAGCATCGCCGCTGCCTGCACCACCACCTGCTGCATCGCCAGCCACGCCTCGATCGCCGTCGAAACCTTGTTCAGTGCATCGGCCTGCTGATCGCGCTGCAGCAGGTCCGCCGCTTCCGCCTGTAGCACCCGCGCTTCGCCAAGCTGCGTGCGCACGGCGGCCAGCGCGTCGACGGCCACCTCGGCGGGCTTCGCCGAGGTGAGGTGGATCAACTTATCCCCGCACGCTTCATCCGCCCGGCGATCAATCGTCTCGCCGTTGAGCGTCTGACCCTCGACGCGGACTTCCACCACGATGCGGCCCTGGGCCGCGAGCCGCTGCTGAGCCGCATCAAGCACCTGCCCCAGCGTGTCGCCTACGAGCTGCGCCGGCTGATCATCAAGGAGAATCGGCATCCGCGAATCATAACCCAACCCGCCTCGCCACGCCTCCACCCCCGTAGCCGCAACGTTTGAACAAAACCCAACGCGCTACCCTCGACTTCAATCCCATCCGCTTCGGCGGGTGGTTAGCACGCCCGGTTCAACACGGCAATCTTCTGCTTGATCGCTCCCAAGTGGTACGCCACATGCGCGAGCGTACCGACGACAACGGCAAACGCTTCGGCGCTCCAGACGCTTTGCGATTGGACCGAGTCACGCAAGCGATGGTACGCGTCGCGGAGCTCATGCTGCAACCGCTCCCAAGTCGGCGCATCCAAATCGACCGTTTGCCAGCTCGCCCGCCACTGCTCCAAGCCGGGGGGATCGGAGGCACCACGCAGGAGTGTCGTCGAGGTCTCCATGACGAACGTGACATGGCTGACCTGCTCCGCCACAGATGTCCCGGCCACGGGTCGGCCCGCTTCCACGACGGTGAGTTGAGCGAGGGTGCCGAAGTACCCCGAGTCCGGCGATGCCTCCGTGAAGTGATGCCACTCACCCGGCGGCTTCTCGAACGCCTCGTCGAGAATCGCAACCAACTTACACAAGGCTTCCTCGGACAATACTTTGGACATGGAACTGCCTGGGGCCTCAAGGAATAAACTCAGTCGTCACACCATGCCGTGCATGCCGTCAGATTGGTTGCCCAAAGCCTTCGCCGGGATAACGGCGGCGCTGAGGTGGCCGTCGAGGTTGCATTTGTCCATGCTCAACCGGTCCTGGCGGGGGCACCGAAGCGATCTAAAGTTCGCTTCACTTAGTCTCAAACCAGCTCGATCCCACGCCGCATTCCACGGCCAGGGGGACACTCAATTCCATGGCACCTTCCATCTCCTCACGCATCACGGCAGACATCGCATCGGCCTCGGCGGCGGGGGTTTCGCAGACCAGCTCGTCGTGGATCTGCAGGAGCATCTTCATCGGCAATCGCTCGTTGACGATGCGGCGGTGGAGGTTGACCATGGCGAGCTTGATCAGGTCCGCGGCACTGCCTTGCACGACGGAGTTGATGGCGAGGCGCTCGCCGAGCTGACGTGTCTGCCCGTTGCCGGAGGTGATCTCGGGGATGTTGCGGCGGCGGCCGAGGATGGTCTGCACGTAGCCGTGGGTCTGCGCCTGCTCGATGCACCGGGCGAGGAAGCGGTCGATGCCGGGGAAGCGGGTCTTGTAGTCGGCGATGAGTTTCGCGGCACCCTCGTTGTCGAGGCCCTCGATGCGGCGCGCGAGGCCGAAGGCCGTGACCCCGTAGATGATGCCGAAGTTGATCGTCTTGGCGTGCCCGCGCTGCTCGCTGGACACTTTGTCAGGGGGCGTGTTAAAGACCTGAGCCGCCACGGCGGTGTGGATGTCCTGGCCTTCGCGAAACGCGTTGATGAGGTTCTCATCCTGCGAGAGGTGCGCGAGCACGCGTAGCTCGATCTGCGAGTAGTCGGCGGCGATGAGCTTGTGCTCCGCAGCCGCGACAAACGCTTTACGCACCTGTCGGCCGACGTCGGTGCGGATGGGGATGTTCTGGAGGTTGGGGTTGTTGGACGCGAGCCGACCGGTCGCCGCGCCGGTCTGCACGAATGTGGTATGGATGCGCCCGTCGCCTCCCGCGGAAACGGGGTCAATGGCGTCTTTGAGGTTGCCGAGGTACGTGCCGACGAGCTTGGTCAGCATGCGGTACTCGAGGATCAGCGCGGGGATGCCCACGGCGTGGTCGGCGACCTTGTCCAGCTCGCCCGCGGCGGCGCGCTCGGCGAGCTTCTCCATCACCTCGACATCAGTCGAGTAGCCGGTCTTGGTCTTTTTGATCGACGGGAAGCCGAGCTGGTTGAACAGCACGTCGCCGAGCTGCTTGGGCGAGTCGGGGTTGAAGTCGAGCTGGGCGGCGTTGAGGATGTCGGTGCGCAGCGCGTCGATGCGTTGCTGCAGCGCGTCGCGCTGGCGGTCGAGCTCGGCCGGGTCGCAAGTGATGCCGTTCGCCTCCATCGTGACCAGCACGTCGATCAGCGGCATCTCGACCTCGGCGGCGAGCTTCGTCATGCCCAGCTCATCGAGCTTGCGTTGGAAGTGTCGGCAGAGCCTCAGCGTGATATCGGCATCCTCCGCGGCATAAAGGGTGACGCGGTCGAGCGGGGCCTGGTCGATCGTCTTCTGTTTCGGGTCGGACTTGCGGGCCGGCCGCGGGCCGATGAGTTCGGTGATCGGGATGCAGCGGTGGTCGAGGACGGACAGCGCGAGGTCGTCCATGCCGATGCCGGGCGCATTGGCGAGGAACGCGCCGATCATCGAGTCGAACACGATGCCTTGCAGGTTGATCCCCGCGTGACGCAGCACGTGCAGGTCGTACTTGAGGTGGTGGCCGCACTTGGGCAGGGCGGGGTCTTCGAGCGTGGGGCGCAGGGCTTCGATGACGGTGGCGGTGTCGAGGTGGTCGTCGGGGTTGGGCGAGCGCGTGGGGATATACACGCCTTGGCCTTCATTCCAGGCGAGGCAGAGGCCCGCCAGCGGTGCCCGCCGCCCGAGGCCGATGGTCTCGGTGTCGATGGCGATCAGCTTCTGCTTCTTGAGTGTTGTAATCAGTTCGTCGAGCTGCCGACGCGTGGTGATGGCGCGATAGTCGCCGGCCGTCTCGATTGCCACGGGTTCGTTTGTTTCCGCCGCCTTCTCTTCGCCGCCGCCGCCAAACAACCCACCCGCGCCCGCCTCCGCTTTGCCCGCTTTCTTCGCGGTCTTCTCCGTCTTCGCGCTCTTCGCGGTTGATTCGGCTGTCTCCTTGATTCCCAGCAGCTCGCGCAGGTCGGTGACGTGGCGGTGGAAGCCGAGGGTGCGGAACAGTTCGAGCAGGGCTGGGCCGTCGATCTTCTTGCGGCAGTCGGTGCGGGTCGCGTCGAGGTCGAAGTCGATCGGGGTCTGCTTGTCGAGCGTGACGAGCCTGCGCGACAGGTCGATCAGGCCTTGCGCTTGGGCGGTCTCGAGGTTTTCTTTCTGCTTGCCCTTGAGCTGGCCGAGGTTTTCGAGCAGCGCTTCGACGGAGCCGAACTGCTCGATGAGTTTGGCCGCGGTCTTGGGTCCGATGCCCTTGACGCCGGGGATGTTGTCGGTCGTATCGCCGATGAGGGTCTGGTAGTCGATGACCTGCTGGGGCCGGATGCCGCGCTTGTCGTAGAGCCCCGCCGCGTCGAGCAGTTCGTCGGTCTGCACGTCGTAGAGCACGACGCGGTTGCTGATGACCTGTTCGAGGTCTTTGTCCTTCGCGACGAGGCGCAGCTTGAGGCCGGGGGCGTCGTCGTCGAACTCCCCGGCATCGACGCGCGTCGCGAGCGTGGCCATGATGTCGTCCGCCTCGTAACCGGGCTTCTCGAGGATCGGCAGCCCGAAGAGCCGGGCCAGCTCGAACATCCGCGGGATCTGCTTGATGAAGTCTTCGGGCGGCTCGTCGCGGGTGGCTTTGTATTGCGGGTAGAACGCGTCGCGGAAGGTCTTGCCCTCGCTGTCGACGACCATGGCGGCGTAGTCGGGCCCGCAGGCCTTGAACATCTTGATGAGCATGCCGGTGAACGCGAACAGCGCGTTGGTCGGCTCCCCGGTGACGGGGCTGGTCATCCCCCCGCGGATGGCGAAGAACGCGCGGAACATCTGCGCGTGGCCGTCGATGAGGTAGAGGGTGGGGGGGCATTTGGGCTTGTCTTCGGGCATGGGAGGATGTTACCACGCGACCAACGACAGACCTTTGATGTGCATGAAGTGCTCGTCGCGGGTGACGACGGCGAGGGCGTGCTCAAGAGCAGAAGCCCCGATCCAAGCGTCGTTGTTTGGAATCGGGCGGCCGATGTTAGCAAGTTCACTGCGTATCTTTCCGTAGTGCATCGCAGTAGTGCGTGTGCATGGCAGGACCGTGAAGAACTCAAGTAAACGGTCGATATTGGCAAGATTCGTTTCGATCCTTTGGGATCGCATAGCCCCATAAACAAGTTCACCGATCACCGCGGGGCAAAGTGAGGGTTCCTGAATGGTGCGGATCAACCGCTGAACCGACAGGTCCCCGTTGAGATAGGCGATCGCGGCGTTGGTATCGAGCAGAACGCGTTCAGGCATCGGGGTCCGCCTGCTCAAACTCGGCCTCGATGATGCGCCTCATTTCTTCCGCGTCTTCGTCCGGCAGGATGCCAAATAGGTCTTCAAGCTGGCCGGCGGGCGCCCCGCCGTTGGAGGGCTGCGCGAGTTGACGTGCAAAATCCACGACGCGGTCCTGCTGGTCGGGGCGCAGGCGTTCGAGGTGGGTTTGCAACTCGCGGAGTTTGCCGGGGCTGACCATCATGACGCTCCTTCCCAGGTTCCAAAGATTATATCGCGATTGCTCGCCTACCAGTCCAGCGGCTTCAACCATGCATTGCGCAGGTCGTCGAGTTTTGCATCGAGGAGTTGGCCGTCGGCGGGGGTGCGGAGGGTGAGGCGGTCGTGGGGGGTGAAGGTGCCGATCTGGGCGAAGGGCACTTTGGCCTCGCGCAGCGATCGAATCACTTTGTCCAGACTTCCGGGGGCGACTTCGAGGAGGTAGCGTGAGGGGGTCTCGGCAAAGCACGCGGCGGCGTGGGGCAACGGCTCGGGGGCGGGGAGGCTGGCCAGATCGAGGTCGAGGCCGATGCGGCCGGCGAAGGCCATCTCCGCGGCAGCGACGAGCAGGCCGCCGTCGGAGCAGTCGTGGGCGGAGGCGACGAGGCCTTGCTGGATGAGGGCGGCGACGGCGCGGGCGTGGGCGGGGCCTTGCTGCAGGTCCACGCGCGGGATGTGCGGGTTGATGTTTCCGGGGGCGCAAGCGGCGAAGTGGGAGCCGCCGAGGTTCGGGGTGGTTTGTCCGATGATGAGCAGCGCATTGCCGGGGGCTTTGGCGTCCATGGTGACGCAGCGGCGGACATCCTCGACGATGCCCAGCGCGGTGATGAGCAGGGTCTGGGGGATGGTGATGAGCTTGCCGTCTTCGGTGGTGAACTGGTTGGAGAGTGAGTCCTTGCCGGAGACGAACGGCGTGCCATAGGCCAGCGCCCCGTCGTAGCAGCCCTCGGCCGCGCGGACGAGGGGGCCGAGCATCTTCGGGTCGTCGCAGTTGGGCCAGCAGAAGTTATCGAGGATGGCGATGCGATCCGGATCGGCACCGACGCAGATGACGTTGCGCACCGCCTCGTCGATCGCGGCGAGGACGGACTGATACGAATCGCCATCGACGGCGAGGCCGGTCTGCCGGCTCTTTTCGCTGAGGCCGGGCTGCAGGCCGACAGCCAGCGCGATACCGCGCGGCGAGTCGTATTTCGGGCGGATGACCGACGCATCCGACGGGCCGTCCTGCTGCGGGCCGACCAGCGGCTTGACCACGGAACCGGCCTGCACCTCGTGGTCGTACTGGCGGATAATCCAGTGCTTGGAGGCGATGTTGGGGTGACTCAATAAGGTCGTGAGGGTTTCTTCCAATGACGAATAACGAATACCAAATGACGAAGAAGTCTGACTCGTTTCGTCATTCTGGTTTCGACATTCGTCATTCCACCCGCGCGGGTTCCACTCGGCTTTGCGGGTGGGTGTCGGGATGCCGTCGTGCATGAAGGGCATGGCGAGCTTGCCGACTTCGGTGCCCTGGTAGTCGAGCTTGAGGGTGGGGACGCCGTCCTCGACATAGCCGAACGTGCCGAGGATGCACATCTCCACGTCCTCAGCCTCGCACAACGCCTTGAGCGTTTCCAGATTCTCAGGGGGTACCGCGAGCGGCATGCGCTCCTGCGCCTCGCTGATCCACACCTCGGTGTAGGTCAGCCCGGCATACTTGAGCGGGGCGTTGGCCAGCTCCACGTGCGCGCCGACCTTCTCGCCCATCTCGCCCACCGCCGAGCTGAACCCGCCCGCGCCGCAGTCGCTGATGGCGCTGAACAGGCACCCCTGCGCGTGGTCGCGCGCCTGCAGGATGACGTCGAGGGTCTTCTTCTGCGTGATCGCGTTGCCGATCTGCACGGCGTGGGAGAACTCGTCGGCGTGGGCGTCGGTCAGTTCGGCGGAGCTGAACGTTGCGCCGTGGATGCCATCCCGCCCGGTGCGGCCGCCGAGGATGACGATCCGGTCGCCGGGGTTGGGCGTGCCGAAGCACTTATCGAGCGGGATGATGCCGACGCATCCGGCGAAGACCAGCGGGTTGCCCAGGTAATCGTCGTGGAAATAGACGGCCCCGTTGACGGTGGGGATGCCCATGCGGTTGCCGTAGTCGCGCACGCCATCGACGACGCATTGGAGGACGCGCTTCGGATGGATCACGCCGTGGGGTAATGCCGAATGCCGAATGCCGAATGACGAAGAAGCCGGTTTCTTTTCGTCATTCTGGTTTCGGCCCTCGTCATTCGCTGCCCGCTGTTCGCTGGGCCGTTGTGGGAACGCGACGCAGAAGGTGTCGGTGTTGGCGATAGGCAGGGCGGCGAGGCCGGTGCCCATGATGTCGCGGATGCAGCCGCCGATGCCGGTGGCCGCGCCGCCATAGGGCTCGATGGCGGAGGGGTGGTTGTGGGTCTCGACCTTGATGGCGATGCCGTGCTGCTCGTCGAGCTTGACGATGCCGGCGTTGTCTTCGAACACGCTGACGCACCAGTCGCGGTACTCGGGCCGCTCCATGAGCTTGAACGTCGCGGCGGCGACGGTGGACTTGAGCAGGTTGTGGATGGTGATCGAGCCGTCTTCGTTGACGGTGTGGTTGGGTTTGTTCTGGAAGATGGGGTCGGGGGGGGCGGGCGATGAATCGCCCTGGACCTGGTAGTGGATGGTGGACTTGAGTGTCTTGTGGACGCAGTGCTCGGACCAGGTCTGGGCGAGGGTTTCGAGCTCGATGTCGGTCGGTTCTCGGTTCGCCTCGCGGTAGTAGCTCTGGATCGCCTTCATCTCGTCGAGTGAGAGGAAGAGGTGGGCCTCGCGGGACATCTTTTGCAGCGCGGCGTCGTCGAGGTCGCGGATGGAGATGTGGGCGAGGCGGAAGGGCTGGGCGTGGCCGTGCTCGAAGGCTTCGGGGTGGTACGGCTGAAGATGGAACGATTGCACAACGGTGTTGCCGAGGTGGCTCTCGGCGAAGCGGCGCAGCGTGTCATCGCTCGGGCGGTTGCCCGTGAGCGACAAGTCGTAACGCACGGCGGTGCGCACGTCGATCGCGTCGGCGGGCAGTTCGGGCAGCATCTCGGCGATCGCATCGCGCGCCGACTGAGCCACCGGGTCCATCACCCCCGGCAGGTAGTGGACTTCGAGGGTGACCGAGTCTTCCGGGGTCGGCGCGGCCCCGAGCGCGGAGGTCTGATTGACCGGGTCGGCGAGCAACTCGGCGGCGACGGCGTGGGCCTGGCTATCGGTCAGCGGCGCTTCGATCAAATAGATGTGGGCGCTGTGGGCTTCACGCAACGAGAGGCCGTCCTGCCGGGCGGTATGGGCGGCGGCCTCGGCTTGCGGGTCGGCCTGGCCCGGCTGCGGGCGCACCTCGATGCGGATCACGCGGGGGGCGGGCAGTTCGGTGGCCGATGAGGCGATCGGGGCGGCGGTCATGCGTCCTCCTGACGCGGGGGTGGTCGGGAAAACGGCGATGATACGGGATGGACGGCGGAGGTGGGGGGTTGACGGGGTGATCCCGTTCATCCCGCAGAAGCTCCGCTGCGCTGCGCATCAGCGGGCCTGCGGGTGGTTGGCGGAGGCGTGACGACCCAGGCGGGGAGCTTGCCGAGTTGGCCGGGGAAGGTGAAGTAGCCTTCGACGATCTTCGTGGGCAGGACGCCCTCGGACGGCAGGGCGAGGGTGATGCGGTACTTGCCGGCAAACAGCGGCAGGTACGCTCGGCCCCGCGCATCGGTCGTCAGCCGCGGGTAACGCAGCACCAATGATTCATCGATCACATCGTCATCCACCTTCACCACCGCGATCTCCATGTCGCCGATGACCCGGCCTTGCGCGACCCGTCCTTGATCATCGGTGACCGGGATCACCAGGACGCGCGGTGTCCGGGCGATCGCCTCGGCCATCGCCGCTTCGTCGCCGGTCGCGCGGCTGAGCAGGTATCGCGGATAAAACAGATCGGGGTGCTGCTCGATGATCGAACGCAACTCGGCGGTGGTGGCTGGCGCGGTGAAGGCATCGGCATCGAATCGCGCGAGCTGCACGCAACGCCAGACCGCCGCCTCTTGCTCGGATGTCAGCGGCGAGGCGAGCTCGAAGTATTGCTGGTTGTTGCGGGCCGAGGACATCGGTCCGCGCTCCAGGCTCGTGCCCTGGATGTGGATCGGCCGCCACGACTCGTGCTCCGCCCATTTCAACGGCTCGGGCTCGCCGAGGTGGACCTGGCTTGCCCGCCACACCGCGTAGGTCACCAGCGGCACGGTCAGCATGATGCCCAGCGTGAGGATCAGCACCCAGGGCCCGCGCACGCCGCCGGGTCGTTCGGTCGCGTGATCGGTATTGGGGTTGGGTATCGGGTCAGTCGGCATCGAGCAATCCTAGGCCGATGAGGTGTTGGGTCATCTGTTCGACGGGGCGTGTCGGGTCGATGGTCAGCGTCTGCCAGCCGCGGGCTTCGGCGGCGGCGGTGTTGTCGGGGCGATCATCGAAGAAGAGGATGGAGGCAGGCGCGATGCCGGTTTCCCGCTCCACATGCTCGTAGATGCCGGGCTCGGGCTTGCGCATGCCGACGAGGTGGCTGGCGAAGAGGTGCGAGAAGCCCTGCACGGGCAGCGAGGCGTGGAACCCTTCGCCGGTCATGATGGCCCAGTGGCGTTCGTTGGTGTTGGAGAGGCAGGCGAGTTTCACGCCGTTGCCGCAGAGGCGTTCGATGAGTTGCTCGATGCCCGGGTAGGGCCCGACCAACCACTGCGCGCTGACCCTGCTCAGCGCCGCCGGCTCCAGGCCGATCAGCCCGCCGACACGTTCGTCGAACTCCTCCTGGGTGATGTGCCCGCGTTCGCTGGGGTCGATGACCGCGCGGACCTGTGCCGCGACCTGCGGCTGCATCACGATCTGCGGGTAGGGAACGCCGGCCCGGGCGCACGCATCCTGCCAGCTTTTGGCCAGGCGGACCATCACGCCGCCGGCATCGAAAATCACCAGTTCCACGGGCGGGTTCGTCGGCATCATTTAACTCTGCTTACCTTCGATCGCGCACATCAAGACCGCCGCGGCCAGGCCGATGCGCCGGTCCAGCAGACCGGACGTGTCGGCAGAGAAGTCCACGCGGATCTTCATGATGAACGGGTTGAAGTTCTGCTTCATCTCGCCCACCACCTGTTCGCCGAGCGTCATGGTGTAGGCCTGTGGCATGAGGATCGATACGTAGTCCACCGTCCGCCGCACCAGCGCCTTGAAGGTGGAATCCTCCTTCACCTTACCGATCTCCCGGTCGTCTCGGTCGAGGATGAGCCATTCATCCTTGAGGAGCGATTTGAGTCCCTTGCGTCGCATCGCCCCGATCTTGTCGCCGCTGATCGCGTCGATGATGTGGTAGGCCGAGGAGATGTCGAGGACCTTCGTCGCCTGCATCCGCAGCAACTCGGTGGTCATCGATTCGTCGGTGAACAGCCGGATATCTTCCTTGAGCTTGAACGCCTTGAGCCTGGAGAACATGATCAGGTTGTCCTGCGCATCAAAGATGTGGAACTTGGCCCCGGCGAAGGTCAGGAACTTGCGGCGGATGGTGTACCGATCGTGGGTGAACGGCGTGACGGTGGGGTCGCTCATCAACGTGATTCCCGGCTCGGTCCGTGGCAGGGGACGGGGCCGAGGCGCTTAATCGACGATCTGCCCGTCGCCGTAGGCCACCCACTTATAGGTTGTCAGGTCGTCGGCCCCCATCGGGCCGCGGGCGTGAAGCTTGTCGGTGGAGATGCCGATCTCCGCGCCCAGGCCGAAGCGGGCACCATCCGCCCAGCGGGTGGAGCAGTTGACAAAGGCATTGGCCGTGTCGACCCGGGTGACGAAGTCGTCTGCGGCTTTGAGGTCGGCGGTGACGATCGCGTCGGTGTGGCGAGAGCCGTAGCGGTTGATGTGCTCGATCGCCGCGTCGAGCGAATCGACCACGCGCACCGCGACGATCAGGTCCAGATACTCGGTGGCCCAATCGGCTTCGGTGGCGGGCACCGCCTGAGGGTAGGCGGCACAGCAGCGCGTGTCGCCGCGGACCTCCACGCCTCGTTCGCCAAGCGCCCGGCAGATGCGTTGCAGCAACCCGCTCTCGGCGACCGTGCGATGCATGAGGATGGTTTCGGCGGCATTGCACACGCCGGTGCGCTGCGTCTTGGCGTTGACGCAAAGGCTCACCGCCATGTCCGCGTCGGCCGCGGCATCGACGTAGACATGGCAATTCCCGGCGTAGTGTTTGATGACGGGGATGCGGGACTGCTCGACCACCGCGCGGATCAGCGATTCGCCACCACGCGGGATGCACAGATCGATCACGCCCTCCATCTTCAGCAACGCACCCACCGCGGCGCGATCGGTCGTGCCGAGCAGTTGCACGGCCTTGGGGTCGATGCCCGCCGCGGCCAATCCTTTGCTGACACAGTCGGCGATCGCGGCGTTGGAATGCAACGCCTCCTTACCGCCGCGCAGCAGCACCGCGTTGCCGCTCTTAAGGCACAGGGCCGCGGCGTCGCTGGTGACGTTGGGCCGGCTCTCAAAAATAATCAGCACCACACCGATCGGCACCCGTACCTTCTGCAGCTTGATCCCGCTGGGCAGGACGCGGCCCTCGAGGACGCGGCCGACCGGGTCCGGTTGCTCGGCGATCTGCCGGACGCTGCGTGCCATCGCCGCGATCCGCACGTCGGTCAGCTCCAGCCGATCCAGCATCGCCGGGCTCAGCCCCGCCTCTCGGCCGGCGGCCAGGTCTTTGGCGTTTGCTTCCTGAAGCGGCGCGACCGCATCTTCCAGCGCATCGGCGATCGCCCGCAAGGCCGCGTCCCGCTGCGCCCCCGGCACCGAGGCCAGCGTCCGCGACGCGGACAGCGCATCCTGCGCCAGGGCGTGGCAGTACGCGGCGGTGTCCTCAATCGTTGCGTCCAGGGTTGTCATGCTTCGGGCAATGATAGCTTGGCTCGCCGCCGTCGTGATGCCGGTTGTGGCAGCCGGCAGGCGTTTTGACTCGAAGTCGAGTCGCGAAGCCGCGAACGCCTAAACCGGTCATCCGGGGAGGTCCGGGATTACCGGGGGTCAGGTTTGTTCGTCGGGGTTGCGGTAGATATCGAGGTAGAACTCGAGCAGTTCCTTGCCCTGTACGTTGCGGGTACGGGTGTGCTGGAATCCGACCTTGTCGAAGAGTTGCAGCGCGTCGGATCGTTCGAAACGGGTGTCGAGGCGGACTTTTAGGTATTCGTGCCGGCGGCAGTGATCGATGGCGGTTTTGAGCAGGATGGCGGCGATGTCGGATTTCTGGTGATCGATCGCGACCCGCAGTCGGCGCACCTCCGAGGTGTGCTCTTCGTCAGAGGTCACCGCGATCATGCCGACCACACAGCCGTGCAATTCCGCGACCCAGAAGTGGTGCCGTGGATCGGAGAGGTAGGCCTCGTGGATCATGTCGATGTCGGCCCCGGTGTCGTTGGGGGCGATCTGCCCGGCCAGCAGGCCGTGGTCGTAGAGGTGTTCGACGGCTTTCTGGTCGGCGGGGCGGTAGGTCCGCACCGAGAGACCGGGGGTCGTGGTTTGCGATGGATGGTCGGTCATCAACTTGCCCTGATCGGTCGGCGGCCGCAGCCGCGCATCACCCCGCACTATACCTTATCTCGCCCGCCTCGCAGGCGGCGGTGCTGGCGCGTTGGGCGGTCCGCCTACACAGCGCCGCCGACGCTAAATAACTAAGCCCCATGCACGCGGAGGAATCGCAAGGCGTCCGCGTCGGTATCCAGCAGGGCAACCGTGTAATCGCTGGCCCGGAACAGGGCCCCGGGATTGATCACCCGCGTATCACCTGCCCGCTCGTCCATCGTCCGGTGGGTGTGACCGTGACACAGATACTTCACGTGCTCGGCCAAGGCCTGCTCCATGTCCCGGCTGAGGTGGCCGTGGCAAAACACCAACTCGCCACCGCCCAACGCCAGCCGGCCCACCGGATGGTCCACCGTGATGCCCAAGTCCTGTGCGTAGGCCCCTAAGGCCTCGGCATCCCAGTCGGTGTTTCCGAACACCACATGTGCCTCGATCTGCTGATCGGTGCCCGGGACATTCACCGCCAGCGCGTCGATGACATCGACGGTGCCGATATCCCCTAAATGAAGCAGGACATCCACGCCCTGATCCAGCAGGGCCGAGACACCTTTTCGCGTCGTCGCCGCTCTGCCGTGCGAATCCGACAGCAGGCCAATCCGTGGCAAACGAGGACCCCAAAGTAGGATGAAACGCAGGCAGCGGGGTGAGTGTAGCAAACTGCTTGCGATGAGCAACTTGCCCCAAAGCCCGGCGAACGACGCCCCGAACACCTGTGCCCGCCGACGTCGGACCAACACGCTATCCTTCCCCCATGCCTCCCGCCCCCGATGACATCCTCGCCCGCATCGTCGCCGACAAACGCGACGAGATCGCCGCCGCCCGTCAGGCCCGGCCGCTCGAAGCGGTGCGCGACGCCGCCCTCGCCGCCGAGCCGCCCCGCAACTTCTTCAAGGCCGTCACCCACCCCGCCCGGACGCTGCGGGTCATCGCCGAGATCAAGAAGGCCAGCCCGTCCGCCGGCCTGATCCGCGCGGACTTTAACCCGGTCGCCCTGGCCCGCGCGTACCACACCCACGGCGCCGCCGCGATCTCCTGCCTGACCGACGCAAAATACTTCCAGGGCCGCCTCGAATACATCGCGCAGATCAAGCAGGCGGTGCCGCTGCCGGTCCTCCGCAAGGACTTTATTGTGGATGCGTATCAGGTGTACGAGGCTCGTGCCGCGGGCGCGGATGCGATCCTGCTCATCGCCGAGTGCCTGCACGAGCCGCAGATGCTCGACCTGCTCATCCTCGCCACGGAATTGAAAATGACCACGCTCATCGAGGTTCACGACTTCGAGAGCCTCGTGCAGGTTAAGAGCCACGTCGGCTTCCCGCACCCGTCGTACCAGTTACTAGGCATCAACAACCGCAACCTCCGGACCATGACCACCGACCTGGGACACACCCTCGACCTGCTCGGCGAAGTCCCCGACAAATCCATCCTCGTCAGCGAGTCCGGCATCCGCACGCACGAGGATATCAAACGCCTCCAACGCGCCGGCGTCTTCCGCGTCCTTGTCGGTGAACACCTGATGAAACAACGCGACCCCGGCCAGGCCCTCCACCAACTCATCCACGGCAACGGCAAAACCCCGTAATCCCTCCCCTGCGCAGCGGGTGTACCATCGGTGCCCGATTCATCGAGAATGATGAATGACGAAACCCGAACGACGAACATGACTACAACCGACTCTGATTAATCCACCCAAGCCCGCCGATGCGCAGCTTCGGCGGGGTATCTTGCGTTCACCACCTCCCGCCCCGTCACAACCGACCAACTCAGATCTTCCCGCTCCAGTTAGCCGGGCATAGCAGCACCGGCAGCTCGGACTGGCGGATGATATTGGCCGGGACATCCCCCGCGATCAGGCGCTTGAGCACGCCCTTGCCCGTGAGCCCCAGGACGATCATCGTACAGTCGCGGGCCCGGGCGGTATTCATCAAGGCCTTGGCGGTGTCGTCGGCGAAGAGCATCACGCCCTCCGCTTCGACCCCGTACGCACTGAGCGTGTCGGTCAGCAGTTTGAGCGTCTGCTCGCCACGACGGGTGGCATCGGATTCGTGCTCGTCCTCGTCCTGCAGCGTGGCAACGTGCGCCACGATCGCCTCCGCCTCAAGACGTTTGGCCATGTCGGCAATCGGCTCGGCTAGCTTCTCACTCGCCCAGGGCGAGGAGACGGCCACCAGCAGTCGGCTCTTGCTCAACGGATCGATCCTTGGGATTGGGCCGGGAACCACCGACCGTGCTCACACATTGTGGACAGAGCAGGTCCCGCCGTCAAAACCAGCCCCCCTTCAGCCCTGCCCGGTCCTACGCTGCGCGGCACCTTTGCGGGACAGCGTATCCACGGGGGATCGGGCGCAACCCCCCCCGCGCGGTCAGGCCGGAACGCGACCGAAAATCAGGCGCGAAGGCCGAAAAAACCGGCCGCGGCCCGGATGCGTGTTAGAATTGGTGCAATGGATGATGCGTCGGCCCCGATCCGTTGCGTGGTGGTGCTGCCGCGGGGCGGGGGTCTGGATCAGGCCCCGGCTTCGTTGCTCGACGGGCTGTCGCAGCGCCGGTTGGATGTGGTCGTGGCCGCCACCCCCCCCGCGGCGATGGTGGAACTGGCCCGGCGACCGACCGCCGTCCTCGTCATGGTAGACCCCGCCCCCGACGCTCGGGGCCGCGAACTGCTGCAGGCAGTCAAGACGTATTACCCCAGGGTCGCCTGCTGGCGCTTTGATCGCCAGGGTGTTGACCATGGCCACCTCAGCGCGATCAACGGCAGCCTCGATCACCCCCGAACCCCCGGCAATTCACCGGGCAAGTTTGACCCGGTCGAGGATGAAGAACTGCAGCGCGTGCTGGGAACGACCCGGCAACGGATCGAGCCGTTGGTCACGCACATGTTTCGCCCGACCCGCGACACCACGCCGCTGATCAGCGAGCAGGAACTGGCCATGCTGCTGGGCGACGACGACCCGGCTTGGCGCGAATCGCAGGGCGGCTAACATGCCCCGCCGCGAGCGGGCCGACACAGACAGGAGACGGAGTGGAGAAACAGATCGGCAGTTTGACGCCCCGGGAAACCGGACACTCCGCCAAGCGTCCCACCGAGGCGGCGTGGCGGGTGCTGGTGGTGCGCGACGAGACGCTGCGCGACCGGGTGGACCGGGCGTTGACCATCTGCGACCGCAGCGCGACGGTAGCGCGCGTGCCGGGTTTTTTGGCGGCGATGGGCGATCTGGGGCAACAGGAGGCGGACGTGGTGATCGGACCTATGGATGCGGCGGAGGGGTTGCTTTCTTCAACCGGCCGTGCGTTGCGTGAGCTATGTCCCCAAGCACGCCTTTTGCTGGTCGGTGAAGAGTCGTCGCGGGCTCAGTCCGCCGAAGCGTTGAGTGCCGGCTTCGACGCGGTGCTGATCGAGCCTTACGACAGCAATGAGCTTGCCAAGGCGATGAGCCCGTCGATCGCGAAACCGATCAGCCCGCCGGCATCGGCGCTGCCCACGCTTGGGGCACCGGCCCCGCCGCTGCCGATCTCGGTGACGCCGACCTGATCGACGCGTTGCTCCAGAGCGGCCCGTTCCTGGAGCGGTTGGAAGCGATGATCGCGGCACAATCGAAGATCGCCGGCGTGTCCTGGGCACCCGACCCCGCGGCGGTGCCTTCGGGGCATGTGTTCGCGCCGATCGTGTATGCCGGGCGGGAACTGGGCGTGTTGCACGCGCCGTCGCCGGCCTCACGCGAGGCGATGGAACCTTGGGCGGCGTGGGCGTCGCGGTGGCTGGCCATCCGCCAGCGGATCGAGCAACTGCGCGACCTATCGCTGCGTGATGAACAGACCGGCGCGTGGAATCGCCGCTACTTCAACCGCTTCCTGCAGCGTATCCTCGACCGCGCACGCTCGGAGCGGCAGCAGGTCACGCTGCTGGTCTTCGATATCGACGACTTCAAGCTCTACAACGACCACTTCGGCCACGCCGCGGGCGACGATATCCTCCGCGAGGCCGCCCGCTTGATGCAGAGCGTGGTGCGCGAGCACGACGTGGTCGCGCGGATCGGCGGCGATGAGTTCGCGGTGATCTTCTGGGACGCCGAGGAACCCCGCCGGCAGGGCTCGCGCCACCCCGATGATGTGATGCGGGCCGCCCGGCGGTTTCAGCAGGCCATCTGCGCCCACCGTTTCCCCAAACTCGCGGAAGACGCCCACGGCACGCTGACGATCTCCGGCGGGCTGGCCAGCTACCCGTGGGACGGCCAGACGCCCGATGAACTGCTGCACAAGGCGGACATCATGGCGCTGCAGTCCAAGCAGCAGGGCAAGAACGCGATCACGCTGGGGCCGGGCGCGATGCGGCAATGCGATCCGGGCGCGGACGATGCCCCGATTTGACCCGGCCGCGGCGTTTGGGCACAATATGCGGCTCGACTTGTCCCGGGGCAGGTCAACCGGCACGAATTTCACGACCAAGGCCCGCTGGGCAGGACCGTTCCACGATGCTCGACAAAATCCAACTCGGCGACACCATCCAGGTCAAAGTTGTCAAGCAGCCGACCAATGCCGCTGCGTCCAAGACGCTGGCTCGCGTGCTCTGCAAAGACGCGGCCCATGCCGCGGAGGTCGAACGCCACCGTGAAATCCGTCGAACCTCCACCCCCAAGACCACCCGGGGCGGCCGATACCGCGTCTGGGAATCGCGCATGATCAAGCAGCACCCGGTCGCCGGTAACAAGGGTGAGCAGGGCACCGTGACCGCGACCTACGACGTGATGCAGGACCTGCGGAGCGTCGAGCGGTTCATCGAGGTCGGCAAGGCCTAGTCGAAACGCACGCGCCCAGCAAACAATAAACAACCGGCGAGCGATGCTCGCCGGTTTTTTTATGGGTGAGGAGGATGAAAAAAACCCACGGCCGGGAGGCCGTGGGCGTTCGGGGGTGTTGTTTGCGGGGACGGCTTAGCTGATGCCGTCGAGTTTGCCCATCTTCTTCATCAGGTCGTTGACGCGGTTGGAGTAGCCCCACTCGTTGTCATACCAGGAGATGAGCTTGAAGAAGTTGGAGTTGAGTTCGATGCCGGCGTCGGCGTCGAAGGTCGAGGAGTGCGGGTCGGTGATGAAGTCGGTGGAGACGACCGGCTCGTCGGTGTAGGCGAGGATGCCCTTCATCGGGCCATCGGCCGCGGCCTTCATCGCGGCGCAGATGTCCTTGTAGCTGGTGGCCTTCTCGGTCTTGACGGTCAGGTCCACCACCGAGACGTCGATGGTCGGCATGCGGAACGCCATGCCCGTGAGCTTGCCCTTGAGCTCGGGCAGGGCCAGGCCGACGGCCTTGGCGGCACCGGTGCTCGCGGGGATGCAGTTGACCGAAGCCGCCCGGCCGCCGCGCAGGTCCTTGCGGCTGGGCCCGTCCTGCGAGGGCTGGGTCGCGGTGATCGCGTGGACGGTGGTCATCAGGCCCTCGGCCAGGCCGAAGTTGTCGTTGACCACCTTGGCGATCGGGGCCAGGCAGTTGGTGGTGCAGGAGGCGTTGGAGACGACCTTGGCCGAGGCCTCGAGCTTGTCGTCG
>CAZTLX010000009.1:20388-39039 GCA_964614575.1 uncultured Phycisphaeraceae bacterium | reverse complement strand
CGGCCGGGGCTCGCCCAGCGGCTTGCCCGCATCATCCGGATGGATCGTGTAAATGCCGGCGAGCGTGATGTAGCGCCCCTGCCCAGCCGCGGTGCCCGACTCCTCCGGCGACAACGGATACCCGCACTTGCGCGGGTCGCCGTCGTCCGGCCAGCACTTGATGATCGGCAACTCAAACAGATTGATCTGATCCCCCGTCTTCACCACCTCCTGACACGCCCCGCTGCCCGAACGGACCTTCGGCGGCAGCTGCGCCACCTTCGCCAGTTCCAAACCCTTCTTCATCTTGTTGAGCAGGCCGGTCGGCGGCTCGGGCTTGACCAGCGCCTCGACCTTGTCGGCCAGCGCCTCGAGCCCACCCGCTAGACATCCCAGAGCCATCTCCACCCGCCGATAACTGCCAAACGCGTTGATCAGCACCGGCATCCCGGAAGGCCCCTCTGGGGTCTGTACGTTTTCAAAGAGCAGCGCCTTGCCGCCCAGGCCGCAGTGGTGTGGGTCAAACGTTTTCGCGTGTTCGGAGGCGTTCGCGCAAGGCGACTTACTCACCCGATCGGCGATCTCGGTGATCTCGAGCATCGACGAAACGGGCACGGCGATCCGCTGCAACTCCCCGGCTTTTTCCAGCGCATCGACAAAGTCACGAAGGTTGGCGTAGGGCATCCGCAAAGCGTATGCCGGGGACGGGGCGGTGTCGATTCGCCGGGGGGAGGAGGGGCGCAAAGTTCGCAAAGTGCGTGGAGAATCCGAATCAGCGCTAGTCCAAGCCAAGAACGCGAGCCTGCGCGCTCAGCGTGGCATCACGCCGCGTCGTTGATCGAAGAACAGCACAGACCCGGACGGCCTAACCGGGCGTGTTCGATGCCGCGCATGAGCAGCGCATGGTCGAACACCACCGAGCCTTTGGGGAAGACCGTTTGATCCTCAAAAAAGCTCGACGTGACCTCGGTGACGACTAACGGCGTGACCTGCCAAGTCCGGCAGTCCAACTCCAGTCCATCGAACATGCCCGGCTGACGGGTCGCGGAATATCCCAGCGATCCGGCGGCGAAGAAGTCGGACGCGATATCCAGCGAAGGGAAGATCGAATCCTTCGGCAATGCCTCGGCCACGCGGCCACGCACATGAATGTGAGCCGCGGAATCGTCGCTAGTCATCGAGACGCTTAGCTCGTGGTCGTTATCCTCGACGCCGAAGCGGGCGTGGTGGTGCTCGCCGGGGAACAGACGGCCGCCGACCATACTGTTAAGCCGGGAATCGGTATCACGCCGCGGGATGTACACCCCCTGACGAGGCTGGCCTGCATGTGTCCACTGAACCGCGACCCGATGCGCCGCGTTCTCCGAGCGGACACCCAGCCATGCCGGCCAACCACGCGGACGTATGCGAGTAAGCCGGATCAGGCAAACCCCCGCGATGGCGCGGCCCGCCACCGTCAGCGGCTCGAACGGCGCGGGCAGCCACCGCGCCATCACCTCCGCATCCACGTGGAAGTTCACGAGTACGCGACGGTCGATCACCCCTTGAATGGCCGGCATGCGCATGACGTGTGATCATAGCCACAACGGAGACCTACCCGCCCAATTCTTTGGACCGGCGCTCGGCGGCTCGGAGGGCGCCGCGGATGGCTTGGTTGACTTGTTGCTGGTCAAGGTGCCGGCACGCCGCTTCGGTGGTGCCCCCGGGGCTGGTGACCTTGCGCCGGAGGCCGGCGGGCGACTCGCCGGAGCCGGCGAGCAGCTCCGCCGCACCCAGCAGCGTCTGCGTGACGAGCGTGCGGGCGTGGTCGGCCAGGCCCAGGTCGGCGGCGGCGTGCTCCATCGCCTCGGCGAGGTAGAACAGATACGCCGGCCCGGAGCCGGAGACAGCGGTGAGCGCGTCGAGCTGCTGCTCTTCCACGCGGAGCGCCTGCGACCCGCCGGCGCTGAACAAGCGCAGCGCCAGCGCGTCGTCGTCGCCCTGTGCATCGGGCCCCAGCGCGATGCCGGCCATGCCCCGGCCGATCATCATCGGCGTGTTGGGCATGACGCGCACGATGCGCGTCGGCCGTCCGATCGCGCTGCTGAGCTTGGCGGCGGTGATCCCCGCCATGATGCTGATGACGACCTGGTCGGGTCGGCCGTGGTACGACAGGTCGCGTGCCGCCTCGGCCATGACCTGCGGCTTGACGGCCAACAGCACGTTGGCCGCCTGATCGATCGCCTCGGCGTTGGAGTCGGTCACGCGCACGCCCAGGTCGAGAAACACCTGCCGTCGCGGCGGCGACGGGTCGGCGGCGATGAGCTGCGCGGGGTCGAAGATCAGGTGCTCGATCGCCGCCCGGGCGATGGCCTCGGCCATGTTCCCGGCACCGATGAACGCGAGTTGGTAGGTGGATTCAGACATTGTTTCTCAGCCGCGGATGAACGCATATGAACGCGAATCAAGACAACCAAGGCATCTAACCACAGATTTCACAGATGACACAGATTGAATACAACAAACCTGTCTTTAATCTGTTCAATCTGTGAAATCTGTGGTTCACTTGCCTTGATTTGAGTTTATTGGCGTTCATTCGCGGCTAACTCTCCTTGGTTTCGAGCCACCGGTCGCGGCGGTGTTGGCTGTCTTCGAGCAGGGCCAGCAGGGCGGCGTGGTCTTCGTGTTGCAACGCGGCGCGGAGGCGCTCGAGTTGGTCGGCGAAGGCGTCGAGGGCTTCGAGCATCGCGGGGCGGTTGGCGGCGAGGATGTCGGCGCGCATCGGCGGGTTGCTCGACGCGAGGCGCGTCGTATCGCGGAAGCCGGTGGACGCGATGTCCCACCCCCCGAGCTGCGCCGCGACCTGCACCAGCAACACCGCGGCGGCGTGGGGCAGGTGCGAGATCGCGGCGGTCTGGCGGTCGTGGTCCACGGCCGACATGCGGATCAGACGCATGCCCAGCGCGGCCCACAGCGCTTCGACACGCGCGACTGCATCCGCATCGGTGCCTGCTTGCGTCGTCACGATGCAAGGCTTGCCCGGCAGCAAGTCGGCGCACGCGGCGGAGGGGCCCTGCTTCTCCGACCCGGCCATCGGGTGCGAGCCGACGAACCGCGATGGGTCGGGCAGCACGGCGCTCGCGGCGGCGTGGACCGAGGCTTTGGTCGAGCCCACATCCGTGATGACCAGCCCCGCGTGGTCGTGGGGCGCTATCGCCCGGAACACGTCGGCAAAGCCTGAGAGCGGCACGGCGATAATGCACAGCGAAGCATCGGCCAGGGCCGCGGCGTAGTCTTCGGTGCCTTGGTCGATCGCGCCAAGGCGGGCGGCTTCGTCGAGGGTTTGCCGGCTGCGACCGACACCCACGACGTGCCGGGCCAGGCCCTTTTGACGCAGCGCCAGGCCGACGCTCGCGCCCAGCAGGCCCGTGCCGATGATGGCGACACGGCCGAAGTCGGGTTGCGGGGTTTTGGCCTCTGGCATCGCGGCGATTACGATAACAGGCTTGAGTGGAGCGGGCATCTTGCCCGCTTCCTGACGCACGACAGGCGGCAAACCCGTCCACCCCGGCGAACCACCCATGACCACGATGAACGCATACACCGGCACGTATGAGCTGGAGTTCGAGCGCCCACTCAGCGCTTTGGAACGGCAGATCAACGAGCTCGAAGCGCAGAACGACCCCAGCCGCTCGGCCGTGGGCCTCGACCTGGAGCTGGATATCGGCGCGGAGATCCGCAAGCTGCGCCAGTCGCACACGGCCATGCTCAAGAAGCTCTACAAGAAGCTGAGCCCCTGGCAGACCGTGCTCGTCGCCCGCCACCGCGACCGGCCCCAGACCATCGACTACCTCAAGGCCATCGTGCAGGACTTCACCGAGCTGCACGGGGACCGGCACTTCGGCGACGACAAGGCGATCATCTGCGGCTTCGGGCGCATCGACAAGCACAAGTGCATGATCATCGGCCACCACAAGGGCAAGGACACGAAGGAGAAGATCGCCGCCCACTTCGGCTGCGCCCACCCCGAGGGCTACCGCAAGGCGCTGCGGTGCATGAAGCTGGCGGAGAAGTTCGCCCTGCCGGTGGTGACGTTCATCGACACGCCGGGCGCGTACCCGGGCATCGGCCCGGAGGAGCGCGGGCAGGCGGAGGCGATCGCGGTGAACCTGCGTGAGATGGCGCGGCTGCGGACACCCATCGTCAGCATCGTCATCGGCGAGGGCGGCTCGGGCGGGGCGTTGGGCATTGGCGTCGCGGATAAGCTCGCGATGATGCAGTACGCGTGGTACAGCGTGATCAGCCCGGAGGGGTGCGCGGCGATCCTCTGGAAGACCGCGAACCCCCAGACCAACGCCGAGGCCGCCGAGGCCCTCAAGCTCACCGCCGCGGACAACCAGAAGTTCAACATCATCGATGATGTGATCGAGGAGCCGCTGGGCGGCGCCCACCGCAACCCCGCCGCCGCCGCCGGCGCGGTCGAGCGCTACCTGGTGCAGACCCTGCGTGACCTCAAGCGGTTTAAGCCGGATAACCTGGTCGCCAAGCGCTACGAGCGGTTGCGCTACGTCGGTCAGTTCGAGGAGTGAGGGGCAGGGGAAGGAGGTCGGCGGTGAGGATGGTTCGCCACGGACGGCTTCGCGCGGGCTTCGCGTCGCCGGCGGCATTCAGGTTTCGCGGAGCCGCAAGCGGCGGGAGAGCAGTGATTGCTGATGAATGATTCCTGGTCCATCCCCGGCTCCGACGGGCAGCCGCTTCTGGGCAACACGCACCTGCCGGCCGGCGGCGTGGGCGCGGCGTCGGGCGTGCTCGTGC
This sequence comes from uncultured Phycisphaeraceae bacterium, assembly GCA_964614575.1. Lineage (GTDB taxonomy): Bacteria > Planctomycetota > Phycisphaerae > Phycisphaerales > Phycisphaeraceae > JBGTLW01. The sequence goes on along the minus strand of CAZTLX010000009.1, from coordinate 34,266 downwards.
TCTGCCACGGGTTCAAGGGGTATAAGGATTACGGCTTCTTCCCGCGGCTGGCCGAGGCGGCGGCGGAGGCCGGGCTGATCGCCCACCGCTTCAACTTCAGCCACTCGGGCATGACCCACGAGCTGGACACGTTTGCGAAGCCCGAGTTGTTCGAGGCCGACACGTGGTCGAAGCAGGTGCATGATGTCACGGCCGTGGTCGAGGCGATCGAGTGTGGGCAGCTTGCGGGCAAGGGGCTGCCGCGGGTGCTGTTCGGGCACAGCCGGGGCGGGGTCACGGCGTTGCTCGCGGCGGCGCAACTCGGCGCACGCGTCGCGGGCATCGTCACGGCCGCGGCCCCGCACACCGCCTGCTCGCTCGACGAACAACAAAAAGCGCAACTACGCAAAGCCGGGCGCCTCGCGTCGCCTTCGTCGCGGACGGGGCAAACACTTTACGTGGGCAAGGCGTGGCTGGAGGAGATCGAAGCCGATCCGCCTCGCTTCGACCCCGCGCGGGCGGCGGAACGCATCACGCAACCCGTGCTGATTCTGCACGGCAAAGCGGACACCACCGTCCCCTGGGTCGCTGCGCACGTCCTCCACGACGCACCCGGAAGCAACAGCACGCTGCGGATCATCGACGGCGCGGGCCACACCTTCAACTGTCCCAACCCCCTGCCCGAGGGTGAGGAACCCCCGCCCGAGACCCTCGCCATGATCGACGAAACGGTGACCTTCGCGGCGCGGTGCGTGGGTCGCTGAAGCGGCCGCGCCGGAGGACTTCATTTTGCGTGGTCGCTTCAGCGAGCCACGCCCCGACGCGCCAACACCCCCACATCCACCACCGTCCCGTCGGGGAAATACACATCCACGGCCAGAGTGTCGGCGTTAACGAACGTCAACACCACGCAGGCGAATCCCATGCGATGGGCGAACGCCAGATCGCCCGGCCCCGGCCCGGCGTACGCCGCATTGTCGTATCGCTGGGCGTGGAAGTGGTAGTGTGCCAGCCCCGTGTACATCGATTCGATCAACGCGTAGGAACTCACATACACATGGTCGTTGCGATTGAGATAGGTGGCGAAGGGCTGGGCGATCACGCGGCCATCCTCCGCCCAAAGCAACCCGCCGCCATGCTCTGCGCCCGAGTCGGCGCGGTCCGCGTCGGCCTGGGCGAACAGCGCGTCGCGCACATGCGGCTGCGGCAGGGCTGCGATTATCGTGAGCAGCAAGAGCGCATCGGCTCGGGTGATCGACGCGCGGTGATCCGCCCACCCCTCGATCAACGGCCCGACATACACCTCCCCCTCGGCATCGAGCCCGCGCGGGTGATTTGGCCGACCACGCAACGCCTCGTCAAGCATGCCCAACACCTCGCCGCGCGGCATCGACCGCCGTGAAACCGGCGCGGCCGCGAGCATGGGCAGGTGACGCAGCGCGATCGGGTCCGTCGGGTCCGTGGGGTCCGGATCGGGCAGCGCCTCGGTGAGCCGACGCCACGCCGCCCCTTCCGCCTGACGGGTCAGGTGCGTCAGCCACAGCACCCCCTCGCGCCGGGTCGGCAGCGTCACGCCCGCCGCAGCGCACTGCCGCAGGTCTCGCACCAGCGTGTCCCGCCCCAGCGTCGCTTCGAGCGACAGGGCTTCCACCGCGGCCGGCGTATCAAGCCGACACAGCACCACCCATGCCGCGGTTTCTTCGCTGAGCGTGTAACCCTCCGCGGCGTCGCGCAGCACCGACCAGAGCATCGCGGTCAGATCATCGTCCGGGTGCAGTTGTCGCAGCGCGAGCGCTTCGGGGCGTTTGTCGTCGGGGATCGTCGTGGTCGGCCGAGCCCAACTGCGGACCAGCGGGCCGGTCATGTCTCGTCGTCCCGTGGCGGCGGCACGCTCGCACAAATGCCGCAGCACCGGCAAGCGATCGACCGTCACCAATCGACGCGCCGCCACCGCCCAGAAATCGTCCGCCCGGTGCGCGATTAACGCGTCGGCAGACCCCAGCCGCAACGCATCAGGCTGGCGGTCTGACCAGACGACCTGATGTAACGCGGTGATGTCCTGACCGCCGAGTCCTTCGGCGGTCAGTTGGTCGAGGGCGCGCGTGCGTCGCGCGGTTTCGACCTCGCGATCGAGCAGCACCGTGCGCGGCGCTGGCAGCGAGCCCGTCGCGCAGCCGAGCAGGTTAAGGATCAGGGATACCCAGACGAACAACGGCACGCCGAATCGGGCGTGCCGTTGCCATGACTCACACCAACGCGGGGGCATGATGCTTTATCGCCCGGGGAAGCACTGCCGGGGCCGTTCATCGCCCGAGCACCGATCACGGATCGTGGAATAGACATCCACGCCGCGCTCGGAGTTGGCATTGATCCATTCATCGCTGCCCATCAGGCGGATGAGGCGGCCCTCTTCCATCTCGTACATCATTTCCATGTCCTCGGGGTTGGGGCTGGGGTTGTTGGCCACCTGTTCGAGGCGGGACTTGGATTCGGGGGTGTACTTCTCGAGATACGCGATAAACGCGCCGGCGCTCTCGACTTGCTCGGCGGTCATGCCGGCGAGCTTGCTCGGGCAGTCGCCGCAGCCGAAGACGTGGGCGCGCACGCCCGAGGTGGTGCCCCCGGTGTCGGAGGGCGCGGCGATGGGCGGGAAGACGGTGCTTTCGGCGGTGAAGAGGGTGCCGGAGCTTTCATCGAGGAAATACAGGTCGACCGGCCCGCCCCGGCCGCTGGGCCCCTTGAGTTGGCACATGATCGCGCCCAAGCACAACACGAGGATGACCACCGCACCGATGGTGACCATCGCCGGGTTATTATTCATGATCTCACGCACGTTCATCGCAGATTCCCTTCTAAATCCAGAGTTGAAGTCAAACTTGACATACCCAACACATCGGCCCCGGCCCCCTTTCTTCCGGAAACTTTCTCCTATAACTTGATTCTAGCCAAGCCCTTGCCCATTCACAACACGATACGGCCCCGCCGCGTCTTAAAAGTGTGGCTCACCACGCCACCCGGTACTCCAGACGCATCGCCGAGAAGTCGCTGAGCCACGAGCGGACCTGCTCGGGGCTTGGGTTGGCCGCCGCGGCCGACGACGCCCCGCCCCGCGACATGCCCAGCAGCGAGAGGAAGTTGAACGGCTGGGGGCGGCGGATGATCGACACCGTCGGCACCTCGCCGCTCGGCACGCCCGCCAGCTCCGCCGCCTTCGCGATCGCGTCGTCCAGATAGCCCACCTGATCGACCAGCTTGTTCGCCTCGGCTTCGGCGGCGGTGAAGATATCACCGCTCGCCAAGGCGCGCACCTCATCCTCGTTGAGCAACGCCGCGCGACCCTTGACCACCACCTCGACAAAGCGGTCGTGCGCCGCGTTGAGGATGCGCTGGAACACCGCGCGGTCTTCCTCGGTCCAGTCGCGGTAGAGGTTGTTCGCGATCGCCTTGTCGGGCGAGCCGTCGGCGACCATCGTCTCCCACTTCACGCCGACCTTCTCCATCAACCCGCTGAGCGTCGGCGCCTGGGCCATCACCCCGATGCTGCCGGTGAGGCCCGTCGTCTCGCAGACGATGTGGTCGGCGGGAGCGGCGATGTAGTAACCGCCCGATGCGGCGACCTGCCCGAAGCTCGCGATCACCGGCACGTCAGGATTGTCCGCCTTGAAGCGCTCGAAGTAGTGCCAGATCTGGTCCGAGGCCGTCACCCCCCCGCCCCCCGAATCGACGCGTAAGATCACGGCCTGGGGCGGCTTTTCGTCGATCTTCTTAAACACCTGACGCATGTATTCGGCCATGCCCGAATCGATCGTGCCGGTCACCTCGACGATGACGACGCGGTGGTCCTTCGAGCCATCGGCGTAAGGCACTTCGGTGAGGCCGGTGCTGAACTGGGCGGCGAAGATGATGACGAAGTAGACGTTGAGCAGCAGCGAACCGATGAGCACGGTGGCGATCAGCGACATGGCGACGCGCTGCAGCGCCCCCCCGCCGCGCGGGGGTGGGGCGTACATCGGCGCGTAACCGGGCGGCGGTGGCGGCGGGGCGCTGGGCACCCCCTCGACCGGCGGTCGCGACTGCTTGGCGTGCTGGGGGTCATCGTTCGGCGGGGTCTGTTCCATGACGCACTCACTTTCTGGCTCGACGTTCGTGGTGACCGGGCATGATAACCCGAATGCCGAGGCACCCGTCGTGGGGGCGCAGCCCACCGCGGGCAATGCTTGGCCATGACGCGATCACGGGCGGGACGCCCTCCCGCCAAAGGTACCGCACACAACGGTTCCAGGGCAAGCACCGGGGCGTGTGCCTTCGGGGCTTACCGGTCGCCGTGGGGGCCCGGGCCTTGCTGCATGCGGTCGAGCATCACATCCTGGCTGAGCACGGGCAAGAAGCGCTGGTAGTCATCGGGGTAGGTCGCGAGGACGAAGCGGGTGACCAGCTCGCTGACGTTGCGGTGCAGTTCATCGGCGTGCCAGGGCTTGGCGATGTAGCGGTCGATCGCGGCCTGATTGATGGCGCGGATGGTGTCCGCGTGCGTCGCGAGGCCGGTGAGCAGCAGGCGGCCGGTGTGGTGCAGGGCGTCGCGGCCGCGGACCGAGGCGAGGAAATCGACGCCACTGGTCCCGGGCATGACGTGGTCGGAGATGATCAGGGCGATCGGCGTGCCGCGGGTGATCAGGTCTTCGAGGACGCCGCCGGCGTCCTCGGCCGACTCGGCGTCGATCAGGTCGAAGTGCGCGGTGAACGGCTCGAGGTCTTTGGTCAGGGCGGCGAGCACCTCGCGTTGATCGTCGATGCACAGGATCACGGGCTTACTCATCGAGCACCTCTCGGGACAGACGGATGATGAAACGGGCGCCGGCGTCGGTGTTGCGGGCCTCGACGTCACCGCCGTGCTCGCTGACCAGACGCTGTACGATCGACAACCCGAGCCCGAGCCCGAAGCTCAGGCCTTGTTTTTTCGTTGTGAAGCTGGGTTCAAAGATGCGGGGCATCACGTCGGGCGCGATGCCCGGGCCGGTGTCGTCGATGGTCACGACGAGGCTGTCCTGGTTTGCGTAGGAGCGGACGTGGATCGCCGGGCGCTGCCGCGGCGTGCCGCCCATCGTCATCGCCTCCAGCGCGTTCTTGATCAGATTGGTCCACACCTGCACCAGCTTGCCCCGGCTGCCGCGGATCATCGGCAGCTCGCCCAGGTCGGCCGTCACCTCGATCGCCCCGAGTTGCCCGCGCAGGATCTTCAGCGAGGTGCGGATCGTGTCGTTGACATCGACCGGCTCGTGTTCGAGCGTGCGGTTGGCGCCCAGGTCGCGCATGGAGGCCACGACGTGCTCCGCCTGATCCGACGCGAGGCGCATGTCGTGGATCGTCGCGCCCAGTTCCCAGAGCTGGATCACGGCTTCCACGCCGTGCCTGCGGAGGTCGAAGCTGGCGAGTTGCGCGTCCTCCAGGCCCGTGGCCGCGAGCTTGCGGGCCTCGGCAAACGAGACGCCAAAGCGTTTTTCCAGGTCGCGTACGCGCTGCCGCGCCTCGGCCGCGGAGGCGCTGCGCCCGTGGAGCAGCCCCGCGTCGAAGGCGAGGTGCAGGACCTTTTCGTTTTTATCCACGCGTTGCTGGATCGTGCGCGAGATCCACGAGGTGCCCCGCACCAGCACCGTCAGCGCGTTGTTCAGCTCGTGCGCCACCGCCGCGGCAAGCTGCCCCAGCGCCGAGACCCGTTCCAGTTGATCCAGCCGCTCACGCGTCTGCCGCTCGCGTTCGGCCATCTCCAGCGCCGCCTTCTGGCGGCGCAGCAACTCGTTGAGCACCACCGGCATCAGCAGGCGCTCGAGCGACGGCTCGCCGGGGGCGATCGGCGTGTCACGCTCCAGGTAACCCAGCTCCGTGTCTTCAAGAGCGACGATCGTCTGAGTCGAGCGGTTTGATGCGCCGAAGAAACTGGGCACGCCGACCAGGTCGCCGGGCCCGGCATGCATCACGGGCGTGGTCGCGCCGTCGTCATCGGTCACCGACCCCGCGACCAGCCCGCGGCGGACCCGGTACAGCCGACGGTTCGGCTCGCCCTGGCGCAGCAGGGTCTGCCCCGCCGGCACCCGCGTGGTGCGGTCGGGGTCGTTGAAGTGCCGCTCGATCGCGGCTTCGACGGATTCGGCGCTGGTCCGCTTCATCATGAGCATCGTATCGGGCCTCGGCGGTTCGCCGCCGTCAACGTGAACACGGCAGGGATTAATCGAAGTAGCCGACGAGTTTGAGCACGACGGCCATCACGCCCAGCAGCGCGATACCAATGATGCCGATCACACCGCCGGACTTGGCCATCGCGCCGGTCCGGACCCAGCCGGTGGCGTACGCCATCGCGTTGGGCGGGGTGGTGATGGGCATGGTCATCGCCAGCGAGGCGGCGAAGGTCACCACCAGGATCAGCATCACATGCCCACCGAGGGGAACCAGCGACGCCAGCGACACGCCCAGCGCCGCCATGATCGGCAGCACGAGGTTGGCCGCGGCGGTGTTGCTCATGAAGGTCGCCATGGCGTAGGTCAGCGCCACCGCCACACCGATGATCAACAGCGCCGGCAGCGTGTCGAAGGGGATGCTCTGCACCAGCGCGGCGCTGAGGCCCGTGCCCTCCAGCGCCAGGCCCAGCGCGAAGCCGCCGGCCACCAGCCACAGCACGTCCCAGCTCAGCGTCTTGAGGTCGGCCGAGGTCATCACTCCCGTGCAGCAGAAGACCGCGACGGGGATCAGCGCCACGGTGTGCGACGTCAGGCCGTGGACCTGCCCGCCGGTCAGCCACAGCAGGATCGTCACCGCGGACGTGACGTAGACGACCCACGCCTGCGGGCTCTTGAGCCAGGTGCCCTTGAACTCGACCTTCAGCCGCGGGCTCTTGGGCTTGAACATCCACAGCAGCACCAGCCACGACAGCAGCAGCAGGACAATCACAAACGGGACCGCGAAGAGCATCCACTCGGCGAAGCTGATCAGCGGCTGGTCGGCCGCGTCGCGCAGGTACTTGAGGCCGACCGCGTTGGGCGGCGTGCCGATCGGCGTGCCGATGCCGCCGATGTTCGCCGCGAACGGGATCGCCAGCGCAAAGCCGACCCGCGCCGGGTCGTCGACGTCGATCGACCGCAACACGGGCATGAGCACGGCCAGCATCATCGCGGTCGTCGCGGTGTTGCTCATGAACATCGAGAAGATCGCGGTGATGACCATCATCCCGAGCATCACCAGCGACGACCGCGTGCCGAACGGCCGCAGCAGCACGCGCCCCAGGTTGTTGTCCATCTGGTACTTGGTCGCCGCCGCCCCGAGGAAGAAGCCGCCAAGAAACAGCATGATGATCGGGTCGGCCATCGTGGCCATGATCGCCTTGTACCCCAGCACCTGCCCGAACGCCTCGGCCTGCTCCGGGGCGGGCATCAACCACTTGATCGACTTGTCCGAGATCACCATCAGCTCCAGCACGATCACCACCACCGACGTCGCGAAGATCGGGATCGGCTCAAGCACCCACAGGCAAAGCGCCAGCGCGAAGATCGCCAGCACCCGGTGCATCGTCACCGTCAGCCCTTCAATCGGGATCGCCTCCCGCGGGATCAGCAACACGATCAACGGAACGATCAGCGCGATACATAGTTTGATCAGCCTGGCGCGGTTCATCAGCGGCACCCTTTCGGGCAAGGCGGCAGGTCTCGACATTCGGCGGAAGTCAACGCATCCCGCCGGCTGCCCCAGGGAAAACTTCAGGGGGCGGGGAGGCGATCCCGGCGAGGCCCGAGCGGGATCGTGTGAAACGACATTAGATGCTGAAAAAATCCTGTCAAGCGGCACAGGAACGATGCGGATTCGGCTGCGGGCAACCCACCGTCAAGCCGCCGACGACGCCCAGGAAGGCGGCAAGACAGGTCACCACAGATTGCACCGATGGCTCAGAGGAAGGCGGGCACCACGAAGAAGGACAAAAGCATTCATGCCCGCGCGGCCACTCTTTTTTTGTGCCTGCTTGTGGCTTTCTGACTTGATCGGCGCAATCGGTGAAATCTGTGGTTAACCGTCTTGATTGGTTGCTTAGTCCCGCCGGGGCCGCGCCGCCCAGTGCATCTTGTGGGCGAGCATCTTCCAGTAATTGAGGTCGGGGTTGTGGACGAGCTTGATTGTCCGCGGGTGGCGGCTGATGCGGACCTGCTGGTCGATGGCGAGGTTGAACGACTCCTGCCCGTCGAGCACGAGCGTCGTGCCCGCGTTGGCCGAGCGCAGGTAGAGCCACGTGTCGCTCGCGGCATGGGCGACGATCGGGCGGAACGCCAGCGACTGCGGCGCGATCGCCGCGATACAAAGCCCGTCGATGCCGGGGGCGACGATCGGCCCGCCCGCCGAGAGGTTGTAGGCCGTGGAACCCGAAGGCGTCGCCACCACCACGCCGTCGCCGGTGAATGTGGTCGCGCTGGTCCGCGAGATGGACGGCTCGATCGCCAGCTCGATATCGATCATGCGAAACGGTGCGCCGGCGGTGATCACCGCGTCGTTCATCGCCACCGCGTGGAACAGCGGCTCGGGGAGCGCGTCGGTTTGGTTGGATCGGTCCGGGTCGTCGCGGCGCGTTGCCCGCGGCTCGGCAGTGGCCTCGGTAAACGCCACACCGCCATTGCCCCCCCACTCGGGATACCCGGCGGGGAACACCTTGACCTCGAGCATCATCCGGGCCGACATCCGGCAGCGGCCGCCGGTGATCGCGTCCCAGTGCTGCTTGACCGAGTCGATAGAATACTCGGCCAGGAAGCCGACCTTGCCGAAGTTGATGCCCAGCAGCGGCAGGTCCACGTCGATCAGCGCCCGGGCCTGCGAGAGCAGCGTGCCGTCGCCCCCAAGGATCAGGCCCAGATCGGCCTCGGGCAATTGGGCCGCGGTTCGGCGGTTCAATCGACGGATATCCGGCTCGGCGAGGATGTCCGCCCGCTCCTCGAGCCACGGCCGGAACTTGCCCAGCACCGCCGAGACGTGCTCCTTGCCGTGATTGGCGAGGATGATCAGCCGCGGCCGCTCAAGGACCGGCGTGGTCAGGTGGCGCGTCGAATTGGCCAACGTAGGATCGGGCACGGCGGTATTGTAAGGGCCGACGCTTCCGCGTGGTTGGGAACCAGACTTCATGCAAGCCATCGCCTTCGAAAACGGCAAAGCCTCGTTCGACCCCGCCCGGCGGCAACCCGACTCCCCGGCCGGGGAAGTGCTCATCCGCCCCACCCGCATGGGCGTCTGCGCGACGGACCTGGAGATCTGCCGCGGGTACATGGGCTTTGCGGGCGTGCTGGGCCATGAGTTTGTCGGCATCGTCGAAGACGCGGCCGACGCGGCCGGCCACAAATGGGTCGGGCAACGCGTCGTCGGACGCATCAACTGCGTCTGCGGGAAGTGCGACCTGTGCAAAGCCGGCCTGCCCGAGCACTGCCGCGACCGCACCGTCCTGGGCATCGCCGGACGCGACGGCTGCTTCGCCGAACGCTTCACCCTCCCCGCCGCAAACCTCCACGCCGTGCCCGACCACGTCGAAGACGACGCCGCGGTCTTCACCGAACCGCTGGCCGCGGCTTTTCAGATCGTCCGCCAACTGGTCATCGAGGGCCGGCCCTACATCACCGTGCTCGGCGACGGCCGGCTCGGCCTGCTCTGCGCCCAGGTGCTCAGCCAGCTCAACGCCACCGTCCGCTGTGTCGGCAAGCACCCCGGCAAGCTGGAACTCTGCGAAAAATGGGGCATCAAGCACCGCCTGCTCGATGACGTCGGCCTGCGCAAAGACCAGGACATCGTCGTCGATTGCACCGGCTCACCCACCGGCCTGCCCACCGCCCTGAAGATGGTCCGCCCCCGCGGCACGGTCGTGCTCAAGACCACCGTCGCCCCCGAGCAATGGGCGAAGCACCCCGCCGATCTCGCGCCGATCGTCATCGATGAAATCACCGTCATCGGCTCACGCTGCGGCCCGTTCCCCATGGCCCTCGACGCACTCTCCGCCGGCCGCGTCGATGTCACCTCCCTCATCTCCCGCCGCATGAAACTCGCCGACGGCCTCGCCGCCCTGCGCGCCGCCGATCAGCCGGACACCATCAAGGTCCTGCTCGAACCATAAACCGTTCACGGTCATCTTCCCCCACTGCCCTCCAAGCCCGCCGATGCGCAGCCCCACCCGGGGTGCGGAGCTTCGGCGGGATATCCGCCCTTGCCGCCACCGCTTATTTCTGACCGTAATAAGCATCCGGCCCGTGCTTGCGCCGGTGATGCTTCTCAAGGATGTAGCCTTCGAGAGGCGGCGCATCGGGGTTGATCTGCCGCGTGCCGATCGCCATCCGCGCCACCGCCTCCAGCGCGATCGCGTTCTTCACCGACTCGGCGACACTCGCGCCCCACGCGAACGGCGCGTGCCCCGCAACCAGCACGCCCGGCACTGCCAACGGATCAAGCTCCGCGAACCGCTCGACGATCACTTGTCCGGTGTTCGCTTCGTAGGCCTCGTCCACCTCGGCCCGGGTCAGCGGCCGCGTCACGGGCACCGGGCCGTGGAAGTGGTCGGCATGCGTCGTGCCGTAACACGGGACCTCGACGCGCGCCTGCGCGAACATCGTGGCGTGGTAGCTGTGCGTGTGCGTGATGCCGCGCACCCCGGCAAATTCGCGGTAAAGCAGCACGTGCGTCGGCGTGTCGGACGACGGGCGCAGCTCGCCCTCCACGACGTTGCCCTCCAGATCGACCACGACCATGTGCTCGGGGCGCATCGCGTCGTACGCCACGCCGCTGGGCTTGATCACCACGCTGCCGCTCTCGGGGTCATACCCGCTGACGTTGCCCCACGTGAGCGTGACCAGCCCGTGGCGCACGAGATCAAGGTTCGCCCGGCAGACCTGCGCTTTGAGTTCGTCGAGCACGGCTTAGCCCTTCCTCGCGCGGTCGCGGATCGCGATGAGGTCTTTCATGACCGTGCCCAGATCAGCCTGGCGCTCCACCCCGCCGAACGCATCATGCAGCTTGCGGTAAAGCTCGTAAAGCTCGGCATACACCTTCACGTTCTTGCGGATCGGGCGGAACACCGTCGGCTTGACGCGGGTCATCTTCTTCTGCGCCGCGGTGGTGGTCTTGTACGCCCCGCCGACCACCGCCCCGAAGATCGCCGCGCCCAGCGCACAGGTCTGCGACGAATCGCTGATCTTCATCGGGCGGTTGCAGACATCGGCGTAGATCTGCATAACCATCGTGTTCTTCTCGGAGATGCCGCCACAATTGACGACCTCTTTGATTGACACGCCGTATGCTTCGATGCGGTTGATGATGGTCAGCGCCCCGAAGGCGGTGGCCTCGACCAGGGCGCGATAGACCTCGGGCGCGCTGGTGTGCAGGGTCTGCCCGAGCAGCAGGCCGGTGAGGCGCGGATCGACCAGCACGGTGCGGTTGCCGTTGTTCCAGTCCAGCGCCAGCAGGCCGGACGCGCCGGGCGCGAGTTTCGCGGCCGCGTCGGTCAGCCTCGCGTGCGCCGCCCCGCCCGTCCCGAACGCGTCGGGCACCAGCGAACGGACGAACCAGTTGAAGATATCGCCGACCGCCGACTGCCCCGCCTCGATGCCGATCATGCCCGGCAGCGCCGAGCCCGGCACCAGGCCGCACACCCCCGGGATGTCTTTGAGCTGCTTGCCCGCCTCCGCGACCATGATGTCGCAGGTGCTGGTGCCGATGATCTTGACCAGCGTGCCCGGCTTCACGCCCGAGCCGACCGCGCCGTGGTGCGCATCGAACGCGCCCACCGCGACGGGGAGGCCCGCCGGCAGGCCAACCTTCTTCGCCACCTCGGCCGTCAGCCCGCCCGCCGGCTGATCGCTCGCCAGCGCCCGCTTCGCGTAGCGCCTGCGCAGCGGCACGAGCGCGGGGTCCAGCGACGCGAGGAAATCTTCCGCCGGCAGACCGCCCCACTGCTCGGCATACATCGCCTTGTGCCCCGCCGCGCAGATGCTCCGAGGCATCGTGTCGGGATTCACATTGCCCGTGATGAATCCCGGGATGAAATCCGCAAGCTCGACCCAGCCGTACGCCGCCTTGAACACCTTCGGCGACGTGCGCTTGCAGTGCAGCACCTTCGACCAGTACCACTCGCTCGAATACGTCCCGCCGCACTTGCTCAGGTAGCGGTGCTTGTGCTTCGCCGCTTTTGCGGTGATTTCCGCGGCCTCGGCGTACGCCGTGTGATCCTTCCACAGCCACGCCTGCGCCGCCAGGTCATCCTTGAACCCCTCGAGCATTGCCAGCGGTGTGCCGTCGCGATCGACGGGGATCGGCGTGGAGCCGGTGGTATCGACCCCGAGCCCGACCACGTGCTGGGGCGCGAACCCGCGCGTCTTCTTCGCCAGGTTCACCGCCTGTCGCACGGCCTTGTAAAACCCCGCGATGTAATCGCCGGGGTGCTGCCGGGCCACGTTCGGGTCGGCCGGGTCCAGCAGGATGCCCGCCTCCCCGGAGGGGTAGTCGAACACCGCCGAGGCGATCTCCCGGCCGTCGGCCACATCGACCAACAGCGCCCGGACGCTGTTGGTGCCGTAGTCCACGCCGATGCTGAACCGCCGCGCTTGTCTCCGATCCGCCATCTGAACCCGCCTTTCCTGCAAAAAATCCTGTCGCCCCCGCCCGCGACAAACCCTGCCGCGCAGATTAGATGATGCCGCCGCGAAGGGCAACGAGCCTCGGCCGCCATCATCCTTTGGTCGGCGTCGCGCAAATCACACCACCGGGCATGACCCATCTCGCTTCGTTACACGCCAAACTCGCCGAGGCCGCGGAGGTCAGGCGTGAGTGGTGGCACTGAGCCAAGGTTCCCCACTCCCAGGGGACGCATCGCCGTACCGGGCCACTGTTAAACGGCGCTGCGCGGGCGCGGTCATGGGTCAGGGGTCATGTCATTGGAGATTGGTGGATTGCTTACGGCTGATCGGGATCGCTCATGGCTCATGGCTCATGGCTCATCGCTCACCGTTGCGTTGTCAGGGGGTGGAGGGGAGGTTGTTGAAGCTTTGGGCGATGGGCATGCGGCGGCCGAAGCCGAAGGCGCGGCCGGTGATCTTGAGGCCCGGAGCGGCCTGCTTGCGCTTGTACTCGTTGACATCGATCAGCCGGACGATCCGCAGCACCATTGACTCGTCGTAGCCGGTGTCGGCGATGATCTGGTGTGCGGCGTGCTCACGCTCGACGTAGCGCTCGATGATGTCGTCGAGCACCTCATAAGGCGGCAGCGAGTCCTGGTCGAGTTGGTCGGGGCGCAGCTCGGCGGAGGGCGGCTTGGTGATGGAGTCTTCGGGGATCACGGCCCGGCCGCAGGCCGAGTAGAGCGTGTTGCCCGGCTGGGGCTGGTTGATCCAGCGGGCCAGGTCGTACACCATCGTCTTGGGCACGTCGCTGAGGACGGAAAAACCGCCGGCCATGTCGCCGTAGAGCGTGCAGTAGCCCACGGCCAGCTCGCTCTTGTTGCCGGTGGTGACCAGCAGCGAGCCGAACTTGTTGCTCAGCGCCATCATCACCACGCCGCGGGCCCGGGCCTGGATATTTTCTTCGGTCACGTCCGGTTCCAGCCCGGCGAACACCTCGGCCAGCATCGACTCAAACGCTTGGTGCGCGGGCTCGATCGGGATGACATCAAAGCGGACGCCAAGGTTTTCCGCGAGCAGCCGGGCGTCGGTCACCGAGCCGGGCGAGGAGTAGCGTGAGGGCATGGTGACGCCGCGGACGTTATCGGGGCCCAGCGCGGCGACGGCGATGGCGCAGGTGACCGCCGAATCGATCCCGCCGGAGAGGCCGATGACGATGGACTTGAACCCGCACTTGCGGCAGTAGTCGCGCAGGCCCAGGACGAGGGCGGCGTAGGCGGAG
>CAZTLX010000009.1:0-20378 GCA_964614575.1 uncultured Phycisphaeraceae bacterium | reverse complement strand
TTTCTGATCCCTGACCCCTGATCCCCGATCCCTCGTCATCGATCTCGACCATCAGAAGGTCTTCTTCAAAGCCCCGCGCGTGGGCCAGCAGGTTGCCTTGGCCGTCGAACGCACAGGAGTTGCCATCGAAGACCAGCTCGTCGTTGCCGCCGACCTGGTTGCAGTAGAGCAGCGGGATGCCGTAGCGTTTGGCGACGCTGCTCATGAGTTTGAGGCGGAAGGCGTGCTTGCGGACGACGAAGGGCGAGGCGGAGCAGTTGATGAACAGCTTCGCGCCGCGGGCGGCGAGCTTGTCGATGGGGTTGTCGTGGTAGAGCTGGCGGCTGAAGACGTGCTCGTCGTTCCAGAGGTCTTCGCAGATGCTGATGCCGGTGGGGATGCCGAGCAGGTCGTGGATATCGACCTCGGGTCCGGGCTCGAAGTAGCGTTGTTCGTCGAAGACGTCGTAGGTCGGCAGGAGGCTTTTGATGTGGTGGCCGACGACGCGGCCGTCGCGGCAGAGGGCGGCGGCGTTGTGGAGCAGCCGGCCCCGGGGGTGGCCGGCGGGGATGGGCAGGCCGATGATCGCGGTGATGCCGCGGCACTGGTCGGCCAGTTGCTCGACCGCGTCCCGGCACTGTTCGATGGCGGCGGGCTTGAGCAGCAGGTCTTTGGGCGGGTAGCCGATGATGGCCAGCTCGGGGAAGACGGCGACGTGGGCGCCGGCGTCGCGGGCGCGGGTGAGGTCGCGGCGGATGCGTTCGGCGTTGCCGGCGATGTCGCCGACGGTCGGATTTATCTGGGCCAAGGCGATCTTCATGGTGGGATCGGCTACAGTTCTCGGACGCGGGGTGCGGGTCACGCGTATCGTTGGCGGCCGATTCTAGGGCAAATCCCGCCGACGTTGACCATTCCCAAGGCCGGGCGTAGCTTACGCCGATAAGGGTTTCGTATGAGAACGACCAAACTTCTAGCGGGCGGGCTGCTGATCGGGTTGACGCTGTGGGCCGGCGGTTGTGTGCAGACCCAGCAGCAGCGCGAGCAGCGCATCAACCAGTTGCTCATCGAGGCCGAGGAACACCTCGAAGAAGGCCTGACCGACTCGGCGCTGGCCAAGTTCGGCCTGGCGCTGGAAGAGAACCCCAAGCTCATCGAGGCCCAGATGGGCATGGGCAACATCTGGCGGCAGCGCGGCGACTACACCAAGGCCAAGCTCGCCTTCGAGAGCGCCACCAGGATCGACCCCAACGACTTCGACGCCCGCTACTACCTCGGTCACATGCAGCACCTGCTCGGCGAGATCGAGAACGCCATCCGCACCTACCTCCAGGCCCTCGCGATCGACCCCGATTCGCACGTGGCCAATCGCGACCTGGCCGCCGCCTACCTCCAGTCCGGCCGGCCCGGCGACGCGCTGACCTACGCCCGCAAGGCCACCGAGCTCAACCCCGACTCCCAGGAGTCGTGGTCGAACCTCGCCGCGTGTTACAGCCTGCTCGGCGATTACGACATGGCCGTCGACGCCTACCGCCAGGCCGCGGAGCTCGGCCCGCTGGCCGAGCCGGTGCTGCTGGGCCTGGCCGACGCGCACATCCGCCTGGGCAACTACACCCGCGCCATCAATACGCTCGACGCGCTGCTCCGCGAGAGCCCCTCGGCCACCGCGTATGAGCGCCTGGGCTTCGCCCAGTTCAAGATGCGCGAGTTCGAGATCGCCCTGCGCAACTTCCGCCGCGCCCTCAAGCTCAATGAGCAAGACACCGCGGCGCTTAACGGCGTAGGCGTCAGCCTCATGACCCTCTACATCGAAGGCGATCGCACCAACCCCTACCAACGCGATCAGGCCCTCGACGCCTGGCGCCAGAGCCTCAAGGTCCGCCCCGATCAGCCCCGCATCGTGGACCTGCTCTACCGCTACAGCAAGATCTAAACCGAAAGCGCCTTTTCTTATCGCGGAGAACGCGGACGCGCGGAGGTCGCGGAGAAAACCCCTTATTTCAAGACTGAACAATGTCTTGACTTGGCGCGCTCGGCGTCTTGGCGGTTTAACCTGCTTGACATTGATTCGAATACCTCATCGCATGTCCTCCCGTGCGTCTCTGCTCCTCAGCGTCTGGGCGTTCTCCACGATGAAAAACGCCTGGGACGCAAGGGTGCCCACCACACCCCCGCCATCGCCCGGCTATGCTGCATCGCGTGCAGGCTGACTTGACCACCTGGCATCGCGTCGCGTCCCCCGCTTGTGCCGCGCTGCGCGAGGCGGCGGCCGACACCGACCCCACCGCGGCCAATCAAATCGCCCGGCTGCGCGAGCGATGGCCCGTCGAGGAGGTCACGGTCGCGCTGCAACTGGCCGAGGCCCAGCGCAAAGCCCGGGTCAAGTTCCCCGAGCACGCCTCGATCCTGCTGGCCGATCCGCCGGGCGTGGAGCAGGCGAGTTCGCTGCGCGTCGCGAAGCACAAGGCGGCGCGGTTTCGTGACGCGGGGGCGCGGTCGGTGATCGACCTGTGCTGCGGCATCGGGGGCGACGCGATGGGTTTTCGCTTCGCGGGGCTGGACGTGCTGGCGGTGGACCGCGACCCGGTGCGGGCGTGGATGGCGGGGTGCAATGCCGGCTGCTCGACGGCGTGTGCCGACGTCGAGACGATCGATATCGCCGACGCGTTCATCCACCTCGACCCCGCGCGCCGCAACGACCGCGGCCGCACGTTCAAGCTGGCAGACACCGTGCCGCCCCCGGAAACAGTCGCGAGGCTGCTTGATCGCGCGGCAGGCGGCGGCGTGAAACTCAGCCCGGCGGTGGACCTGGCGGCGCTGGCCGGGGTGTTGCCCGGCGGCGAAGTGGAGTTCATCAGCGAGAACGGTCGGCTGGTGCAGGCCGTGCTCTGGATCGGCCCACTTGCTAGGGTCGAGCGCCGCGCGACGCTGATCACCGACGACGCGACGCACACACTGCAAGGCTCCCCCGCCCTGCCCGCGCTTGGCCCGTTCGCGCCATACCTCTACACCCTCGACCCCGCGGTCGAACGCAGCGGCCTGCTCGAACAAGTCGCCGCCCCGCTCGGCCTCACGATGCCCCACCCCCAGCTCGGGCTGCTCACCGGGCCGCAGTTGGTTGCGTCGCCGTGGCTCACCGCCTTCGAGCTGCTCGCCGAGATGCCCTGGCAGGCGAAGAAAGTCAAGCGCTGGCTGGCCGACCACGACGCCGGCATCGTCGAGGTCAAGACCCGCGGCAAGGCCGTGGACCCCGACCGCGTGCAGGCCGAGCTGCGTGGAGGCGGCGCGACGACCTACACCATCTTCGTGCTGCGCTGGGACCGCAAACTCATCGCGCTGATGACACAACGGATCGTTTGAGACGAAAACAACGATCGCGGAGCACGCTGAGTCGCGCAGGGGAATGCTGTGAACCACAGATTGCGCAGACGACACAGATATGAAGGCGAGTCAGCCACAGGAATCTGCGTCATCTGCGCAATCTGTGGTTAACCCGGCCTTGTTCTCCGCTTGCTCCGCGCACTCCGTGACTCCGTGAGATGACCCGTGCGCTACGGCGCGGCGCGAGGCTTCACGCCGAGTTGATCGTCAGCACCGGTAGCTCGACGTCGATGCGGCCGTCTTTGGGTTTGCCGGGGGCCGGGGGCACGAAGGTGTCGGGGTCCTGGCCGAGCAGTTCCTCGGCTTTTTTCTTCGCGGCGTCCTGCTTGGGGTAGCGCACCTCGCGGAAGCCCGTCACGTTGGCGGGGGTCGCGAGGATGGCGACCCAGCGCTGGTAGTCGCGCGGGCCGTCGTACTCGAAGCGATCGACGATACCCAGGTACCAGTCGCGGTAGGCTTTTTCCTTCGCGTGCCACTTGGGCAGCAGGCCGCGGAGGAACCCGCAGGAGGACATGAGCCGAAGCTGCCAGTCGCGGGCTTTGAACTCGAAGCGGATCTTGCGGCCGAAGAGGTCGAACTCGGGCTTGTTGTGGTGCAGGTACTTGATGCGGTCGCCGCGCTCGGGGTTGACGTTGTAGCGTCGGCGGTCGCGGCGGTACTTCTCGGGGCTGGTGAGCATCGCCGAGACGTACACCTCGTCCTTGATGAGCATGACCTTGGCGAGGTTCTGGACCACGGCCCTTGTCGCGGCGTAGCCGAACTCCGGGTGGTCCTTGTGGAAGACCTCGACGAGTCGTTTGCAGTAGGCCTCGGCGTATTCCATGCCGCCCCAGACCAGGCAGTCGTAGGCGCGGATGATGACGTCGCGCATGAGCTGGTCATCGACACGCAGGCCGCGCGTCGCGCGGAAGGTCTTGCGCATCAGGACGCGGTACTGCCGGGCGAGGCGTGGGCCCTTGTTGCGGTCGAAGACGCGGCCGACCCATTCGCTGCCGTACCACGCCTCGATGAGGTTGGTCTTGCGCCGCAGCGCCTGCCGGGCCGTCTCGTACTCGTGCTGGGGCTCGACAACGAAGAGCTGGGGCTTGACGGCGATCTTGCGGCCGATGTTGAAGGCCCGGAGGTTGCGTTCGGCGTTGCGGCCGGTGATCTTGCGGACCGCGTTCTCGATTGCTTCCTGCCGCAGCGGGATCAGCCCCTTCTGGAAGGCGATGCCGAGCATCATGATGTTGGCAAAGAGCTTGGTGTCGAGGACGCGCTCGCAGAGGTCGCCGACGTTGAAGGCGAAGTACTGGTCGCCGCGGGTGTAGCGGCGCAGGGTCTTCTCGATGCTGTCGATGTCGAAGTCGTCCTTGCCCATGAGGGTGAGGATGGTCGGCGTCTTGGCGGTGTTGATCACGGCGGCGGTGCGCTTGGGCGAGGCGACGCGGTAGGGCAGGGACGGGTCGATGCCGCGGCAGGCCTCGAGCAGATCGACGCCCAGCAGCAGGTCCGCCTTGCCGTAGGGGATCAGCGGCGTGGTGGGCGAGCCGATGGTGTCGTCGTCGTCATCGGCCGCGCCGTTGCGGGTGTACACGAGTTGGCTGAACACCCCGCCGTTGCGGATGGCCAGGCCCTTCTTGTCGAGGAACTGGACGTGGTAGCCCATCTCGTGCCCGGCGGAGACGAGGATCGCGGTACACAGGCCGATGCCCATCCCCCCGACGCCCGCGAGGTAGCAGCGCCAGGTGTCTTCGTCGGCGTGGACCGGCCGCGGCGGGTCGGGCAGGTCGTCGAGGTTGACGTGCTCATCGCCCATGCGCGGCGCCTGCTGGCGCAGCACCGTGACCTCTTCAAAGGAGGGGCACGCACCGATGCGGTGGCAGGCGCCGTCGTTGACGCACCAGGACATGTCGGTCTGGATCTTCGGGCCGTAGTCCGTGTCGGTGATCTTGAGGCCGGGGCAGCCGGTCTGCGTGGTGCATTCGAGGCAGAACTCGCAGACATCGGTCGCGACGTTCATGTGCGTCTTCTTCGGCAGGTAGCCCAGCTCGTTGATCTGCTTGACGTCCGCGCGTTTGATGCGGCGGTGGTAGGTGATGCCGCACTCCTTGTCGGCGATCACGATCTTCACGCCGTCGGCCAGGATCGTCTGCTCCAGCAGCTTTCGGTAACGGTCGCGGTCGGCGGGATTGATCCGCACGACGCGGACGTCCTTCTTCACCTGCTTGGGGATCATGCCCAGCACCGCCTGCTCGATATCGATGGCGGTGGTCTTGCGGCCCATCAGGTCCAGGCCGAGCCCGGCGTGGGTCTGGTGGCCCGTCATCGCCGTGGTCTTGTTCTCGAGGATGATGTAGGTGATGTCCTGGCCGTTGTAGATCGACTGGCCGATGGCGGTCTGGCCGGAGTGGAAGAACGTGCCGTCGCCCATGAACACGAGCTGCTTGTTGTCGATGAACGGGTCGACGCCCGCGCCGGTCGCGCCGCCCAGGCCCATGCCGCTGTAGTTGTGCATCAGCGGCTTGTTGGGCTCGAACATGAGCATGGTGTAGCAGCCGGTGTCGCCGTGCGAGACCAGATCGACCGGCTTGCGGTTGTGCTGGGCGAGCATGTAGTCGGCGTCGAGCAGGTCCTTGCGCAGGTCCAGCAGGGCCGAGGAGCTGTCGCGGTGGGGGCATCCGGGGCAGAAGGCGGGGGTGCGGACGGGCAGATCGACCTGGTAGTTGGCCGTCTCGCGCAGCGCTTCGAGCTTCTCGGTGAGGTGGCCGTTGGTCAGCTCGATGGGGAGGGTCGGGTGGTTCTGGATGAGCGGGGTGAGGCGCTCGATGAGGATCGAAGGGTTGAGCCCGCGGGTGGCGGGGATGCCGGGGTGCGGCTTGGGGAACGCCTTGCCGAAGACCTGCGTGCTCAGCTCACCGGCCTGGCGCAGCGGGCTGAGGGCCTCGATGATCTGCCGCTCGACGAAGCTGCGGCGTTCCTCGATGACGATGATCTGCTCGCACCGGCGGGCGAAATCGATAACGATCTTCTCGTCGAGCGGATACGTCATGCCCAGCTTGAGGATGGGCAGCTTGCCGGTCAGGCCCATCTCGTAGAGCGCGTGCTGGAGGTAGCCGAACGCCGAGCCGCCCGCGACCAGGCCCATCGGGACGACCTCGTCCTTCCCCGGCCCGTGCAGGATGCGGTTGAGCCCCAGCTTGCGGGCCGCGGCCTTGAGGCGCGTGAACTGATCCTCCAGCCCGATCTCCCGCCGCCAGGTGCGCGGCGGCAGCAGAACCTTCTCTTCGAGGTTCGGCTCGATGTCGCGCGTGTAAGACAGCGCCTTCTTCTGTTTCTCGTTGACCTTCGGCCAATGGTTCGGCTTACAGCGCACCGTCCCGCCGCCGTCGGCCAGGGTCACCGTCACCAGATAACCGATATAGATGCCCCCCGCCTGCCCGAGCTTGAACGACAGATCGACCCAGTCCTTGACCTCCTGCGGGCAGGACGGCTCGACGATCGGCAGGCGGCAGTGCTCGGCTAAGAAGCGCGAGTCGGCGGGGACCTGCGTCGAGTCGGACCACGGGTCGTCGCCGGTGATGATCAGCCCGCCCGAGTCGCCGTTGGTCCCTCCCAGCACGCCCAAGGCCAGCGCGTCGGAGGCGACGTGCAGGCCGACGGACTTCATGGCGGTGATGGCCCGGCAGCCGGCCATCTGGGAGCCGTTGACCATCGCGACCGAGAGGGCCTCGTTGTTGGCCATCTTGGCGCACACGCCGTGCTGATCCAGCAGCGGCGCGATCGCTTCGAGGGTGTCGAAGAACGGCGCGATCGGCGAGCCGGGATAGCCGGTGAGCAGGTGGACCCCGCCTTCGGTTTCCAGCGCCCCCTTCACCAGCAACTCGTTGCCGGTGAAGATGGCGGTCCCGCTGTCCTGAATAAAGCGTGGGTCGATCTTCATCGACGCAATGTTTCCGGGAGGGGCATCGGGTGAGCCATCTTTCGACCGACTCGGACACGCCCCGGCAATCGTTGGCCTGATCTGCGTCCCTGCAAAATAAGCCTCGGGTCGGTTCGGGATGTTGCGGGGACTTCTTCAGGTACCCGCGCGATGGCAAATAATCGTCCGGGGCACGGCCCCGATAGACGGCCCGCATTATAGACCACACCGCCCCTAACCCCAACCAAGCCTTAACCCTTCACCGCCACAGGCCCCAAAAGACCTTCGACGCGGTCAACCCCCGGTCTTCGACCCCTCGGCCGCCAGCTCGTCACTGCGCCGCAGCACCATCGGCACATAGGCCCGCGTCTTGGGCCCCCCGTGACGCTCCACCAACTGCGTCGGCGTCAGGCCCGGGGCCTTTTTCCGGATCCGGGCCACCCGCGTCGGGCCCATGTGATACGCGGCCAGGGCCAGCGTGCGGTCGCCCCCAAACCGGTCGAGCAAGTGACGCAGGTAGGTCGTGCCGATCGTGAGGTTGTAATCCGGGTCGAACAGGTCCCCGGCCCCGCCCCCGGAAGTGCCCCCGGAAGTGCCCCGGATCGCTAAATCCGGGTTGCGTTGGAGGACATCCTGCTCGGTCAGCGGCATCACCTGCATCAGGCCCCGGGCCCCCAGCTCCGACTCGGCCCGCGGGTCGCCCCCGCTCTCGACCTCCACCACCGCCCGCACCAACTCGTAAGGCAGGGCGGCCGCGGCGGCGTGCTCCCGGATCAAGGCGTCTTGCCGCGCCATCTGCCGGGCGACCCGCCAGTCATGCACCTGCCGCATCACCGGCAGCGCCAGCAGGCCGCCGATCAGCAGCCCGACCACCAGCATCACCATGTTGCGCTTGGACCGGGACATGCCACGATTCTACGCTTTCTGTGGAACCCCCCGCCCGGATGACCGATAACACTCCGGAACGAATGAACCTCCAAACCGCAGTTAACCACAGATTTCACAGATGGCGCAGATTTTGATGAGTCAGTAAAGCACAAAAGCAAAGCACTTTCCTTGCGTGTCTTTTCTGACAGACCCGTCTTGGCATCTGCGCCATCTGTGAAATCTGTGGTGAAACCTGCCTTGCCTGGCGCCTTGGCACCTTCGCGGTTCAAGATATCCGCTTTGCTGGATGAAGCCATGATCAACAAACTCGCCGCCGCCGCGTTCGTGCTCGTTGTCGCCCTCGGGGTGGTCGGCGGGTATCGCATGGTCCGCTCGGACATGACCGCCGATGTTTACAAGCAACGCCTCACGCAACTGAGCGACGACTACGAAACCCTCCGCGACCGCTACAACACCGCCATCCGCAAGACGGCGGTGACGGAGCTGCTGGTCGAGGGCAACGAGGTCTGCGTGGTGATCCGCACCGCGGAGGGCGAGCTGAAGCGCATCGCCACGCCCTTCCCCGCCGACAGCGAGATCTACGTGGAGTACCTCGCGTTCGATGGTCGGCTGTGGATCCGCCGGGTGTTCAACGACCGCACGCCCCCGGAAAAGGGGGTGGTGGTTGAGCCGAGTTTAGCGCAGATCGATTGGGACTCGCCGCGGGTGGATGTGGGCAAGACGGTGTCGCGGAGGTTGGCCGAGGGGAGGTGGGTCATCACCGTCACCGGCGACGGCTCGCTGGGCCTGGCCCGCGCCACCGGCAAGACCGACCTGCAAACAACGCCGCCGCTGGGCGAGTTCGAGCCGATCGACACGCAGGCCAAATTGGAGGTGGACCGCATCGGCGTGACGGACGTGCTGCGCCACGCGGTCGCGGGGGAGTGACGGTTACGAGACTTCTGAAGATCCCTCAATCACAAGCGTTGATCTTTTCACCGCGACGGCGCAAAGAAAGCGAAGTTTGCGAGGATTCAGAAGTCGAGAAAACAAGCATCGCTTCGCGCGCTTCGCCATCTTCGCGGCTTCGCAGTTATACAAGCACACCACGCGCTGCTTTACACGGTCGCTTCGGTTCTCGTGCCTGCATGGCCCTTCCGCTTGCGTCGCCCCAGCACCCCCGCGCTCAGCAGGCCGATGAGGTAGCCGAGGAGCGTCGTGCCGATGAGCATCACGGCCAGGGGCATGGTCATCTTCAGAAAAAGGATCTGCACGGTCTGCTGATCCAGGTTCTGGGCGAAGATGATCAGCAGCACGATCGCCGTCAGCGCCAGGCCGACCAGGCGCAGGTGTTCTTTGGTGATCTTGCGTTTGGCCACGGCGGGTCCTTTCGTCAAGAGAAGCGGTGAGTCAGGCGGCGTTCTGTTCCGAGGCCTCGCCCGGCTTAGTCGCACGCCGCGCGGCGATGAAGCTGCGGATGCCCAGGATCAGGTACACCAGCAGCACCACCGCCATGACGGACTGGAGCACCGGCGCCAGGCCGCGCTCGCTCTCGCCGGTGCTCAGCAGCGTGATGAGCTTGGGCACACCCATCGCCGAGCCCGCGATGCCCACCAGCGCGAAAAGCATCGCCAGGTGCATCGCGATGATATTGGCGACGCGGCCGAGGCTCGCGACGCCCGCGAGAATGGCCAACAGCACGCCGGCGAACGCGGGGATCAGCGCGGTGACCTGCCACTCGTCTTGTGTGACGCCGATGCCGACGAAGAAGCCGACGCCGGCGAGGATGAGGATGCCGCTGACGATGAGGGTGGTTCGGATCATGGGGATAGGCTTCAATCGATGGGGGGCGGATCAGTTGCGGTTTCGGATGATTCGTGAGGATCGCCCCCATCCGCGTGGGTCAACATCTCTGCGATCAAGTCGCGCAACGGACGCACATCATAGATGATCGTGTCCCAGACGGTACGGTCGTCGAGGTTGAAATACTCGTGTACGAGGATGTGGCGGAAGCCGATGATCTGAAAATCGCGCTCCACCGCCCGGCGCAGGGTCTTCGATGCCTGATAGGCTTCGAGCGTCTGCGGGGCGGCCGCTTCGAGGATGTGCTCGCACGCATCGACAATGTCCGCCAGATACGCGGCGATGCTACGCGGCATAGAGACGTTCCCGGGTTTCTTCGATGCCCCGCCGATAGTACTTGTTGCGGATGCCGCCGGGTTCGATCAGGTCCACCGGTCGGCCGAATAAATCCTCCAGCGCGCCCTTGAGCGCGAAGTAGGCCCGGAAGCGGCGGGTCGGCATGGGATCGGCAAACTCCACCAGCAGGTCCACATCCGAGCGTTCGGCATCAAAGGCACCGGTCGCCGCTGAACCGAACACATCCAGCCGGACGACATGATGCTCGCGGCACAGCGCCTCGATCTGCGAGCGATGTTGTTCGAGTAGCGAAACCATAGGCTGATTGTAACCCACTCACTCCCCCGGGATGTAGCTGATCACGCCGGACCACGGGGAACTCGCGGTGGCGTAGAGCTTTTTGGGGATGCGGCCGGCGAGGTAGGACAGGCGGCCGGCGTGCAGGGCGTGGCGCATCGCGTGGGCCATCTTCACGCAGTCTTTCGCGTGGGCGATGCCGGTGTTGAGCAGCACGCCGTCGGCCCCCAGCTCCATCGCGATGGTCACGTCGCTGGCGGTGCCGACGCCGGCGTCGACGATGACCGGATACTCCGCGTCGCCTTCCTTGAGCATCTCCAGGATGATGCGGATGTTGTTGGGGTTGAGCACGCCCTGGCCGCTGCCGATCGGCGAGCCGGCGGGCATGACCGCGGCCGCGCCGGCGTCCTTGATCTTCGCCGCCATCACCGGGTCGTCGCTCGTATAACACAGCACCGCAAAACCATCGGCCACGAGCTGCTTCGTCGCCTCCAGCGTGCCCTGCGGGTCGGGCAGCAGCGTCTTCTTGTCGTTGAGGACTTCGAGCTTGACCCAGTCCTTGCCGGGGTTGTCGAGTTGATCGAGCAGCTCCCGCCCCAGCCGGGCGACGCGCACCGCGTCCTGGGCGGTGAAGCACCCGGCGGTGTTGGGCAGGATGGTGTAGCGCGAGGTGTCGAGGTAATCGAGCAGGCTCTTGCCCTCGGCGTCGATCAGCCGTTCGCGCCGCACCGCGACGGTGACGACATCACAGCCCGACGCGTCGAGCGCCTGCTGCATGAGCGGGTAGGTCTGGTACTTGCCGGTCCCGACGATCAGGCGCGAGCCGAGCGTGCGGCCGGCGACGGTGAGGCGGGTGTCCAGAGCGGTGTCGGGGGGGGCGGTGGTCATGATCTTCAATGTTCGATCTGCGATGTTCGATGTTCGATGTTTGATGGGCGATGGGGGGGCAATCTCCACGGGCTGACTTTATACATCGCCGATCGCACATCGCCCCTCGCACATCCCTCACCCTCCCCCGACGAGGGTGACCAGTTCGATCTTGTCGCCGTCGTTGAGGTTGGTCTGGTCGTGACGCTTCTTGGGCACCACCTGCTGGTTGATTTCCACGGCCACGGCCTGACCGGCCAGGCCGAGCTCCGCGATCAGGGCGGAGACGTTTTTGGCCTGGGTCTGGTGGGCTTCGCCGTTGAGGGTCAGTTTCATAGCCGGGCCAGTTTAACCGTTCGGCACGCGGGGGGAATCCGATGGCCGCCGCCATCGGCGCTGATATGATAGTTCGCCATCATGGGTGACCTGAACAAGATGAGTGAGCCGGCGACGGGGAAGCTCTACGACCTGTGGTCGCGCTTCTACGACGCCACATTTGGCCGGCTGGTGCATTCCCGGCACCTGCGGGCGATGGACGAGCTGCGCCTCTCGCCCGGCGACCGCGTGCTGGACCTGGGCGTGGGCACCGGCATGACCCTGCCCCGCTACCCCCACGATGTCCGTGTCGTCGGCATGGACCTCTCCGCCGGGATGCTCAGCAAGGCACAGCACAAGTGCGAGCAGGACGGCCTCGGCCACGTCCAGCTCATCCAGGGCGACGCGATGCACCCGCCGTTTGCCGATGCCAGCTTCGACCACATCCTCATCGCCCACACCGTCAGCGTCGTCTCCGAACCCAACCGCCTCATGCAATGGGCCCAGCGGCTGGTCAAGCCCGGCGGCTCGATCATCCTGCTCAACCACTTCCGCTCCACCAACCGTTTCATCGCCTGGCTGGAGACCGTCTTCAACCCGATGTTCGTGAAGATCGGCTGGCGCAGCGACCTGTCGCTCGAAGAGTGCCTCCAAGGCCTCGACCTGCACATCCGCTACCGCTTCAAGAACAGCACGATCGATGTCTGGCAGATCGTGGTGCTCGGCGTCGACCCGCCCAAGCCCCGCGCGGGGGTGGCCCCCGCCCCAGCGAGCAAGCCTTCTCGAACGCCCTCGCTCGCCGCGGGCTGATCAGCAGGCCCGGGCTGATCAAACCTCATCACGGCGGACGCGGAGGCGCGGCATGCGCGGTGGATACAACGCGCCCGCTTTGTCCGTCTCTCCGCGCCTCGGCATCCACTCACTGCGAGACACGCTTGCCCGCCGGGCCCCGACGGCGTCCCCAGCCCACCGCGCGTTTTACCCCCCGTCGCCCCCCGGCTATATTCCGGGCCGATGCGGCACGGATTGCCGCGGGCAACCTTCACCTCGGCTAACGCTTATGTGCTTCCGCGATCGACGCCGGCAACCCGCTCCCGCCATGCTGCCGCTCGCGCTGGGGGCCGCGCTCTTGCTGCACCTGTTGCCCGGCACCCTCGCCGCCGAGGAAAACGCTCCCCCGCCCACCACCGCCAGCCCGCTGACCAGCCCCGTCGTTTCCGCCGACGCGGTCTTCCGCGGCCGCAAGGCCACCGTCTGGCGGCAGGCCGAGGCGCGCTTCATGCTGCTCGAAGGCGACGCCGAGTTCGACCTGGGCCTCTACCGCTTCCGTGCCCAGCGTGCGGTCGTGCGGGTCGATCCCGAGGCGCTGCCCGGGCGCACCGTGTATCACCTGTCGGTCTATTTCGACGAGGCCTCCTCACGCCGCAACGGCGCGACCGTCCACGCCGAGGCCAAACGGCTGCTGGTGACCGCAGCGACGACCGGCGACCTGGCGATCGAAACCGACCTGCTCGACGCGGTGGAAGCGGCCCCCGACGATGCGCTCGTGGACGAGGCCGCCGGCCGTGTGCAGCGCCACCAACTGGCGATGGCGACGCCGCTGATCGTGCCGGGCGATCTGCCGCAATATGACCCGAGCGAAGACGCGGTGCGCATGGCTCGGCGGGAGGCGATCGACCGGGACAACCGCGTGGGCGAGGTGCAGATCGTTGAGCCGACCGAGCCCGGCGGAGAGGGCGTGGCGGTGCGACCGGAAGACCGCGAGAGCCCGCGCGATGCGCCGTCGGGCATCCTGCCGACGCGCGGCGTGGTGCGCTTCAACGCCGACCGCGTCGTGTACGAGCAGGCGAACGCCGAGCGTGACGCGGCGCTGATGCTCATCGGCAACGTGCAGGTGTTCTACACCGACTACGATCAGGACCGCACGGTGTCCCTGGTTGCGCAGCGGGTGCTGATCTTCATGGCCGAGGACGAGCAGAAGGCCGACGCCGCGGCGGTCGGGCGCGAGATGGCGGCCAGCGCGGTGTCGGGCGTGTATCTGGAAGACCACGCGATCATCACCGACGGCACCTACACCGTCCGTGCCCCGCGTGTCTATTACGACATCGCGCTCAACAAGGCGGTGCTGCTCGAAGCGGTGCTCTACACCGACGACGTGAAGCGCGAGGTGCCGCTGTATGTTCGGGCGGATGTGCTGCGGCAGACCTCGGCCGACACGTTCGAGGCGCGCAACGCGCGGTTCACCACCAGCGAGTTCGCCGAGCCGCACTTCGCGATCGGGGCGCAGCGCATGACCGTCGATCGTCGGCCGGGTGCCAATGGCCTGGCGCGCAACCTCGTCACCGCGGAGAAGCCGTCGCTGCAGTGGTACGAGCACCCGTTCCTCCCGCTGCCCAAGCTCAAGGCCGCGCCGGGGCAGGTCCCGCTCAAGCGCATCAGCGTCGGCGTGGACAACGACGGCCCGCGCGTGCAGACCCGCTGGGACCTCTACGCCCTGAGCGGACGCCAGGCCCCCGAAGGCGTCGAGCTCTACGGCGATATCGATTACCGCGGCGAGCGCGGCCCGGCCCTCGGCCTCGAACTCGAATACAACCTGCCCACCTTCTTCGGCAACACCCGCGGCTACTTCCTGCCCCTCGACGACGGCACCGACGAGATCGGCGACCGCGACGACATCGAGCAGGACAACGAGCAACGCGGCTTCTTCCAGCTCCAGCACCGCCAGTACCTCGACTTCGGCGTCGAGCTGACGCTTGAAGGCGCTTACGTCTCCGACGAAACCTTCCTCGAAGAGTTCTTCCGCTCCGAGGCCCACGCCGCGAAAGATTACGAGACCTCGGTCTATCTCAAGAAGCAGGAGAACGAGTGGGCGCTGGACCTCTACGCCCGCTACGACGTGAACAACTTTGTCCCGCAGCTCACCACGCTGCAGTCGCCCGGGTACACCGTCGCCCGCGCGCCGGAGCTGCGCTACTTCCGCCAGGGCACGCCGCTGCTCGACGGCGTGGTCAACTGGTACACCGAGAACCGCATCGGCGCGGTGAAGCTGCTGGTGGGCGAGGACTCCCCGGCGGACCGAGGCTTCACCAACGCCGATTCGCTGCGGTTCTTCGGCATCCCGAACACCACGGCCTTCGATGACGCCGCCGACGCCGCGGGCCTGCCCTCCGACTGGATCGCCCGCGGCGACAGCCGGCACGAGATCACCCTGCCGCTGGACTTCGGCCCGCTCGATATCACCCCCTACGCCGTCGGACGCATCACCGCGTGGGACTCGGACTTCGGCGACTTCAACGGCCAAGGCAACCAGGACAACGTCCGCTTCCAGGGCGGCGGCGGCGTCCGCACCAGCACCGAGTTCGTCCGCACCTTCGACCAGTTCAGCAATTCGCTGCTCGACGTCAATCAGGTACGCCACATCCTCGAACCCCACGCCGACCTGTTCTGGTACGGCTCGACGATCGACCCCGACGCCCTGCCCGTCTTCGACCCCGAGGTCGAAGGCCTCTCCGAGGGCGGTGGCCTCCGCATCGGCATGACCAACACGCTCCAGACCAAGCGCGGCGGCCCCGGCCGCTGGCGCAGCGTCGATTGGTTGCGCGTGCGCACCGATCTGATCCTGCGCTCCGACGATGCCGACACCGACGCCGACGTCCCCCGCTTTTATGAATACCGCCCCGAATATGCGCTGGGCGGCGACCACTTCTATACCGAGATGCTCTGGATGGTCACCGACACGCTCGGCGTCATGGGTGACCTGACCTACAACCTCGAAGACAGCCAGACCGCCCAG
This sequence comes from uncultured Phycisphaeraceae bacterium, assembly GCA_964614575.1. Classification (GTDB taxonomy): domain Bacteria; phylum Planctomycetota; class Phycisphaerae; order Phycisphaerales; family Phycisphaeraceae; genus JBGTLW01. Next base: position 4,842 of record CAZTLX010000009.1, on the reverse strand, counting down.
TGGCGCATGGGCATCTCCCTCGACCACTCCCCCCGCCTGCGCTCCTTCGTGACCTACCACGAGGTCGATGTGCTCGACTCGCGCATCCTGACCTACGGCTTCGACTACGACCTGACCACCAAGTACCGCCTCGGATTCGTCCACAGCCTCGACTTTGCCGAGAGCGAGTCCCGCAACATCAGCCTCACCCTCGACCGCGAGCTGCCGCGCTGGGTCCTCCGCGGCGTGGTCGATTACGACGAGATCAACTCCGAAACCGTCGTCGGCTTCATCCTCAGCCCCCAGGGCTTCGACTTCGACGCCAGCCCCGTCACGCTGCTGAGCGCCAACTAAACACGCGCCCGCAACGCCGCTCATCGCTTCGCCAAGTCACAGGCCCGAACCGACCTCCGGAAAGGCGCCAACCCATGGCCCATCACCCCGCCGAACCCGCTTCCTCCCCCCTGCCCATCCCCCAGGAGGCGTTCGACTGGTACGACGAATACGCCCACGGCCTGATCGATCGGCGGACGTTTCTCGCCCGGCTGGGCACCCTCACCGCCGCGGGGCTGACGATGGGCACGCTGCTCTCGGCGCTCATGCCCGCCTACGCCCGGGCCGAGCAGGTGTCGTTCAACGACCCGGACATCAAGGCGCGTTACACGGCGTTCGAGTCTCCTGACGGCCACGGCGAGTGCCGGGGATATCTGGTGGTGCCGACCGAGTTGGAGGGCAAAGGGCCGGCGGTGCTGGTGGTTCACGAGAACCGCGGGCTGAATCCGTATATCAAAGACGTGGCGCGGCGGCTGGCCAAGGCGGGCTATGTCGCGTTCGCGCCCGATGCGCTTCACCCGCGGGGCGGCTACCCGGGCAACGATGATGAGGGCCGGGCGATGCAGAGCGGCATGGACCGCGGCAAGATCGAGCAGGACTTTATCGCCGCGGCCAAGTTCCTCAAGTCCCACGAGGCGTGCAACGGCAGGCTGGGGGCGGTGGGCTTCTGCTTCGGCGGGTACATCGTGAACCTGCTGGCCGCGGTCGTGCCCGAGACGCTTGACGCGGGCGTGCCTTTCTACGGCACCCCGGCGGCGAAAGAACTCCGCAACAACATCCGGGGCCCGCTGCTGATCCAGCTCGCCGAGCTGGACACCCGCGTCAACGAGACCTGGCCCGAGTACGAGCAAGACCTCAAGGCCGCGGAGGCGGATTACACGATGCACCTGTACGAGGGCGCCCAGCACGGCTTCCACAACGACTCGACCGCCCGCTACGACCAGGCCAAAGCCGACCTCGCCTGGGAGCGGACGCTGGTGTTCTTCGCGAAGCATCTGAAGGGGTGAAACTCGCCGGTTCGGTGGCCGGCCCCCGCACACCGATGCGCCGAAGCCGACCGAGGCACGCGCCGGACCGGCGCACGATTGGCGTTATACTGCTGCGTTCCCCCTGCCCCTGGCAAAGGTGGCCCCCGCTCGACGGGGCCTTTGCGGGTGGGATCAATCCTCCCCCGTTGGAGCGCCTGCGTTGCTCAAGTTCTTCCGCAAGTACAACAAGATCATCCTCGTCGTCGGCTGTGTCGTGCTGATGATCGCGTTCCTCATTCAGCCGGTCATGTCGATCTTCATGCCCGACCCGATGAAGCGGGTGGTCGGCACGGTCGATGGCCAGAAACTGACCGTCCGCGACCTGCAGGCGGCCGAGGCGCAGCTCCAGCTCTACGAGCGCGGGCTGCGGCCGATCGCCATGCTCGTCAACACCCTCAGCGACCCGGCCGACCGCAACCTGCACTGGCTGCTGATCAAGCGCGAGGCGCGGGCGATGGGCCTGGGCGCTTCGAGCACCGAGATCGCCAACGCCCTGGCGATGATGGGCATGGATGATGCGCAGGTGGAGGAGCTGGCCCAGGGGTTCGGCGCCTCGCCCGGCTTCATCCGTGCGGCGGTGGGCGACTGGCTGATGATCGAGCAGTACCGCGACCTGATGCGGGCCCGCGCCTTTGAGCCGCGCATCGTCGCCGACACCGGGCAGACCGCGCTGACCATCACCTCGCCGGGCCTGCAACGGCTGCAGGCGCTGCAACAGGTGTTCGGTTACATGAACGCGGCCCAGCAGGCCGAAAACTACATGCAGGCTCAACTGTTCATGATGATGGCGCAGCAGATCGAGCTGCGCACGGTCCTCGGCGCGCAGCGCCTGAGCCAGCCGGTCCTGCGTGCGGCCTTTCAGGACCAGCGGGCGCAGGTCTCCGGGCGGCTGCTGCTGATCCCCGCGCAGCAGTTCCTGGATCAAGCCCCCGAGCCGACCGACGAACAGATCGCCGCCCACTTCGAGAAGTACAAATCACTGCCGCCGGGTGAGAGCGAGCCTTACGGCTTCGGGTATCGCATCCCCGATCGGGTGAAGCTGGTTTACCTCTCCGTGCCTTACGACGCGGTGCTGGACACCGTCACGGTGAGCAACACCGAGGCGCTGGCGGAATACGAGGCGAACAAGGCCCGGTACATGATGCCGCCCGGCCCCGACGCCGAGCCGAAGCAGGCCACCTTCCTCGACGTGCGCAATGACGTGATGGAGGAACTGCGGCAACGCAAGGCACGGGAGAAGGTGCGCCAGATCATCCGGGCGGCGCAGGGGCGGATCACCGACGCCGAGCGCGCCCTGACGGATGACCCGGAGGACCGCCGTTACAAAGCGATCCCCGAGGGCTACGAGCCGCCGAGCCTGACGCAGATCGCCACGGCCCTAAGCGAGCAGTTTGGCCTCACGGTGCGTGTTGAGCGGCGGACGGAGAATTGGGTGAACGCGGACGACCTGGAGACGCTGCCGGGCCTGGGCGAGGCGCGGGTGGAGGCGGCATCGCAGTTCACGCCGTTCGCCGATTATGCGCTCAGCGCCCGCGCCTTTGACCCGGCACTGGATAACCTGGCCGCGAGCTTCCGCCTCCAGCAGGGCCTGGTCAGCCAGCCGATGATCGGCCCCGACGGGTCGATGTATCTGTTCCGCCTCACCGCCGCCGAGCCGTCTGACGAGCCGCGGGAGTTGGCCACGGTTCGTGAGCGGATCGTGGAAGACTTGCAGTTGCTCGCGGCCTACGAGAAGCTGGCCGAGGACGTCGCGTTCTGGGAAGGCAAGGCCCGGACGATGGGGCTGGACAGCGTCGCCGAAGAACTGGGGTTGGAACCGGGCAACTTCGGCCCGGTCGCCAAGCGCCGCGGCGGCGCGGGGCGCGAGCAGATGGTGCCGGACATCGCCGGTGTGGGTCGCGACCGCGAACTGATCGACAAGGCCTTCGATCTGGCCACCACCCTCAGCCAACGGGGCGAGCTGTCGCAGATCGACCCCGGCGAGCGGATCGTGGCCTCGGCCGTGGCCCCGCAGTTCAAGCTGGCGATCCTGGAACTGGGTGAATTCGACCCCGTCACGCGTTCGCAGTTTGAGCGCGTCGCGGGCGATGCAGCGACCCGCTTCGACCTGGGCCTCTCCCTGCTGTCGCCCGACACGCAAAACCCGCTCGCGCTGGAACGGGTTAAGCAGCGCACGGGATACCGCGACGACACCGCTCAGGACAACGAGGGGTAACGGCCCGCTCTAACCCGACACGTGGCGCTGTGAATAACCCACCCAGACCCGCCGCTGCGCAGCCCCTCCCCGGGCCGAAGCGTCGCGGGGGGTAGCCGGCGGGTGGTTCACGGGGCTCATGCGACCAAGCCCAGCATACACAGGCTGGGCTTTTCCATGGCGGTGCCGGCCGGGTCCGGGACCTCCACCCCCCTTACGCCGCGCCGCAAAAAAAATCCGAACATCCCCCGAACTCGGGCTTGACCGTCCGTTCGTTCGGGGTATGATAGGGCAACCTAACGGAACCCGACCTAAACGCCGCCTGACCCGGAAACCCCGCCATGCTGAGCCTTCACACCATCGAACGGGCCCTGGAAACCGCCGATCACGACCGCCTGGTCCGCGAGGTGGCGGCCAACGGGCTGAGCCTGCCCCTGCCGTTGCGGGTGCGGCTGTCCTCGTCCGAAGCCGCGGCCGTCGCCCTCGGGCTGCGTCGCGTGGCGGAACTGACCTACGGCCCCACGGCGTTGAGCCGAGCCTGATCGCACGCCTGCTGGAGCTGCAGCGGGCCGACGGCGGCTACGGCGGCGACGAAGTGGCGGGGGCCGCAGACGCGGGGGATGAGGCTTATGAGGACCGGGCTGCTTCCGGGGGTGGGGCTGCTTCCGGGGGCGGAGCTGCTTCCGGGGGTGGGGCACCGGTTGATGTGCTGGCGACGGCCTGTGTGGCCGCGGCCCTGAGCCGGGTGCTCTCCGAGCACCGCCTCTACGCCGGCGACCCGCTGCTGACCCAGGCCCGCGACCGGGCCTTGGGCGCGATCGCCGCAGCTCAAACCGGCGACGGGCTGTTCATCGACCCGCAGGTCCGCGACTTCGCCGACCGGGTGCTGGGCGCGGCGTTCATGCTGACGCTGCTGGGAGACGAGCCGGCCTTCCGCGCCGCGGTGCGCTGGGCCGACCTGATGAACTGGTTCGACGAGCACGCCGACCGCCTGCCCGACAGCGCCCGCGGCTTCTGGGAACTGGCCCAGGCCGAAGCCGACGCACGCCGCTGCGCCGATTCCCTCTTCGTCCCCGCGGCATGAGACATGCTGGCCGACGCGTGACGGTTCTGCCGAAACAGGCATAGCATGGCCCACGCCTGACCACGCCTGGATGCGTTGCTGGGCTGTGGACGCGAATCGGGCGGCTTCACCCAAGGGATTTACCCAACCCACCTCGAGAGCCGCCGCGAGGGCATCGTGATCAACTGCGGTCCCATGAGCAGCACCGCAGCAGTGCGGGCTTGGTGCCCCCGACCGCCCTGGCG
>CAZTLX010000008.1:0-47773 GCA_964614575.1 uncultured Phycisphaeraceae bacterium | reverse complement strand
CGATCGGCTTGCGGTCGGCCCAGTCGCCGACCAGGCCGTCCATGACAGGCACGAATTCGGCCCCAGCGGCCGCCCCGGCGAGGAGGGCGGCGATGGCGAGTACGGCGAGTTGCATACGGTCCGCGGAAGACCAGCGCTTCTTCATGATGTAGTCCGTTTCCCAGGCAACAGGGATTCGTCATTCGGCACGGATCATAGTAGATGCGGTCGAGGTGGGGCAGCGAATTGATCGCTGAACCGCCACGGTTGATACGTGAGTCTCCGCCCGTACTCGGCCTCAGAGGCCGGCGGATGACTATGTGCCAGTCGATTGCCACTTCGCTCGGCACGTTGCTCGCTTCTGCTTGAAGTTCATCTACGTTGCCAGGCCCAACCTGTCGTCAAGCAGGCGCTCGATGTCGTGACGACCGAGGCCCAGCGGTTTGAGCAGCTTGTCTGCATCCCTCAGGATCGTCTCCAATACCAGTTGTCGATCCGCGTGCTCGATGGTGTCGGGTGCCGGGTGCCGCCCGTAGCGCTTGATGTAGGCGTAGGTCGCCAGCAGCGGCAAGCCGACGGGCCCGTCCATGGGGTCGGCAATCTTGGGAAACAGCGGGCGGCCACCGGGTCCCTTGCGCCCACCGGCCTGGCTGGGGTACGGCTCCACTCGGATCGACGGCTTGCGCGACTCGATCCCCATCACCTTGATCCGTCCGTCTCCAAAGACAAACGGCACGATCGCCCCGTGCTCGTACCGGTCAGCCATGATCTGCTCGTAATCCAGGAACGGTATTTCGGCGTTGAAGCCGTGCGACGCCAGCGCGGGCATCCCCACCATGGCACCACACAGCCCGATCGTGACTTTGGTGGGCTCCACACCGAACACGACGGTCGCGTTGAACTTTTCCTTGCGCTTGGGGTAGGCGGGTTTGAGCGTCCGGAAGGCCTTGCGCAGGGAGTAGCCGGCGACAATGAACGTGTGGTCCACGGCGGATGGGGCTCCGGTGTGCTGGGTCGGTTCGCTGGCGGTCATGGGCCGTTCCTTCTTATAGCGTCGGGGAGTAATGCTGCCCCTAACCATACGCCGTGGGAGTGGGTGGACTTGGCCTGGCCGCAACGAACCGGGCTTGACTCCACCCGCCGGAAGTGTAGTATTTACTACACATGCGAGCAACCTTCGGCCAACACCTCCGCCGGTCGCGCGAGCGGCTGCGCGCCGCCGACCGCCGCTACTCCCTGCGGCAGGTCGCGCAGCGTGCCGGCATCAAGCCGACCTACCTCTCCAAGCTCGAACGCGATGAGCTGCCCCCGCCCTCCGAACAGACCGCGGTGGCGCTGGCCCACGAACTGGGCGAGGACCCGGATGTGATACTGGCGATGGCCGGCAAGGTCTCCAGCGACCTGCAGGCGATCATCCGCAGGCACCCCAAGGCCTTCGCCGAGCTGATCCGCCAGATGAAGAACATGCCCGAACACGCATTGCTCCGGGTGGTCCGCGAGGTGCGCGACGGCCACTGGTAACCCCCCCCGCCCCCGGAAGTTGGCCCCCGGCCCCTCGGAAGATTTCCTCCTGCAATCCTTTCCCTGACCCGCACTCGCCGCCAAGGAGCCCACGATGATCACCCTCGACCGGCAGCAACTGACCTTCCGCTTCTCCGAGGTCCACCCCGGCGCGGTGCTGTGGATCACTCTCATGCGGACCCTGCGCATCCCGGACGACGGCCGCGACTACCCCTTGCCGCCGGGCCTGGGCGCTTTCCCTGTTGCCCACGTCGATGACCACGCGCAGCGGGTGCCGGCGTCCTGGCTGGACCGCGGCGGGGTGATGGTGCCCATGTACCAGGCCGAGGCGCTGTGGCTCAGCTTCAAAACGACGTACATCGATAAGCAGGGCAGCTACCCCTTCGCGATCAAGATCGGCACCGGCAAGATCAACGCGGTGACCGGGGCCAGCTGGTCGGCCGGCCTGCACCGCACGCCGCAGGATTACGTCGTCTCGCCGAAGCAGCCGTGGCTGGACGGGTACAGCGTCGGCAAGGGCGTGGTGCGTCAGTTCGTCGCGATGCCGTTGGGTGAGGGATACTCGGCCGAGGAGCAACTCACCGGCAAGGCCGAGTTCGGCGGCATCCAGTTGCAGGTCTGGCCGATGCGGCGGGAGGTGTTTGAGGAGCGGTTCCCGGTGATCGAGCCGAGCAGCAATACGGTGCTTTTCGCGGTCAAGGCCTCACCGGGTGGGATGAGGTTCTGTACAACGCCCGCGATGGGCGTCGCCCCCGGCGGCCGGATCAAGCAACAGATCTTCGACGACCCCTATGAGATGAACGACTGGGACACGGGCAAGACCAGCCGCTGCTTCGTCCACCTCTGCAACTCGACGCTGTGGCGGGCGCTGACCGGCCACGCCCCGCCGACCGAGCCGGTCACGGCCCAGGACTACACCAACGCCGGCCTGCCATGGTTCAGCTTCTACAGCGAGGCGCCGGCGCAGTCCGGCAGCGCCCAACTCGCCGCCCTCGAAACCGTCGCCGACCACGCCAAAACCATCGGCGATCCGGCGCTGACGGACAACCAGACGCTGGTCGTCGAGCGCGTCGCCACGCTCCGCCGCGGGCTCAAGGACAGACAGGTGCGGGAGGCGGGGTGGTAATCGCCGGAGGTGCCGTCGCGACGAATCGCTGCCAACTGGCAATCACCCGAAACAGAGTGTCTTGCCGATGTAACCAACCTCGCGTGCATGCGACGCGAATCCTAATCATGTAGAGGTAATCTGTCGGATGTGAGCCTGCGTTGCTGACTCCGCTTACTCCGTAGTTGTTTTAGCTCGTTTATGACGGGGTTCTTGGGGTTGTTCTTGATGTTCAGCGGGAGGTACTCACCGTAGTGCGTGAATGCCAGCGTCTCGATCTCGTCGGCGTCCTGATCGGTCAGGCAATTGAGAAACGCGTGCTCTCTTAGCCATTTGTTTAGTGCCTCCTCACCCTCCTTATTCAGGTAGTCGCCGGATCGGAACCGCTCCAACCCCAACTCCTCGGACAGCAGTGCAGCCATTGATTCACGGAACGTTGACACTGCAATCGACCCCAAGACGTGCTTCTGAACCACGCGTTCATGGAGCGACTGCCCCATGGCGATTCCAATGTAGACCAGACTGCGATGATCAGGGGCTAAAAGGTCCACGCCCGAAATAAGCTCGGGAAGCCTATCTAAATACCATGCGTAGACCCCTGTCTTGTTCTTCGAAACACGGCTGGGATTCCGCTCAATCTGCGCGAAGGAGTGGAGTGGGTGATTTCGAGTTAGGTAGTCCAGTTTCCTGTCCGCCGGGGACTCTTGGTTGACGTGGAGCGGCCGTCGCCGGAGGGTGAAGCCACGCCCATTCGCCAGACGCACTCTGACTTTGTTCAGTGATCGGCTCACCCGCCAAGCGACGTCATCGTCGGTCATACCCACGGGAGAATCATGATCACGGTTCGCGTGCTGCACCCGTGAAGCTTGGGCGTTGCCGCTGTACCAGCCGCAGTGTCCACAGTTGACTCCGTCGTATGCAAACAGAAAGCCACAAGACGGGCAGCGATCGCTGTCTTTCGTCTTCGGATCCGTATGGAGCGCTGCAACCGCCGTTCGTTTGCGCCGTCGGAATGGCCAGAATCGTAACGCCATCTGCGTCCCCTTCTAGCTGGATAATGTGCTCACCATCTATTTCGCCGACGGATAGGTGTTTCGGTCGCGATGACCGCAACCGCATAGTATGACCCCCGTTTCACGCTCGCAAACCAGTGCGCGGCAACGGGTCCGCAACCCGCGCCATGGGTTCCTGCATGTCCTCATCGGGCCATGACTTACACTTGCCTTGTCCTGTAGCCCCCCGCTCGTCTCTCGTGACGTATGAGTACCGCCAGCAAGTCACTACGGAAGGTGGCGGCGGTGGCTCGGGAAGTGGGAAGATAGAGTTTCCCGCGCTACAGCCGCCGGGATTACACCCTTGCCCAACTCTTCGCCCAGCTCGCGTTGCAGCAGTTCTTCAAGATCGACTACCGCGGCCTCATCCCCGTGGCGATCGGCCGGGCCACCGAGAACCTGCCGACCGAGAAGTGGCGTTGGTTGATGGTCACCGAATTTGACGAAGAGAGCTACGGCCATCATTGGTAGAACGAAACTGTGATGTTCATGCTTAAGCAGCATATGGACAAAGCGCTCAGCGCCCGTACCTACCACATCCGCCGCGGCGAGATGGCCCTGCGCCGTATCGCGCATAACATGATGATCGTTTACATAGAGAGAAGGTTTCTACGGGGCACGTCAGCATGCGATTTCCAGCTCCGACTGCAGCAGGACCCTTCTTCGCATCGGCCACGCGCAGACTGGGGCACCCGCCGGAATCGCGAAGCACACCCTCCGCACGTCCGCATGGACCCGCGTGATCGTGCGCAGGGTCACGGCAAACGATTCGGCGTCGAACGGCCACAGCCCCTTGACAATGCCACACCCACACCGCATAATACTTATGAGAACGTAACTACCTGCCTTCTGACATGCCCGCCCCCGCGACCCCATCCCGCCCCGCACCGCCCACCGAGACCGGCCCGATGGCGGCCTACCTCGACGCGCTGGGGGCCGGGTCGCGGCGGACGATGGCCCAGGCGCTGGGGGTGATCGCGGCGATGCTCAGCGGTCCCCCGGATGTCAACCCGCAAGACATCGATCCCGCGGCCTTCAACTGGGCCGGGTTGGATCAGGACGCGGTGGCCCGGCTGCGGCGGGAGCTGGCCGAGCGATACGCCCCGGCCACGGCCAACAAGATGCTCGCCGCCCTGCGCGGGGTGATGCGGGTGTGCCGGGATCAGGGGCGGATCAGCGAGGCGCAGTTCCAGGCCGCGGCGCGGTTCGATCGCATCAAGGATTTTGCCGCCACTGAGAGCCGGGTGCTGAGCGAGGCGGAGTTGCGCAAGCTCTTCCGGGGGTGCGCAAAGGATGGGACCGCGGCCGGCCGGCGGGACGCAGCGGCGCTGGCGATCTTCCTGTCCACCGGGCTGCGACGCGAGGAAGCGGTGGCACTGGACCTTGCCGACTACAACCCCCGCCCCCGGAAAAATCCCCGCAAACGCACGCTGCACATCCGCTCGGACATCGCTGAGCGTGACCGCGTGACGGAGCTCGGCGAGCCGGCGTGCGCCGCGATCGATCACTGGCTCGAAGCCCGCGGGCACGACGACGATGCCACGGACGCACCGCTGTTGTTGCCCGTGGACAAGGGCGGCACGATCCGGCGGCGTCGGCTGACCACGCAGGCGATCTATGGCATCGTGACCCGCGCCGCCGATCGCGCCGGCCTGTCGCACACCACCACCCGCGACCTGCGCCGCACCTGCATCGTCCGCCTGATCCGCGCGGGACTGGACCTGGACGAGGTCCGCCAGCGCGTCGGCCACGCCTCATGGCTGACCACCGCCGCTTACCAGGTGCTGGCGAAAGAAGCCGGCAAGCTCAAGACCGCCGCACTGCCGTATGAGCGCCCGCCCGATCCGCCGCGTTCATCATCCTCACGCTGACCCGAAAGGACCCGACCATGCCCGCCCTGACCGCCCCCGCCCACTGGAGTGATCAACTCGACGACCGGCTGGGCCGCATCGGCTGGCCGGACCTGGGCGATTCGAGCGTCTGGCTGTGGTGGTTCGCCCGCAGCCTGAGCCTGCTGGAGGACCGCGGCTGGTTCGCCCTGATCGGCCCCCCGGAAAACACGCCCCCGGAACGTGCCCCCTCGGAAGGTCCGCGCGGCGAGTTGTTCGGAACAGCCGAGACGATCTTCGCGCTGCGCTGGCTGGCCGAGGACTTCGTGGCGACCGGCGACCCGTTCGCAGACACCGAGCCCTACTGGAACGAATGGTGCGATGTACTCGGCATCCCGCTCACCGGGGTCCGCGAAGCCGCCCGTCGCTTACCCGGCTGGGAGGCCGTGGCCGAAGACGTGAAAGACACGCTGGAGTGTTCCGACGACCCGGCCGACTACGAGGACCACGCGGAGTACGAAGAGCACTACCTGGCCGAGCGCGAGCAGGCGCTGGCGATCCAGTCGCTGCTGCTGATCGTGGTGCGTAAGCGGCAGACGATCACGCGGATGCTGATCGACGCGTGGGGCGGGCCTACGCGGTTCTACGAGGCCCTCTACGCCACCTGCCACAGCAGCTACCTCTACGACCACTTCAGCGAGGCGGACTTTGATGAGGATGAGACGGAGCCGGCAACCAAGTCAGACGTGACCGCGTTCGAGCAACTGCTTGAAAAGTGTTACGCCCGGCAGGTCAACGAACTGGCCGGGCTGGCCCTCGCCACGTCGCTGAATGATGGCGGCTTCGAGGAGCGCGCCGAAGTGTTCGGCTGGGTGCTCGAAGACTGCCCCGTCCGCGTGACCGGCTGCCCGGCGTTCCTCGGATGAAGATGATTCACCCGCTGATCCCGATCACTCACGCAAGGAGACCCATGACCCAGACCCCGCTCATCCAACCCCTCTTCGACGGCCCGCTCGACCTGATCGGCGATGTCCACGGCGAGCACGACGCCCTGACCACGCTGATGCAACGCCTGGGCTACGACGCGGACGGCACCCACCCCGACGGCCGGCGGCTGGTGTTCGTCGGCGACCTGGTGGACCGCGGGCCGGACAGCCCGGCGGTGCTGCGGCTGGTCAAGCGCCTGATCGACGCCGGCCGCGCCCAGTGCGTGATGGGCAACCACGAGCTGAACCTGCTCAAGGGCAAGTTCAAGAGCTACAACTTCTGGTTCCACGGCCAGGGCGACCCGACCGAGCCGGCCCACGCAGATCAGGCCATGCTGCCCGAGGACGAGCGGGGCTGGGTGCTCCAGTTCGTGCGGTCGCTGCCGCTGGGGCTTGAACGCGACGGCCTGCGTGTGGCCCACGCCTGCTGGCACGACGGGCATGCGGCACGGTTGCGGGAGATGACCGACGCGCTCGACGCTTACAACACCTCGGCGAAACTCATCGAGGCGGCGTGGAACGGCGACGCGCCGACTGATCCGGTGGACCGCAACCTCGCGAAACAGAACGGCTGTCCGGTGAGGGTGTTCACCTCCGGCCTAGAGGAAAGGGCCGCGGAGCCGTTCTTCGCCGGCGAACGGATGCGTCACGAAGCACGGGTGCCGTGGTGGAACCACTACACCGGCGACGCCTTCGTGGTCTTCGGCCACTACTCCAAGACCGACCCCAAGACGCAGAACGGTGCGGGTATCCCGCTGTTCCCCGCCGACCCGCACGAGACGGTGAACAACACCCTCTGCATCGACTTCGGCGTCGGGGGACGCCCCGCCCAACGCCGCAACGGGGGTGTGGACGGCACGCTATCCCTGGCGGCGCTGCGCTGGCCGGAGCAGCAGGTGGTGATGGATGCGGTCGAAAGGTGTTGAATGCAGTATGGAAGCTGAAATACGAGAGCGGGTGGGAGTCCTGTCCCCAAACTCCGTTCAGTTCAAAGGCCCGACGTTCATCAGCTTGCACTGATTCACCGCGGCCCGGTTGGTGACCGGCACGATCACCTCGAAAGACCGCTGCTCACCGGGCTGTAGCTCGGGAGTCTCCACGGTCGCGGACCCGTAGGCCACGAATTTCTGCTGAGCCCACCCGGCTTCGCGGCCGAGGATGACGTCAAACTTGAATCGCCGATTTCGTTTGCCCTTGTGCTTGATAATGATCAAGGCACGCATGTAGTCGTTATCAGTCACGCTATCTAAAACAGCCGTCACGGTTTGCCCATCTTCGTATTCGTACTCGATGTACTCCGCCGGAAGCAGTTCGATCGGGTCCCATGCAGCTTTCCACGAATACTCGAAGCCGCGCATCGCGGCCAGTTCTTTCTCGTGCTCGCGCCAAGCCAGTCGCCTAGCGATACGCATATGGCTCTGCCCATCGGGCTGGACTTCCACCCACCGCTCATCCTTGGGCATCCACGGTCGTTGGCCATCATCCCCCGTAAGCGGAGAAACAAGTCCCAGCCTGATCAACTGCCGCCCCGTCACGACCGCGACGGTTTTCGGGCCATCGGACACAAGCAGGTCATCTTCGGGCACGTCTCCGGGCTTCTCGACCGAGACACGGGCTCCGCCCTTTTGGTCAACCCACGCATATACTTCGGGCGTGACCATCACCATCGCGGCCAGCAGCTTGTTGGGGATGACCTCGTTGCGGTTGGCCGCGCGGATCTGCGCCCGCCAGATGTCATTGAACTTGGCATCAACCTCGTGATTACCGGTAGCAGGATCCTTGGCGTAGGCCGTCGCTCCGCCGATCACGGCATGGTCGGCCACATGCGGCCAGAAGCAGAACGCCCGCGCTGATGCAGTTCTTCTCCACCTCGGCTATGTAATCGAAGTCATCGGTGTATTTGTTCATCAATTCGGCGATAGCAAGACCCTCGGCAACGTTGCCGCCGGGCGTGTCGAACCTGAAAACGATCTTGGTTACCCCGCGCTTCTTGGCTACGTCCAACGCGCGTTCGATCCCCGCGGCAAGCACGTCCGTTTCCTTCGAGTCATCCTCGCCCTGGAAGCCGATCGGGCCGGTGATCGGGATCACCATATACCCCTGCGGCCTGTTGGCCGCGGCCGGGTTTGTCATCAGAAGCGCTGCGGCCAGCAGTGCGATCAGAAGAACGACGCGGGGTGTGTCAGCCATGTCAGACTCCGGAAAGGGAGAGAAGTGACAGGCAAGAGTGTATGGCTGGCGGCGTGAATTGCCAAGCCTTTACTGCGGACGCTCGGCGGGGCGTGCTGGCATCCTCCGTCACCACCCGTCATACTGTGTCAGCCCGTTCCGGAACCCATGCGCCATGCCCACCCGAACCAGCGTCACCGGCAGCGAACTGTTCATCGTCGATAACAGCGACGACGATTGGAAGGCGCTGCGTTACCTACACGACTGGTGCCAGATCTCCGAACAGATCGACGTGGCGACGGCCTACTTCGAGATCGGCTCACTGCTCGGCCTGGACGGTGAGTGGCAGAAGACCGACCGCCTGCGCATCCTCATGGGTGATGAGGTCTCGCTTCGGACCAAACGCGCTTTCGAGCAGGGCCTGGGGGGTATCGTCGATCGCCTGGATCAGAGCATCGAAGCCGTGAAGGAAACCAATGATTTCCTGTCTGGCGTTCCCGCCATCGTCGAGGCCATGCGATCCGGGAAGATCGAATGCCGCGTGTTTCGCAGGGACAAGTTCCACGCCAAGGCCTACATCACCCACGCGCGTATGGATGTGGTCGGCGCGTCGGCGCTCGTGGGGTCGTCCAACTTCACCCACCCCGGCCTGACCAAGAACATCGAACTCAATGTCCAGATCACCGGCAGCCCGGTCCGCGTGCTGCAGGAGTGGTACGAGGAGCACTGGGACAAGGCCGAGGACGTGACGCCCGACCTGCTGCAAACTGTCGAGCGGCACATCGCCGAGTACACCCCGCTGGATGTCTATGCCCAGTCGCTCCGTCACCTGCTTGACGGGGAGGAACTAAGCGACAGCGAGTGGGAACGCACTCAGTCGGTGATGTTCCCGCTCCTGGCCCGGTATCAGCAGGACGCCTACGCCTCGCTGCTCAAGAAGGCTCGAACCTACCACGGCGCGTTCCTCTGCGACGGCGTGGGCCTGGGCAAGACTTACGTCGGGCTGGCTTTGATCGAGCGGCTGGTCGAGCGTGAGCGGCGCCGCGTCGCCCTGTTCGTGCCCAAGGCCGCCCGGGAGCCGGTCTGGGAAACCGCCCTGAGCCAGTACCTGCCGCATCTCTCCGACGGCTATGGCACGTTGAAAGTCTTCAATCACACCGACCTGCTCCGTAAGGGCCCGATCGCGCGACAGCTCGAACAGGTCCGCGAGCAGGCCGACGTCATCGTCATCGACGAGGCCCACCACTTCCGCAACACCGGCGTCCGCGGCGACGACCCCGGCGAGCGTCAGTCTCGCTACTGGGCCATGCACGACCTGTGCGCGGGCAAAGAGGTCTTCATGCTGACCGCCACCCCGGTCAACAACCGCATGACCGACCTGCAGCACATGATCGAGCTGTTCTCACGCGATCGGCCCGATCACTTCGCCCAACTCGGTATCCACTCGCTCGGCGGGCACTTCCGCAAGCTGGAAAACGCGCTGCGCCACCGCGCCCACGCCACATCCGATCCCGAATCCGGCCCGCCGGACACCGACGCCGCCGAGGCCGAACAGATCCTCGCCGACGACAACCTGTTCAAGGCGATCGTCGTCCAGCGCAGCCGCGCTTATGTGCGCGAGAGCATGATCGTCGGCGGCGAGGGGGACGTTGTCTTCCCCGATCGATTGCCACCACAGGTCGCGCCCTACGAACTGAAAAAAGTCTATGGCCGCCTGCTCGATATGGTGGAACAGGCGTTCCACAAATCCAAGCCGCTGTTCTCCCTTCCCATCTACAACCCCTGGCCCTATTTCATCGGCGACCCCGCCGGCCTGCCCGAAGACACCGACTTCACCAAGGGCCGGCAGATGCAGGTCGTCCGCCTCATCCGCACCGGGTTCCTCAAACGCCTCGAATCCTCCGCCGCCGCCTTCGAGTCATCCTGCTGGAACCTCATGCAGAAGCTGCTGGCCTGGGTCAAGGTCCACAGCACCACCGCGCACGAGCAGGAACGCCTCGAAAAATGGCTGATCCGCCACAAGGACATCCTCGGCTACGAGCACCAGAAACAGGGTCTGCTCTTCGGCGAAGAAAGCATCGACGATCAGGATGAGGACGTGATCGCCCCTGAACTGCTCGAACGCGTCGAGACCCTCGACCGCGACCAGTTCAACATCCCCGACATCCTCGCCGACGCCTACAGCGACCTCGACCAAATCATGGAGTTCCTCACCGAGCTGCGCAAGTTCAAGCCGCGCAACGACTCCAAGCTCCAGGCCCTCATCAAGCTGCTCAAAACCGACCCGGTCCTCAAAGAACACAAGGTGCTGATCTTCACCGAGTTCATGACCACCGCCCGCTACCTCGAGCAGCAGCTCAAGGAGGCGGGCATCGACGGCGTCGCGGAGATCGACTCCCACCGCGCCTCATCCGACAAACGCGGCCACATCATCAAACGCTTCGCACCCTACTACAACGGCTCCTCGCCGGCGGACCTCAAAAACCTCTTCGGCTCCGACGAAATCCGCGTCCTCATCTCCACCGACGTGCTCTCCGAAGGCCTCAACCTCCAGGACGCCACGCGCCTGATCAACTACGACCTGCACTGGAACCCGGTCCGCCTCATGCAGCGCATCGGCCGCGTAGATCGCCGCATGAACCCGCAGACCGAGGCGCGTATCGCCGCCGAGCACCCCGACCGCGCCGCCATCCGTGGACAGGTCGCCTACTGGAACTTCCTGCCGCCCGATGAGCTCAACCGCCTGCTCTCGCTCTACAAAACCGTCACTCACAAGACCCTGCGCATCTCCCAGACCTTCGGCATCGAGGGTAAGCAACTGCTGCGGCCCGACGACGACTACGCGGCCCTCAAGGTCTTCGACGAGCAGTACGAGGGACAGAAATCGCCGATTGAGGCGATGAAGCTCCGACTCCAGGAACTCTTCCGCGACCACCCCGACCTCGAAGCCCGGCTCAACGGCCTGCCCGGCCGCGTGTTCTCCGGAAAGGAACACCCCACCACGTCTGATGCCCCGGCAGTCTTCTTCTGCTACGCCCTGCCGGCGCTCGACCAGGAAGCCACCGGCGACGCCGGCCAGCCCGTCTGGTCCCTCGACGCCGGCCCCACCCGCTGGTATCTCCAGCACCTGACAAAAGCTGACACGCCGATCCTCGAAGACGCCCCCGCGATCGATGCGGTCATCGCGTCCGACCCCGATACCCCGCGCCGCTGCACCACCAAGCCCGCGGACCTGACTGCCGCCCGTAAGCGCATCGAGAAGCACATCAAGAACACCTACCTCAAGCAGGTCCAGGCCCCGATCGACGCGCCCAAGCCGCGCCTCATCGCCTGGATGGAACTCAACTGATCGCCCGGGGAAAACCGCTCATGCCGCAAGCCAGCCCTCTCACACGCATCAAACGCTTCGACCAGCTCCTTGAATATCTGCGCGAGGAACTGGACTGGCCGATCGATGAGATCGAAGTCGACGACCTGACCTACGACTACGAGCCGGAGGAGCTGGGGCTCGACCCGAAGAACGCCGCGAAAATCAAAGAGATCAAGCAGCTCCGCCCGCTCACCTCGGCCCAGCCCTGGGGCATCTTCTACATCCGCTTCGAGCCCAAGCACCTCCCGGTCACCGCGCTGCGCCGCATCCTCGGCAAGCTGGTCACCAAAAAACGTGAGTCCGCCAACGCCGCCGATCAGAAACGCTGGTCGCAGGACGACCTGCTGTTCGTCAGTGCCTACGGCGAGAACGAGCAGCGCCGCATCGACTTCGCCCACTTCGCCGAGGACGCCGCCAAGGGCCTGCCCGTCCTCCGCGTGCTCGGCTGGGACGCCCAGGAGCGCCAGCTCAAGCACGACTGGGTCGAATCGCAACTCCGCGAGAACCTGCGCTGGCCCGATGAAGACGATGGCGACGTGCAGGCCTGGCGCGAGCGCTGGCGTTCCGCTTTCATCCTCCGCCACCGCCAGGTCATCCAGACCTCCAAGGCCCTGGCCATCCGCCTGGCCGACCTGGCCCGTGACATCCGCGCCAACGCCAACGCCACCCTCGAGATCGAGTCCGACTCCGGCCCGTTGACCCAGCTCATGGGTGCCTTCCGCGAGGCCCTCATCCACGACCTGCAGCCCGACGACTTCGCCGACATGTACGCCCAGACCGTGGCCTACGGCCTCCTGTCCGCCCGGGTCTCCCGGCCCGCCGGCGTCCACAAGGGGGACCTGGTCGAGATGGTCCCCAGCACCAACCCCTTCCTCCGCGAGCTGCTCGAAACCTTCCTCAACGTCGGCGGCCGACGCTTTAGCGCCGACCGCGGCCGCATGGTCGGCATCGATTTCGACGAACTGGGCGTCAACGACGTGGTGGACACCCTCAACGACGCCGACATGGAGGCCGTCCTCCGCGATTTTGACAACCGCAACCCTCAGGAAGACCCCGTCATCCACTTCTACGAGCTGTTCCTCAAGGAATACGATGCGAAGAAGCGGATGCAGCGCGGCGTCTTCTACACCCCCAAGCCCGTCGTCTCCTACATCGTCCGCTCCGTCCACGAACTGCTCCAGACCGAGTTCGGCCTCGAAGACGGCCTGGCCGACACCACCACCTGGGATGAGATGGTCGCCAGACACCCGGACCTCAAGATCCCCAAGGGCACTTCCGGGGACACCCCCTTCGTCCAGATCCTCGACCCCGCCACCGGCACCGCCACCTTCCTCGTCGAGGTCATCGACGTCATCCACCAGACCATGACCGCCAAGTGGCAGCGCGAGGGCGTCCGTGGCGACCTGTTCCTCAAACGCAAGTGGAACGAGTACGTCCCCCAGCACCTGCTGCCCCGCCTGCACGGCTACGAGCTGATGATGGCCCCTTACGCCATCGCCCACATGAAGATCGGCCTCAAACTCTTCGAGACCGGCTACACCTTCGGTGACGACGAACGCGCCCGCATCTACCTCACCAACGCCCTTGAACCGCCTCGCCAGTTCGAAGCTTCCTTCGCCGTCCCCGCCCTTGCACACGAAGCCGACGCCGTCAATCGCATCAAGCGCGAACAACCCATCACCGTCGTCATCGGCAATCCGCCTTATTCCGGCATCTCCTCCAACATGACCCCGTGGATCGACGGACTGCTCAAAGGCTCCATGCCCGATGGCTCATCCACCGCGAGCTACTACCACGTGGACGGCCAGCCCCTCGGCGAGCGCAAACTCTGGCTCCAGGATGACTACGTCAAGTTCATCCGCTGGTCCCAGCACCGCCTCACCAGCACCGGCGTCGGCATCCACGGCTACATCTCCAACCACGGCTACCTCGACAACCCCACCTTCCGCGGCATGCGCTGGTCGATCATGGACGCCTTCGACGACATCCGCGTCCTCGACCTGCACGGCAACCTCAAGAAGAAGGAAACCCCGCCCGACGGCGGCAAGGATGTCAACGTCTTTGACATCCAGCAGGGCGTGGGTATCGGTCTGTTCGTCCGTCGGCCCGATCACCATTCCGGTATCGACGCGGCCACGGTCCGTCACGCCGACCTATGGGGCGGCCGCGAAGCGAAGTACCGCTGGTTGATCGACCATTCCGTGATCGCCACGGACTGGCAGCCGATGCCTGTGACTGAACCGTACTATCTCTTCGAGCCGTTCGATCAGAGCGAAGAGGGCGACTACAACGACTGGCTGGCGATCAACCACGTCATGCCCGTC
The DNA here is from genome assembly GCA_964614575.1 of uncultured Phycisphaeraceae bacterium. Classification (GTDB taxonomy): domain Bacteria; phylum Planctomycetota; class Phycisphaerae; order Phycisphaerales; family Phycisphaeraceae; genus JBGTLW01. The sequence continues at coordinate 33,438 of CAZTLX010000008.1, read as the reverse complement.
AACGTCACCGGTGTCGTAACGGCGCGAGATGGATTCGTGATTGACATCGACGACTCCGCTCTAACCCAACGGATTGCCACCTACCTTGATAAGGGACTGTCGGACAAGCAGGTCGCCGAAGCACTCGGTCTTAAAGAAAACTACGCCTGGCGCGTCAAAGATTCGCGTCAGGAACTGCGCAAGGCGGTCGCCAAGTCAAGCCTGAAGGACTTTGTCAAGCCGATTCTGTATCGTCCCTTCGACACGCGTTCTATCTTCTGGCATCCATCTGTCGTTTGGCGGCCCCGCACCGAGGCCATGCCGCACATGCTCGCGGGGGAGAATCTGGGTCTGGTGGCGCGGCGGGCGATGGTTGGTGAGGGGGCTAGGTATTTCTATGCTGCAAGTACGATAATTTCCGATGGGCTGATACGCTCAGACAATCGCGGTTCAGAATCCCTGTTTCCGCTCTACCTCTACCCCGGTGTGGGCAAGTCGGATGCGTCGATGTTCAACACCTGGCCGGAGGGCAAGGGCGGGCGGCGGCCGAACCTCGATTCCGGCTTCGTCGAGACCATCGAGCAGGTGACCAAGCTGAAGTTCACCAGCGACGGCCGTGGCGACCTCAAGAAGCGGTTCGGCCCAGAAGACGTGCTGGCGTACATCTACGCGGTGTTCCACTGCCCCGAGTACCGCCGACGATTCGAGCCGATGCTCAAGCTCGACTTCCCCCGCGTCCCCCCGCCCGGCGCTGCCAAGCCGTTCATGGCGCTGGCGAAGCTCGGCCACGACCTGCTCGCCCTGCACCTGCTCGAATCGCCCCAACTCGACAAGCCCATCGCGAAGTTCAAAGGCCCGGCCAATCCCGAAGTCGAGAAGGTCAGCTACGCGGACGAAACCGTCTGGCTGGACAAGGCGCAGACGCGCGGCTTCGTCGGCGTGCCCCCGGAAGTGTGGGAGTTCCATATCGGCGGCTACCAGGTCTGCCACAAGTGGCTCAAGGACCGCGGGCCGAAGAAGGGCCAGCCCGGCCGCACCCTCACGCCCGACGACATCGCCCACTACCAGAAGATCGTCACCGCGCTGAGCGAAACCATCCGCCTGATGAAAGAGATCGACCAGACCATCGACGCCCACGGCGGCTGGCCCGACGCCTTCATCACCCCCGGAAGCGACCCCGAGCCGTTGGAGATACTCAAGGGCCGGGGCATACCAACCGGGGCCACCCCTGCGGCCCTCGCGCCCGCCACGCCGGCACCCGCCGAGCCGGAACCCGAACCCGCACCGTCGGTCGGGGGCTGGAATCTCAAGGCCCAGAGCACCGCGCGGCAGGCCAGGCTGGGGTTTGGGTCGTCTGCCCCGGCCGGCGAGCCGGACGACGACGACGCCGAGGCCGCGCCGCGGCTGGGGATCGATGAGATCGGCCGCGACGAGGTGATCGCGAAGATCCGTGAGTTGTACCGCGACGACCCCGAGCCTTGCGACATGCAGACGCTGCTGGGGCTGCTGCGGGACGAGCTGGGCTTCAAGGCGATGGGCAAGAACATCCGCGCGGCGTTGCGCGGGGACGTGATCGCCGCCTCGCGCCGGGGCGTGCTGGAGCGTAACGGCGGGGAGTACCACCTGCACTGCCGGACGATCGAGCAGTACGAGCCGGGCTTCCTGCGTGAGATGTTCCTGGCCTCGCTGGGCGGCCGGGCCTGGCGCGACGAGGCCGAGGCGATCCGCGACGCCGCCCGCCACCTGGGCTTCACCCGCACCGGGCCCCGCATCCGCAAGGCGTTCAAGAAAACGATCAGGGCCTTGGTAACCAGCGGCGCTCTGGAGCGGGATGGGCAGCGATTGCGGAAGGTGTAGATTTCCTCGGGGGCGCTGCGTGCTCACAGGCGTGACGTGGCCGCCGTTGCCGAACTACTGTGTGCTGCGGGAACGGTACGGCAACTGTGGCGACGACGTGCATCTCGTCACCAGCGTGATTGAACCTGGGGATTTTTGGGCATCTTGAGCAGCGCCGCGTTCAGCAGTGCCCTGTGCATCACGAAGCGGCGGTACACGTTGATGTGAACGTCTTCTCGCAGGATCACAGAGAAGCATATCTTCGTGGGCCGTGCCAAGCCGCGTAACGATGATTAGACGGTGAATTTGTGCAGGGAATGCCACGATTTCTGCACGGTTACTCATGAATATCAACACCGGCGCGGGCAAGAACTTCAAGGGTACGGCCGACTTCGCAGTAACGCAGTTCAACCCTGTCTCTTCCAGTTCGATACTGAGAGTACCGACAGTTCTTGGCCGAGGCATTCGACCTTACAAAAAGATGGAAGAGGCTAACGATCCCGGTTTTTGGCTCGTTTTTGCGCAGGGCGCAGTGGTGCCCAAGAGTGGTCTGTGTTGCAATGGATAGGTCAGCGATAGGCTGCGTACACAGTCGAACACTCACTCTTGGAGCACCACAATGTCAGGAACGAGTACCCATTCGTATGCCACTCCGCCGGGGCGCGATGACCGCGCAAGTCACCCGCAGCACGAGCTGCTTGATGTGAAGCAGACAGCCGAAATGACAAATGTTTCTCGGCGGACGGTTGCCCGGCTCGCTAAATCCGGTCGGATGCCGGCACCGCTGAAATTGGGTGCGCTGACGAGGTGGCGTCGTTCGGACCTTGCGGCGTGGATCGCCGCGGGCTGCCCGGCGGTGAAGCCGACGACCAACGACGACGGCGGTGCGGCATGATCGCCGCGCAGTGTTTTCGTCTGCGGCCGGGCCAGCAGGTTCGTGTCGCGGATCCGCTGGTCGGCTCCGTGCGGGCCGAGGTGGTCGCGTGGGACGATCACGCCCGCCGTCTGATCATTCGGCGCTTTGACTTCGATTTGGGCGGCATGGCCGAGCCTGAGGCGGTTGATTCCGCCGACGTGCTGTCGCCGCATCGGTCGTGGTGATAACGCAACGACCCATTACAGCAAAACACCACCCCGCGGCTGGCACCGATCGGAGTGGTGTTCGAAAGACACGAACATGATACCTCCAAGCCTCATCAGGCCAAGCGTGGCTCCGGCAGAAACCGGGGGCCGGCGATGATCTCACGCGATCCTGACCGTTACCTCAGCCACCCGTTTCCGGTGGGTCTGCTGCCCGAGCCGGCGCAGACGTTCGTCAGAAAGGCCAGCCAGGCGCTCAACACGGCCCCCGCGTTCGTTGCCCTGCCGCTGCTGGCGGTGCTTGGTGCCGCGATCGGCACCACTCGGAGCATCCGGCTCAAGCGGACGTGGATCGAGTTCCCGATCATCTGGACGGCGATCGTCGGAGACTCGGGGACGGGTAAATCTCCCGCGATGCGGCTGGTGTTGCAGGTCGTCCACCGCTTGCAGGCAGAGAGCATGGCACGCTACCGGGACGCCCAGGCCGCGCATCAGGCGGCGGTGCTGGCGTATGAGGTCGAACTGAAGCAGTGGAAGGCGACGGGTGCCGGCGACGGGTCCGAGCCGCCGCAAGAACCGGCTGCCCCGGTCGCGGAGCGCATGGTCACAAGCGACATCACCACCGAGGCGCTGGCGGCGCTGCTGGCGACCCAGCCGCGGGGGTTGCTGGTGGCGGTCGATGAGCTGGCCGGCTGGGTGCGGTCATTCGACGCGTATAAGGGCGGGCGCGGTGGCGACGCGGCGCGGTGGCTGAGCCTGTGGCAGGCCGAGGCCATCACCGTGGATCGCAAATCGCACGAGCCGATCCACGTGCCGCTGCCGGCGGTGTCGGTGTGCGGGGGCATCCAGCCGGGCGTGCTGAGCGAGCTGCTGGGGCGGGAGCATTTTGAGAACGGGCTGGCGGCGCGTCTGCTGCTGGCCCAGCCGGAACGTCGGCCCGGCACCTGGTCGGAAGAGGAGTTGGAAGACGGCGTGTCCGAGGCGATGGCCGATGTGATCAGCACGCTCTACAGCATGGGACACGCCCGGGTCGATGGACCGGTGCCCGAGCCGGTAGAGCTGACCCTTAGCATCAAGGCGCGGCGGGTGTGGATCGATGCCTACAACCGCCGGGCCGAGCAACTGGCGGGCCTGAGCGGCGACCACGCGGCCGCGGCGGCGAAGATGCCGGCCTACGTCGCGCGGCTGGCGCTGATCTTTCATCTCGTTCGTGTGGTAGCTGGCGACGAGTCGGTTGAAGACCCAAGACAAGTTGATCATCAGGATGTTGTCTGCGCCGACCAGCTTTGCGAGTGGTTCGGCCGCGAGGCGAGCCGGATTTACTGCAACATGGGTGACCGGGTGGAGCAGCGTGAGGCCCATGATCTGATCGACCTGGTCAAGCGGAAGGACGGCAAGCTGACCGCCGGCGAATTGAAGCGGTCACGACCGGGGCGGTATGGCAGCGCCAAGGAAGCGGCCGAAGAGTTGCGGGGTCTCGCGGAGCTTGGATTCGGGCGCGTCGAAGACCGTCAGCCGGGGTCTAGCGGCGGGCGGCCCAGCACGGTGTTCGTCCTCAGCCCCGAGTATGGCGGGGCTGATGCAGTATGGGAAGCGTGGACTGCAACAACTGAAACTGCATCAACTGCCAATACCCCATCTCACGCGGCGTGAGGGGGTTTTGGCGGTAAACGCAGTAACAGAGGCGCGATGACCAGAAAGGAAGTTTGCATGATGGTTTTGATGGATGCCCCCACACTGAACACAACCGGGCGAATCGCCAAGACGCTTGGCACCTCCCTTTGCTGCGTCACATACATCATCGCCAGCGGGAACATCCACCCGGTCATCTTCGCACCCCGTCTGCGGCAGATCGACCGCGAAGCTGTGGCACTGGTGCGTATTGAGTTCAACGCGATCGACGGAAGCCGGGCGTCAGGTGCGGAAGGCGGTCAATGTGGCTGAACGTCCTACCCATAGCGCCCAACGCACCGACCCACGGCTGGCCAACGTTCGCCTGCTGACGGTTCGTGACGTCGCGGATCTGCTGGCGGTCCACCCCCGCACCATCTGGCGGCTCGTCGCAACCGGCGATATCCCTGCACCCATCCGTTTGGGGAGCAAGGCGGTCCGGTGGCGGCTGGCGGACCTGGAGCGGCACCTGGCGAAAGCGAGGCCGGCGCGATGAGCACCTTCGTCTCAAATCGATCCCCAACCCGCACGGACCGGCAGGCAGCCTGCTTGCTGCCTACCCGGGCTGCGCAGCAAACCGATGCCATTGCGGGCCGGATTACCAGGGAAGCGGGGAAAGCACAGGACAGCAGGGAGGCCGCCACTCAGTTCGGCCGCCTGCCCACCGCGGTCATTTCCAGCGGAATACTCGCCACGATGAAGGCGTCCGAGCTCAAGATATACACGGCCATCTGTGCGTTCAGCAACCGTGGATGGGCCGCATCCATTGGCGTTGAAAAGCTGGGCAAGCTTGCCGGCCTCAGCGAGCGAACGGTGCAACGCACGACCGCAAAATTAGCCTACCGAGAGTTGATTAAGGTGCTCCCGGGCGGCGGTCGAAATCGGGCTAACACCTACATCGTGGTTACCGCATACCCCGTCACCACAGCCGACACCGTTTCCGCTGAGAAACCCCGTCATCATGAGTGTCACCCTTTGGAGAAGAAACCCCGACATTTTGATGCCCAAACCCCGTCGTCCCCAAATCAAAACCCCGACTCCCTGGGTGTCACCCGTTCAGAGGTTCAGAACGGTCAGCAGCAGCAAGCAGCCGCCCCTGCTGCTGCTGATGCTGACATTCTCGACGCGCTGACCCAGGCCGGCATCGGTGAACCGAAGCGTACCCAGCTTGCCACACTACCCGGCGTCACCGCTGGCATCGTGCGTGCTGCCGCCGAGCACGCAAGGGCTGGCGGCAAAGGGTCGGGCGTCACCGTCCTAGAAATCGAGTCCCGCGCGGCAAAGGCTCAGGCGACCGCGCCAGCCCACGCGACCGCCACCGAGCATGCCCAGCGGCAACGAAACGACCGCCGGGCAGAAGACGCGAATGCTAGGCGCAGCCAAAGTGAGCTAAGGCAATGGCGTGACAACCTATCGCAGTGCGACCGCTTGAAACTGCGTGAAATAGCGATCTGTCACGCGAGTAGCTTCTGTCAGCAGCGGTGGCGAGACCTGCCTCCTGAGCAGATTGAGCCGATGACCTTGATGGCTGAGATGTTCAAGCGTGGTCATGAATTCGTCGGGTCCCAGCCCACTGACGGCACGCCCGCTCAAAGGGGGGGTGCCCCTGGACCATCGAGAAAATGTCTTGACACACCACCGGGAATCGTAGACAATTCACTACATGGCAAGCAGGAAAACCATCAGTGACGTAGTGCGGAGTGCAGCGGCTGGAGCCATGGGTGTGCGGGAACTGGCGCGTGCGGCGGACGTGGAGCCGATGACGGTATCGCGGTTCCTCCGGGGCGGACGCATCCGCAGCGACAAGTTGGACCGGTTGGCACAAGTGTTGGAGATCGAGGTCAGGCAGAAGCGGAAAGGTTAGATCATGGCGAGCATCTTCAAGCGAACAAAGCTGCAACCGATCCCCAATGGTGCGACGATCCAACCCTATCGGGGCAAGCCGCACGCGGCCTGGACCGATGGGCGAGGCCGGCAGCGACGCGAGCCACTTAGCGATGCAGGCGACCGGATCGCCGTTTCATCCGCCAAGTGGTATATCACCTACACGACGGCCGCTGGTGAGCGAAAGACCTTGGTTGGCACGCGCGACAAGGCGGCAACCGAACGCATCGCCGCGAAACTCGAAGCCGAGCAGGCCGAGTACCGCCACGGAAGCCGGGATGCCCGTGCTGAGCAACTGGGTGCCCACGAGCGAGCACCGATCGAGAAGCACCTGGCCGACTTCGAGGCGGCGATGGAGGGGCGTGGCGTGACGGCAAAGCACGTCGACAACACCCTGGCCTACATCCGGGCCGTGGTCAAGGCCTGCTCGATCGAGAACGCCGCGGATATCGACCCGGTTGCCGTCTCCGCTCACGCCGGGGACCTGCTGCGTCGGAACAAGAGCCGCAGTGGCGTCAATCACCGCATCGGCGCTTGCAAGCAGTTCACTCGCTGGCTGCACCACAGTCATCGACTGCGTTTCGATCCGCTGGCGGGGCTGGCGAAGCTCAATGAGCAGAGCGATCGGCGGCGCAAGCGTCGGGCGCTGAGCGACGATGAGGCGGCCCGGTTGCTGGCCGTGACCCGTGCGAGCAAGCCATGGGTCTGGCGGGTTCGCGGGGAAGGTGGCAGCATCAGCGGAAGCGAGCGGGCCCTGCTGTACGAGTTAGCTCTAGGCAGTGGTTTGCGTGCCTCAGAACTGGCGAGCCTGACCACGGCGAGCTTCCACCTCGATGACTTAAGCCACGCGAGTGTGACGGTGGACGCCGGATACAGCAAGCACCGCCGGGAGGATCACCAACCGATCCGTGCGGACCTGGCTGGACGCCTTGCCGAGCACCTCAGGGGCCGCGCACCGGGGCGGCCGGCGTTCGACATGCCGCCAGCGACGAAAGTCGCCTTGATGCTCAAGGCCGACTTGGATGCCGCGCGTGCGGCTTGGCTACAGGAAGTCAACGACAACCCGGAAGCGTGGAAGCAGCGCCGGCAATGTGGATTCTGTCGCTACTGCGACGACGCCGGCCGTTATGCCGACTTCCACGCACTGCGTCACACCTACATCACCAGGCTGGCGCGGTCGGGCGTGCATCCCAGCGTCGCTCAGAAGCTGGCGCGGCATGGCACCATCCGGCTGACGATGGACCACTACACCCATACGCTGGTCAGCGATGAGCGTGCAGCCCTGGCGACCCTGCCGGCGATCGAGCCCGACGACGTGCCCAAAGCCATGAGCGCCAAGGCGACCGGCACCGATCACGGACGGGCCGATGAGGCCGACAATGTGGCGCGAAAAGCGCAGCGCCTGGCGCAGCGCGCAGCAACCAACACCCGCCATCGCGAGTCATCGTCTGGCCTCATCGGCAGCATCGGGAAGGACGAGCAAGTAGAAAGAGGGATGGCACGTAAACCCCTTAAAAAAAAGCGTTTTGGCACGCCCCGGCACGGTGAGTCATCGTCTGACAGCGAGAAAGGCCGCGGTGGGATTCGAACCCACGATGAGCAAGCTCAACGGATTTGCAATCCGCAGCCAGAACCTGAAAACAAACGACTTACATCAACGGCGCAGCGTCAGGGTACGCACCCGGACGCGAACGGCGATTTTGTGACCACCGTGGCTGAGCGGCTGGCCAATCTGCCCGCCGAGCAATTCCACGCGCTGGCACCGCGGCTGGCCAAACTCACCGCCCAGGATGCAGACGCCCTGCTGCGGTTGATGGGGGTGTAGTGCGCGTGCATGCCGCGTGTGCCCGCGTTCCCCGGCCGCTCCTGGCTGATGCCAACGAGAAGGTGACGTTGATGAACGAACGAGATAGCACAGGCCGGTTCACCCCCGGCAACGGCGCGGGGCGGGTCCACCGCTTCGCGCCCGGGCAGACCGGCAACCCCGCGGGGCGGCCGCCGAAGCTGGCGACGTGCCTGCGGGCGTTGCTTGCGGCCGCGCCCAGTGATGCCGCGTTGCGTGAGCTGATCGACAATCCGGGCCGACGGGACAACGAACGGCGGGCGGCCCGGTATCTGCTCACCGATCGGCACGTGCATCAGCCAATCGCGGAGGCCGACCCCGTCGAGGCCAAACGGCTGTACCGGGCGTGGTTCCGCAAGAGCATCGGCGATTGCGTGCGCATCTTCGTGGACCCGTCCCAATCTCCGGAGCGGCGCGAAGCGGCCCGCCAGCGTGTTTTCGCGGGGTGGTATGCCGGCTGGGGCAAGGCCGACCAGAAATCCTTTCGCAGTATGGACCGCCCGGTGCCCGCCTACCGCCCCGGCTGGCTCGCGGCGCTCTCCCGCGACGATCGGCATAACAGGCGGTCAGCCTCCTGCGATACAGGAGGCTGACGACATTCACAGCACCCGGAGCCCACACCATGCGAGCGATGCAACGGCAGCCCGAGATTGAAGAGGACCCCATCGCGGTCCGCAACCGCGCAAACGCCCGGCACAGCACCGGACCGCGGACCGAAGTCGGCAGGCGCGCCAGCCGGGGCAACGCCGTCAAGCACGGCTTGTGCGCCAACCCCGCCGCCGGCGTGGCCGAGGACCCGGCCGCCTTCGAGAGCCTGCATCAGGCTCTGACGGACCGGTTCGACCCCCGTGACCCGCTCGAAGACGGCCTGGTGCATCGCATCGCGGTCGCCCTGTGGCGGTTGCAGCGGGCGGCCCGGATCGACCAGGCGATCGGCAATCAGACGGCGCAGCGCATCGACCCCGCCCAGGCACGGGCCCGCGTGTGGATGGATCGGATTTACAACGAGTTCCACGCGTTGACCTGGGAAGAGGTCAAGGATCCCGAACTCATTGCCCAACTCACAGGCACCCGCATCGTCAAGAAGCAGAAAGCCTTTCATCGCATCGTCCGCAGCGCCCCGCGTTACATGGATGAGTTGCGGCAGGACCAGATCATGCCCGACGGGGCCGGCATCATGGCGATGGTCTGCCTGATCGGCCAACTGCGAAACAACCTGCGTGGGCACGGGCCCTTCGGCCCGATCGACGCGCAGCTCTTGTCGTGGCTGCTGGGCAACAACGCCTCCATGTGGTGCCCGAAAGAGGACGCGGAGGATCAGACCGGCAGCTTTTATCCCGACGAGCGGCCCTACGCCACGACGGTGGATGACCTGATCGGGCTCGCCCGCAAGCGCCCGGCAGACGCGCCCATGCCCGATGAGTTGGAGCAGGTCATCGCGTTACGGATAACCGGCCTGACGACGCAAGCGCAGATCGCGCCCACCCCGTACCTGCAGCAGAGCGACACGGATGCCCGCACCTGTGCCCTGCTGCCGGATGAGGCGACGCTCCAGCGGCTGCTGCGTTACGAGTCCCACGCCGAGCGCAGCCTTGCACGCTGCCTCGACCAGCTCGCCAGGCTGCGGGGCGTCACGGTGGACCGCATCCATGCGACGATCACCCACGAGCAACCCGACGGGACCACCACGCGGTTCTCGGCCGAGCGCTCACACCAGCGGCCCCGGCCCGGCTGAGGGTGTTTTCTGCGAAACGAAGCCAGATCACGACCGACGACGCCGGCAACCGGCTCATGACATTGATGGATCGACCCCATGCCCGACCACCTGACCCGAAAGCAGCAGCGGTTCATCCAGGAGTACACCCGCGATTGGAACGCGACCGCCGCGGCGATCCGGTTCGGGTACGCGGCACGCTCGGCCCGGCAGATCGCGGCCGAGAACCTGTCAAAACCTGACATCGTGGCGGCGTTACATGACTATCGCCAAACCCTCGCCGCGGCGGTCGATATCGACACGCGGACGATGGTGCGTCACTACGCCCGCATCGCGTTCAGCACGGTCTGTCCTCTGGACTACATGTACACCGACAGGCGCGGAGATTATCACCTGCGGCCGGCGGAGGAATGGACCCAGGAGATGCGGCTGTTGTGCCGTCGTACACATGAAAACCGCTTGGGCGTGTTTGTGGAGATGCGTGATCGCGACCACGCGGCCAACATGCTGTGCCGCTACACGGGCGGATTCGACGCCTGAGTCGTGGACCCCCCACGCAAGATGGCCCCGGTCCATCTCCCCGAGTCGGCCAGAAGTGTACCCAGGCACGATGGAGCAACCCAATGCCTCATTCCACTACATCCAAGCAAAAACGTCGTCATTCTCCTCAAGACACGGGATACCTGCAGGCTGCTCGTGTCGGGCCAGCCAGCGGGGCAGCCGAGCCTGTCGCGTTGCCCCGCCGCCGCGGGCGGCCGACGACCTACTCGCGGGAGATCGAGGACCAGGTGACGCGCCGCATGCTTTCGGGGCAGCCGATGAAGGTGGCCTGCCGGGCGATTGGCCTGCCCCCGTCCACGTTCCTGCGGTGGGTCCGGGAGGACCGAAACGGAATATGTGACCGGTACGCGCGCGCGCGCGAGCTGATGTGCGATCTTCTGCTCGATGAAATCGTCGACATCGCCGACGCGATCGTCCCCGTGATCTACGACAAAGAGGGCAGGCCGATTCAAAACCACATCGGGCTCGCCAGGGCCCGGCTGCGGATCGACGCCCATAAGTGGTATGTATCCAAGTTGCTGCCCAAGGTGTACGGCCGCGGGGGCAGCGGCCGATATGGCTCCGAGGCAGCCTTGCCCCAAGTGGTCTATCAATACGCTAAAGACAAGCCCGCCGAGGGTGACCAGACCCCCGCGGCGTCCCCGCCCACCGGAGGCCACCCATGACCCGAAGACAAGGTGCCCAATCGCCCCCCTCCCCCAGCCTACGACCCGACAAGGCGCTGCACGATTATGTAGACCTTCGGCCCATCTGGCCGGTGCAGCAGGTGTTGGCCGCCATTCACAGATACGCCGGGCACGAGAAGTTCGACGAGCGCGTGCTGTCAGCATGCCCATGCGACGCGTGAACCCAACAAGAGCCCGCGGCCCCATTTCGTGCTTGACCAGCGCGTAACCGGGAGTCATACCGCCATGGTGATAATCGCCAGCGCGATAGACCCCGCACCCTCCGTCATCACCTCAAATCATCTGATGCCGCCCCACCTCGCGGCGACGAATTAACAGGACACCGCCGCCAAGCAGCATCGCGAGGCTGCCCGGTTCCGGCACGAACTGCACGGCCGCCACCGCTTCCGCGAAGGTCGGGCCCACGCCGGTCTGGTTGGCGCTCCAGTTTGCAGCCATCGCGGCCAGGTCAAACTCATCGATCAGGTCGTCGGCGTTGAAGTCGGCGAGCGACCAATCGCTGCCCGCCTGTTTCCAGTTACCCGCAAGGATGTTCAGATCGCTCACGCCGACCTCGCCGTCGCCATCGGCATCGCCAGCGGTCGCGGCCTGGACCACGACGGTGTCGCCGACGACCCGCGCCACCCACGGCGTGTAGCCATCAAAACGGTCGCCGGTCACGGCGGTGAAGTTGCCGCTGATCGACGCGGCGGTCAGCACGGTGAACGTGTCGGACTCGGCCGGCTCGAAGTCGTCGACGAATGTGAGGTGCAGCGCCCCGTCGAGCGTGGCCTGGCCGGTGACGATCACCTGCTCGTGATCGGTGCCGGGGACACCACCGTGGTCGTACAGGTCAAGTCGCAGCGCGGCCGTGGGACCGGTGATGGCCAGCGCGCCGCCGATGTGAAGCAACCGATCGGGTGCGGTGGCCTCGACGGTTGCGTTGGTCACGGTGAGGTCGCCGGTGACGCCGTGGGCGCGGAGCGTGCCGCCGGTGCCGACGTTGATCGGTCCGATGACCTGCGCGGTATCGAGCGTGCCGTCCTGCAGGCTGAATGTCGAGGCATTGGTTGGGTCGAAGTCACCCACGGTCGTGACGCTGCCGCCGCCGGCGATGGTGAGCGAGCCGGTGGCATCGATGGTGAGCGCACCACCAAGGCGCAGGTGTTTGCCGGCGGTCAAATTGAGAGTGTTCCCGAGGGTCTGGCCGGTGCCGACGGTGAGACTGCTGTGGGTCAGGTCAAGGGTGCCGGTGGTCCAGTTGAACCGGCCCAGGTTACCGCCGTTATCGAAGAACGCGGTGCGGAGGATGCCGCCGTTGAGGTTGACCGCGGTGTCGGCCGAATCGATGAGAAAGAGGGTGTGACCGATGTGGGCGGTGCCACCGGCGTTGATGTTGAGGATGCCCGTCCCGCCGGCGAGGCCGGTAACCCCACCGCCGGAGATGAAAGCGCGTTGCCCGCCGAGAAACAGATGGCCGGGGCCAGGACTGTTGCCGGGGGCGGGCACGAAATCGACCGACAGGTCGAGCAGACCGCCGGTGGCGACGGTGATCTCGCCGCGCGTGAATGCCGGGTTGGCGGCATTGACGGCGACTTGGACCCGTTCATCTAGTTTCACGGTCCCGCCATTGGTGATGTCGAGGATCGCGGTAGAAGTGAAGGTCTGCTGGGACAAACCGCCTTGACCGTTGTCGATGTTATAGACGCCGCCCCCGTTGGCCAACTGTGCCTCGTGAAAGTGGACCAGGGACCCCGCACCATCCACCACCAGCCGGCTGGTGCCTCCGCTGGTCGTGGACTGTGCCGAGATGAACAGCCCCCGTTCAAACGAATTTAACACGCTATTTTCCGATATGATCTTCGCCCCATTCGTGACGAAAACCTCACCTTCGCCGAAAGTCGTAAGCACTGTGCCGCCGAGGGTGGATGAGAAGTATTGGTTTAAACCACGACCGATCGACATCTTCCCCGACAGTGAGATTTCCGAGCCGGCTCCATCGACGACGACTGTACCGAAGCCGCCGACTTCACCCACTTCAAGGTTCCCGATACCGGTGAATTGGCCGAAGCGGACGGTCGCTCCGTCGAGGACTTCGAGGGAGCCGATGCCGCGTTGTGTGTTGGCGGTGCCGTTGTCGTTGTAATCCTCCCCAACGGTGATGCTTAAGTTGTTGCCGGTATTGGCGTTTAATCTGGCGCCGCTGCCACGGATGACGACCATACCGTCGGCACCATCATTGCCAATGACAATCGACCGCGAGGAGACGAAACTGGATTCGATCGTGAGTTTGCCGCTTGCGCGGGTGCCGGTGACATCGGTGTCGTCTCCGATGTAGGTTATGTTGCCACCCCCCAGGCTCCCGCCATTGAGAAAAGTCACTTCTCCCCGCCCCCCGTCGCGGCCGATATAGATGCCGGTTCCACCCGCCAGGCTCGTATCTGGCCCCTCATCATCCAGGATCAGGATCGCCGGGCTATTCACGGCGGCGTCGCCGCCAATGGTGAATGGCGACCCCGCCGGCCCCGAAAGATGACGGGCTTTGATCGTGCCGGTGTCGAAGACCATACTCGCCGCGTTGACGGCGTAGAGCCAATCGGTTTCGATCACTCCGGACTCGGACATGATCAGTGTGCCGCCTGCCCCCACATTAATGTCGTTATCGAAGAGCGTATTGCGAATTGTCCCGGCAACGGTGAGCTGTCCCGTCCCCCCCTGCGTGCCGACCAGCACATCTCCCGTCAATGACAAAGTCGTATTCTCGCCAATCGTCAGTTCGCCTACCTGCCCGGTGGCGTCGCCGATGTACGCCCTCCCATCGATGGTGAGTGTTCGCGCGCTGGCGGGATTGAGCACGACCTTGTCATTGCGGAGCTCGAAGCTGGCGACGGTTTCGTCCTGGGTCATTGTCACGGTATAGGCGGTGGCCTGGTTGAGGTCGAAGACCGATGTGCTGAGGGTGGCAGGCTTGAGATTGGTGGCCCAGTTGGTGTCGGTCTGCCACGAGCCGCCGGCGGGATTGGCCCAGTGGAAGTCGCTGTCCAGGCCGGAGACGGCAAGTTGCCCAGTGGTGAGCAGTTTGGTGGTGTCCCAGATCAGTTGCCCGCCGAGTGAGGGCAGATTGATGTTGTTGAACGAGCCGCTTGCGGAAGCGAAGTCGAACAGATCGAACACGTTGGAGCCGGAGGGGAGGTAGCTGTTGAGTAGAGTGACATCGAGGTCGCCGGCGGCGTGGAAGTTGCCGGTGACGGTGATCTGGTCGTGCTGCGTGCCCGCGGTGGTGCCGCCCAGTTCCATGGCGAGGGTGCCGCCGGTGAAGTTGAAGTCGCCGACGATGGCGGTTATGCCTGGCGACGCTCCGGGGGCGAGGGTGCCGCCGGCCTGGGTGAAGGTTCCACCGAGGTTGATGCTGGCCACGTCCGTAAGGGTGCCGCCGGTGAAATTGAACACGGCCGTTCCGCCACCGTCGCCTTTGCGGATGCCATTGCCGTGGAGGTCAAGTACGCCACCCGCGAGGTAGTAGGTGCCTGAGCCGTTTGTGTAGCCGGGGATCGCTGCGAGCAGCAGATCGCCGTGATAAGCGTTGACGGTGCCGCCGGTCTGGTTGACGACGCCGGTGCCGCCGCGTCGTCCCAGGGCGATGGCGGGGTCGGAGGAGAGGTTCTGGGTGTTGGCGTTGAGCGTGCCGGCGCTGATGTTGATCTGCCCGAAGTCGCCGGGGGAATTGCCAGCCGCAACTTCGCCCCAGCCATCGACCTGGCCGCTGCCGGAGATGTTGAGGTCGGCATCGTCGCCGGCGCTGTTGCCAAAGCCCAGGCGGAGCGTGGCCCTTGACTCGAACTGGCCGGCTGAGACGTTGAGTTGGCCCGCGTTGAGGCGGTAAGAACTGGTGAAGACGGTGGTGCCGGCGGTGTCACGATTGAGGATACCGGTCTGCCCGAACGTGGTGCCTAGCATGACCGTACCGGGGTTGTTGAGCGTGCCGCCGGTGAAGAAGAGGCCGCCGGCCGCGGCGTCGCGGGTGATGTTGCCGTTGTTGGCGTTGAAGATGCCCCCTTCGAGGTTGATCGTGGCCTCGCCGTTGCCGCCGAAGCCGAGCAGGACGTTGCCGCCGAGGTGAAGGGTGCCGGCGTTACGGATGGTGAGGGTCCCCTCGGCGTTGCTGGCGTCGGCGAGGACCAGGTCGCCACCGATGGTCAGCGTGGAGCCGGCGTCCTCGACGGTGACCGAACCGTTCGCGCCGGGGAAGTCACCGATGAATAGACGGTCATTGAGCTCGACGGTGCCGCCGTTGAGGATACGCAGGTTACCGCTGGCCCCCGTGTTGCGGCCGACGCTCAGCCGATCGCTGTTGGTCAGTTCGAGCGATCCGCCATCGACCCACACCGTGCCCAGCCCGGCCTGGCCAATGGAACTGACACCCGTGCCGTTGATGGTCATCGATGAGCCGCTTTGGATGTGGACAAATGAAGCCTTGGGTGGTGCGGAGCTGGCCGTAATCAGGTCGCCGCCAACGGTCACCTGCGCCTGATTCGTAAGGAACATGTCGCCGTTGTTGCCGCCTTCTCCCACATAGAGCGCGCCATCGGTCGTGAACATGGACCCGGCACCGTCGATATTGACCGTGCCGTTACTGTTGCTGTCGTCGGCGAGGCGGACTTCGCCGTCGGAATGCACGACACCGCCGTTGTTGATCGTCAGCACCGCGTCCGCGCCGCCGGAGGTGCCGATCTGTAGCCGGCTGTTATTTAAGAACTCGAGCGTGCCACCATCCACGGTGGTTTGCGCATCATTGCCGGGCGTGCCCAGGGTCTGGAGTACGCCGACGGCGTCAAAGGTGGCGATGCCGCCGTTTTGGATGTTCAGCGTGCCGCCGTGTTGCAGCGTGCCGCCGGTCAGAAAGCCGCCATCGATCAGTAGAGAATCATCGGCGTCCACGATATACACCGTTTCGGCGATGGTCGCGCTGCCGCCGGCGTTGATGACCATGTCGCCCTCGCCGCCTTCGACGAGCGCGCCGGTGGAGGCGCTGAGGTGGCCGCCGAGCACGAGGTTGTTCGCGGCCGCGGTGGATGTGTCGGCGGTCGTGCTGCCAAGGGTGATCAGCCCTTGAGCCGGGGTTGCACCCGTGCCGAACCATGTACCTGCCGCGAGGTAGTCGGCCGCGACGTGGCCGCCGTCCAGCACGAACAACTCGCCGTAAGCGCTGTTGGCGACGCTGCCCGAGCCGTCGCCGACGGTGAACCGCCCGAGCGAGGTCACCGCCGAGCCGGCACCGCGGACCTCCACCACGCCGGCCGTCGCCGCGCCGTCGGCCACCTCGATGTAGGTCGCATCCGTGACCTTGCCGCCGTTGACCACTTCGAGCCGGCCGTTGCCCGAAGCGCCGACGTTGACGTATGAATTGCTCGAACTACCATCCAGATCGATCTCGACGCCGTCCACGAATAGTTGATCGGCCTGACCCGCCGCGGTGGTGGACCAGCCCACGCGTAGCGCGCCGCCGGGCGAGGTCATATCCAGCAACGCTGAGCCGGGGGTGCCGCTGATCGTCAGCCGACCGGTTGGCTGGCCCGCATCGCCGACCAGAAGATCGGCGATGACCGTAAGCGTCTGGCCACCCAACGCGATGGTCATGTCGGAATCAAATGCGGTGAGGCTCTGGATCGTGGCATCTGCATTGAGCGTCGCCGTCGCGGCGGTGCCACCCTCAAAGCCGACATTCGCGGTGTCGCTCGGTGGCAAGCCTAATGACCAATTCGATCCTGCTTCCCAATCGCCGTCGGACGCGCTGATCCACACCCGATTCGCGATTGCATCGTTGGCGATGCCATACCTCAGGTTATCGACACCGAACGCCTCGACAACCCCCCCTTGCACCGTAGATGTAAAGGTCAGCGTAGTGAATGCGGTCTCGGAGGTCACGCCGAAGAAGCCGACCCCATCACCACTGAACAGTCCCGGCACAACGGTGCCATCGATGCTCAGGGCGTACTCGTCGCTGAAGTCACTGTCGAGGAAGTCGAAGCCTACGGCCGTGATCGCTGTATCGAAGATCAGCGTGACGGTTGGCCCGATGGTGCCGGAGCCGCTGCTGTAGGGTGAAACCTCGCTCCAACCCAAATACTGCGAAGTGGTGAAAGGCGCATGCTCCGCCGCGCTGAAGGGATTGGGCGCGATGTACGCCGCCATACCATTGGATCCAGCGCCGTCCTCCCACGATACCGAGAAATCACCGAGGTCATTCGCAAGTGATTCAGGGAAGGCACCGGGAGTGAAGGAGGAGAAGTCCTCCAGGGATAGCTGGGAGGACGCCGCTTGGAAATCCAATAGTGATTGGTATGTATCGAACGTCTGCGCCGCTGCCGTCATCGACGCCACGCCGCACACAATGCCCGCAACCCACATCACACACGCCACGACGTGTGGTGATCCGGAGAGATCATTCATAAACCACCGCTCCCTCGAGTGTACCGATGCCAGATTGCGTTCGGGAATCCGCCGACGATGGAACCCCCTCATGGCTCACAACCCCAGACGATAAGAAGGTAAAGAAGGATATTAATCCGATGATGGCAAAAACACAAGCATATTCACCCGCCGGAGCAAACGCTCGTTAGCTCTGCGTGAGTGGTCCCGCGACGGCTGTGCTCACGGGCTGGCGTCGTGGAACCACGGATCGGCGGATTCATCTATCCGATTTCCCCTCGGATTGGTCAGCAAGAGAAGCTGCGGAGGGCGTCGGGCGGTCCATGCTTCGCACCGATACGGTCACTGACCCGCGGACCGCGGGTTAACCCTTGATTGGCGTCACCGGGGCCTCATTGACTCCATCGCCTACGACCGCGGTTCTGCCATCGATCTCGAGCGCCGAGACAGTCCCCGGCGAGCGCGACTGGCCACACCACTGCACCTGTGCGGACAGGGGAAACCGCCAGACCAACGCTCGGCACTTCATGCTCGTGAGTAAAGGCCGCCCGAAGCGACACCGCTGCCGGGCGTTTGGGGTTGCCCATGCGGCGTTTTACACTTGGGTCTCGGACGACCACAACTTACTCTCCGTGCAGATACGTTCTCATGGCCCTTTGGACAACGCTTGGCGATCGGTAATTCTTCCCACCGCGTCGTGTACCGCGGCGAGCGGTGGTCGCTGCGCAGGTGCCAGGTCCGGCACGGCGTTAACTGGAATGGTGAAGCAGCACCCAGCCGCAGACTTCCGGGGCCGTGGTCGCGGTTGATCTGATCCATCACACACATCAGCCGCTGGGCGGCAGCGCGATCGCTCTTGTCGAACAGCTCCGTTTGGGTCCGCTCGCGTTTCTGCAGGTCCATCAGCAGCACCTCCGCCTTCTTGTAGGCGTGCTGCGGGCGGTAGATGCGATCGAGGCAGCGGACCGCCGCGGCCGCCAGCTCCCGGCTGTCGAAGGTTGCGACGGTAAAACGCAGCCCCGCCGAGTTGCCATACTGCTCCACCTCCGGCGGCGCGTGGCAGTCGGTCTGGATGAACACTACCAGCGACCGGGCGGCCAGGTCATGACGCCGCAGCTTCACCCCGGCCTGTGACGCGAAGGTGACCACCGCCTCCCGCAGCGGTACGATGCGGGTGATGGTCCTGTTGAACGACCGGGACACGCAGACGTTCTTGCGGTCGGGCGTGACAGTTTCCATCCCCAGGCAAGGCTCACCCCGCAGCTCGAACACCAGCCGCTGGCCGACGACCCCGCAGTGCTCGCGCACCCGATTCGGATCGGCATCGCGGAGCTCAAGCGGCGTGGTGATGCCCAGCTTCTCCAGCCGGCGGATCGTGCCGCCGGCGACGCCCCACAGGTCTTTGAGTTCCACCCGCCCCAGCGCCACATCGGCGACATGCTTCGAGGCCAACACGCACACCCCATCAGGACTTCCGGGGATGGGATCGCGCTTGGCCATGTGGTTGGCCAGCTTGGCCAGCGTCTTGGACGGGCCGATGCCGATGCCGACGGGGATGCCAGTCCACTGCATGGTTTGGCGGCGCAGCTCGCGCCCCCAGTGCATCAGCCGCCAGGCAGGCAAGGAGCGTCGCTCCCTTAGGGCCGTGGGCAGCGTCAGGGCACCGCCGCGTGGGGCGGCTACTGTTTGCGCCGGTCACATGGGATCGACCGCCACCCACGGTATCGTGCCATCGCGCTTGTTGCCATTGTGAGGCCCATACCGCATACTCACGCCGGGTTACACCGTCCGAGCGACAAACTCGAAGCTCTCGCAAGGCATGGCGCGAAGTAAAGTGGCGGTCGTGCACTTTCCGGATGGCCTCTTGGAAACATCTGTAGCTGGTCATGTGTGCAAGATGCCGGGACGTGATCGGATGACAGAACAAAACTCCGGACAATCCGAGTATTTCACACGGCAGTTCGTGATCGACCCCAAGCTGAAGGGCTGGGGCTGGACCGTTGTTCCGTTCGACCTAGCCACATCGGCAGGTCGCAGAGGATACTGTGCCGTCACCGAGTACCCGACGGCTAACGGCCCTGCCGACTACGCATTGGCAGCCGACGGCACGGTCCTTGGGATCGTGGAAGCCAAGAAACTCACCCTCGGCCCTCAAGGCATGCTGTCGCAGGCCGAACGTTACGCCCGCGGCCTGCCCGCCGGTCTGTTTGACTTCGGCGGCCTTCGTGCTCCATTCCTCTACTCGACCAACGGCGAAGTGATCTGGTTTCAAGATGTTCGCCATCCGCTTAACCGCTCGCGGAAGGTCACCGCGTTTCATACGCCGGCGGCTTTGCAGGAGCTACTGAGCCGCGACTTCGACGCTTCGGTGGCCAACCTCGTCGGCAATACTCAATGGCATCCGCGCCTGAGGCCGTACCAGATCGAAGCTAACGAGGCGGTTGAGCAAGCCATCTCCGAGCGAAAGCGGCTGATGCTGCTGGCCATGGCCACCGGCACGGGCAAGACCTTCACGATGGTTAATCAGGTGTATCGCCTGATGAAGTCCGGTGTAGGCCGTCGGATACTGTTTCTGGTGGACCGCCGCGCTCTCGCCGCCCAAGCCGTCCGCGCCTTTGCCGCCTTCGAGCCGGAGCCGGGCCTGAAGTTCGATCAGGTGTACGAGGTCTACAGCCAGCGGTTTCATCGCGAGGATTTCGGCGAGGAGGAGAAGTTCGACCCGAAGGTGTTGCCCGCCTCGTATCTAACCAATCCCAAGCCCGGCCATGCCTTCGTGTATGTCTCCACCATCCAGCGGATGACCATCAACCTCTTCGGTCGGCAGGTAACGCATGGACTCGGCGATGAAGAAATGGACGATGACGCGGAGCAACTCGATATTCCAATCCACGCCTTCGATATCGTGATCGCTGACGAGTGTCATCGCGGATACACCACCGCCGAACTTTCTATCTGGCGCACCGCTCTCGATCACTTCGACGCCATCAAGATCGGCCTGACCGCCACCCCCGCCGCGCACACCAAGGCGTATTTCAAGGACGTGATTTTCCGCTACGAATACGAGCGGGCCGTTCGCGAAGGCTACTTGGTTGATTACGACGCTGTGAAGATCAAGTCCAATGTCCGCATGAAGGGAATTTTCCTGCATGAAGGCGAATCAGTGGGCGTAATCGATGCGCACAGCGGTGCGGAGAAGATGGATGAACTGGAGGACGAGCGGGAGTTCCCGTCAGCCGATATCGAGAAGGCCATCACCTCGCCCGATTCCAACCGTAAGATTGTCGAGGACCTAAAGAAGTACGCCGATGAGCACGAACAACGCTACGGCCGACAACCCAAGTGTCTGATCTTCGCCGCCAACGACCTGCCACATACGTCCCACGCCGATCAACTCGTGGACATCTGTCGCGATGTCTTCGGCCGCGGCGACTCATTCGTCCAGAAGATCACCGGCCGGGTGGACCGCCCTCTTCAGCGCATCCGCGAGTTCCGCAACCGCCCGAACCCCGGCATCGTCGTCACCGTGGACATGCTTTCGACCGGCGTGGACATCCCCGATCTGGAGTTCATCGTCCTGCTTCGCCCGATCAAAAGCCGTATCCTGTTTGAGCAAATCCTCGGCCGCGGCACGCGCAGGGGTGAGAAGTTCACCGATAAGTCGCACTTCACCGTTTTCGACTGCTTCGATGGCACGCTGCTGGAGTACTTCCGCCAGACGACGGCCATCACAGCCGAGCCGCCCGACCGGCCGGCGCGGACCACCGCCGAGGTTATCGACGACATTTGGGTCAACCGCGACCGCCCCTACAACATCCGATGTCTGGTCAAGCGGCTTCAACGCATCGACAAGGGGATGTCCCCCGAGGCCCGTGAGCAGTTCACGCGGTTCATCCCGAACGGTGACCTCACCCGCTATGCGAAGGACCTGTCTGCCGCCCTGAACGACGACTTCACGGGTACGATGCAACTGCTCCGCGACAAGGACTTCCAGAACCTGCTGATGAACTATCCGCGCAAGCTGCGGGTGTTCTATGTCGCCTACGGGACCGAAGACACCGTTGAATCGCAGTGGCTCATCCGCGCCGGCGTTGGCCAGGAGTACCGGCCGGAAGACTATCTCACCGCCTTCGCGCGCTTCGTGAAGGAGAACGAAGCCCAGGTTGAAGCCATCAGCATCCTGCTCGGCCGGCCGCAGGGCTGGGGAACGGACGCGCTCAACGAACTCCGCGAGAAGCTCGCCTCTGCTCGCGAACACTTCACCACCGAGAACCTCCAGAAGGCCCATGCCGCCTGCTATCGCAAGTCGCTGGTGGACATCATCTCGATGGTCAAGCACGCCGCACGCGACCAGGAGCCGCTACTCACCGCCACCGAGCGCGTCGAGCGTGCCTTCGCCGCCGTTGCCGCTGGCCAGACGTTCACGCCCGACCAGCAGCGATGGCTCGACCGCATCCGCGAGCATCTGATTGCGAACCTGACCGTTGAACCGGAGGATTTCGACACGCTGCCGATCTTTGCTCGCGACGGCGGCTGGGCGAGGGCGAATGGCGAGTTCGACGGCCGGCTGGGCGGCCTGCTCCAGAGGATCAACGAAGCCGTGGCGGCTTGAGGTGCGTCAAATGGCTTACGAGATTGAAGAGAAACAGTTCGAGTCTGCAGCCAACGGCGAGTTGTGGCGGAACCCCCCCACCCTCTTCACGCCAGGGCAGGTGCTGGAGAACCTTCTTGGCTTTGATCTGGCTGGGACTCCCGATTGCACCAACAAAATATGGTCGTTGCTTAACAGCGGTGTTCCGGCGGGGATTCAGTTGACCCCCAACTTGTGGCCAATTGGTGCACAGCCGCGACCGGCTCAACTCCCTAGATTCGCGGTGAGCCTGATACTGCAATACAAGCGGTCGGAGTATTTTGCTGCCAACGCTTGGCAGGCAGCGCAACATTCCCATTGGAAGCAAGCCTATTACCGCTATGGACTCTCACAGAATCAACATAGCACGCTGCTGCAACTGGAGGCCGCAGTCAATACATTGGCTGTAACCCGCTATGCCGCGCCAGCGTTCCATACCTACGCCGAGTTAGAGCTGTATCAGCTTGCGCAACAAGTGCTCGATAACTCGAACTTCGTCTCGCCTACCGCTATTGGCGCTACGCATAGGACCTGGTCATTCATTTCGCCGGGTGGATTGGGGTGGGCCAACCCGGAAGGAGAGGAGATACGTAGCGATAGGTGGACCGATGTAAGCGCCGCGACTGACCGTTCAGATGCGAGGACGAGTCTCGCTGAGCACCTAGCTAAGATGGCCGAGGCCGTGATCAGAATTCGCCTGAGTCAGCGCGTCGATGTGCCCCAAACGATCTCTTTTGAAGGGGGGCGAAGAGTTGATGATGCCGCCAGAATCGCAGCTGTAATTAACCTCTGCCATGTTGCACGGGCGGTAAGCTTGGTTGGGGGAAGCTGGTGGCTTTCATTGTCGGGTGGCAACAAGGAAACATCATGACCGATGTAGTTCAAAAGCTCTGGGGCTTCTGCCACACGCTGCGGCACGATGGTATCGGCTATACCGAATACGTCGAACAGTTGACATACCTGCTCTTCATCAAGATGGCCAACGAAAAGGGCATCGATCTCAGTAAGACCGAGGTCGAGGAAGCCGCCGAGGACGGCAAGAAGCGCAAACGAAAGGTCGATTGCTCCTGGCCTGCCCTGCGCGACACGGCGGGCACCGAGGTCATCGACCGCTATATCGAAATCCTCCGCACACTCGGCAAGCAGCCCGGCACGCTTGGCAGCATCTACGCCGGTGCCCAGTCCCGCTTCACCAAACCTGTCAGCCTCAAGACGCTCATCAGCCGCATCGACGAAACCGAGTGGACCGCCCTGGGCGTGGACGTGAAGGCCGATGCCTATGAAGGCCTGCTTGAAAAAGCCGCCAGCGAAGGCAAAAAGGGCGCGGGACAGATGTTCACCCCTCGCGTCCTCATCCAGTCTATCGTCCGCTGCATCCAGCCCGATCCCCGAGGCCAGAAGGACTTCGCCATCTGCGACCCGGCCTGCGGCACGGGCGGCTTTCTCGTCGCTGCCTACGAATGGCTTATCGAACAAACCAAGGGCGGCGCACTGGAGCGCGGCGAAGCCAGCCGCATCCGCTCCAAGACCTACTTCGGCCAAGACATCGACGCCACCCCTCGACGTCTGGCGCTGATGAACCTCTATCTCCACCAACTCGAACCCCAGATCAAGCTGGGCGACACCATCTACGACCCGCCCGAGCGCACCCGCTGGGTGGACGTGGTGCTCACCAATCCACCCTTCGGCACGCGCGGCGCGAACCAGGCCCCCGAGCGCGAAGACTTCACCATCGCCACGAGCAACAAGCAGCTCAACTTCGTCCAGCACGTGCTGACGATCCTCAAACCCGGCGGCCGGGCCGCGGTCGTCCTGCCGGACAACTGCCTCTTCGCCGACCAGGCCGGCGAGGTCTTTAAGATTCTCACCGAGGATTGCGACCTTCACACCGTCCTGCGCCTGCCGCGCGGCACGTTCACGCCCTACAGTCAGGGCGTCAAGGCCAATGTGGTCTTCTTCACCAAGGGCGCGTCTACTGAAACGACGTGGATTTACGACGCCCGCACCAACGTCCCCGGCATCACCAAGAAGGACCGCCCGCTCACAGCCGAACACTTCGCCGAGTTCGAGAAGTGCTATGGTCCCTCCCCCACCCCCGGAATGGGCCGCGCCAAGCGAAAAGAAGGCGACTCGCCGGCTGGCGCGAGGGGCTACCTCGGCGGCGACCGCTGGCGCAAGTTCACCATCGCCGAGGTCAAAGACCGGCACTTCAAGCTCGACGGCTTCAAGTGGCTCAAGGATGAAGACCTCGAAAACAGCGATGAACTGCCAGAACCGGAAGACCTAGCCACCGACGCCATCGCCGAACTGCGCGCCGCCGTCGAAGACCTCCACGCCGTCCTGGTCGCCCTTGAGAACGGCAACGGAAACGGCAAGGGGGGCAGGAAGTAATGGCCGCGCAGTCCGCCATCTTGCGATACCAGCAGCAATGCTTCCGCGAGTATGCTGCATCTGTCGGCCTGCCCATCCCATACACGTACATCGACGGCAATCCCATCCGGCCGCTACCGCCGATGCAGACGGCCATGGGAAGACTCATGATCGTCGGGGCCTACCCGTCCGCACGCTTCGAGGCCCGGCCGCTCGCGAATGGCTCCGCGCGCAGCCGCCTCGTACCCGTGGCCGACAACCTCCACCCGTTCGCGCAGGAGGAGTACTTTGACGGCGTGCGCCCCAGGCGGCTGGAGTCCGGCCATCAGATTCGCCAGCACCTTCTGGGACCACTCGGCGTGGCCCTTGCTGACTGCTGGGTGACGGACCTGGTGAAGGTCTTCCTCTACAAGCCCGACCACCTTGATAGCTGCCAGGCCGTCCAGCCGTCTTTCTCACCGCCGATCCTTCGCGGCTCTTTCGCCGAGCTGGCCGAAAGGAGCCTGTCCTGGCTGCGCCGCGAGTGCGACCTGTGCCGACCGAAGCTGGTGGTGACGCTTGGTGAGGAAGTCGCGCGGGCAATCTCCGGCGAAGGATCGGCAAAGGCCGACGACCTGCTTAACAGGCCCATTGCCGCGGCCGAGCGAATCGGCGGCTGGCCCACGCTGCACCTGCCTCACCCCGATGCGTGCCGGCGTTCGACCAAGTGGGCGGGCATCATGGCCAAGCGCGTCCAGACGGACGCTATGGCCCTGAATGGCGGTGCAGCATGAATAACACCCTCTCGCCCGCAGCCTTTCGCCGCGCCGTCGCCGTCTACGAACGCTCCTGGCGGGCGACCGATGAGGCACTCTATGAACTCTGCCGCCGCCATCCCGGCCACGCCGATCAGGCTGGCGTGAACGCCAAGCTCTGGATCATCGGCCGAACCTATGCCACGGGCATCGAGCGGAAGATTCCCACCAACGGCAAGCAAGGCGGGAGCATGTCCCGACTCGCCCAGCACCTGCTCAAGCACGCCCGGCAAGCCGACGACATCTTCGGTCACCTGCGCCGGCTCGCCGAACCGCTCGACCCCGACAAACTCCGCGCCATCCTCGACCTGCACGGCCGGTTCATCGCCCTGATCCTGCCGGTGGTGCGTCGCAATCAGTCACCGCGATCGTTCGCCTCCAAGTACATGCACTTCCACAACCCGGCCGTGCCGATCATCGACACCTACGCCGACGCCGCTTGCCGCAGGATGATCCGCTGGCACAAGTCATTTTGTCTGTTCGACCTGCCCGCCGGCACGGATGAGTATTACGCGTGGTATGTCCTGCGCTTCTGGCAGCTTTACCAGCAGGCCCGCGCCGCCGGCCTGATGCCGACCGTCAAGCAACTCGACTATTGCCTTCTGTCCGCTGGGGAGGCCATGGCATGAGCAAGACCAAGCCCACCCAACCGTCGACTCCGCCCGCTGATACTGACCTGCCCGAAGGGTGGGCGCTCGCCACCATCGGCGACGTTACTGTCTCGAAGGTGGAGCAGTCCGGTCCGGGCGAAAGTCGAGCGTTCACCTATATCGACATCGCGAGTGTGGACAACGAAAGCAAATGCATCACCGCCCCTCGCGTAGTCCCCACACAGGAGGCCCCAAGCCGTGCAAAGCAACTAGTCCGTTCAGGTGATGTGCTGGTTTCGATGACGCGGCCGAACCTTAACGCCGTTGCTCTTGTCGGACCCGAACTTGATGGAACAATCGCTTCAACGGGGTTCGATGTTCTGCGCCCCATCCAGACTTTCCCCGGCTGGCTCTTCATGGTTGTTCGTGACAAAGCTTTCGTCGAATCCATGACGGCCTTGGTCCAAGGGGCACTGTACCCAGCAGTACGGCCGTCCGATGTGCGTGGCTTTGAGTTCCCCCTTGCCCCTCTGTCCGAGCAGAAGCGGATTGTGGCGAAGGTGGAGGCGTTGTTGGAGCGGGTGAATGCGGCCCGGGCGCGGCTGGCCCGGATGCCGGCCATCCTCAAACGCTTCCGCCAATCCGTCCTCGCCGCCGCCTGCTCCGGCCAACTCACCGCCGAGTGGCGCGAAGACAAGAATCTGGAGCCGGCCGCCCAGCTACTGGCCCGGCTGCGCGAGGCTCGACCCACGAAGGCGGAACTCGGCATCGAGTTCCCAGTGAAACGATGGCGAGTGGCAGCACCACGGCAGCCTCAACATGAGGACTTGCCAAGCATCCCGGAGACGTGGGCTTGGGTCTACCTGCCCGACCTCGGATACATGAACCGGGGGCGGTCGAGGAACAGGCCACGCAATGCCCCGCACCTCTACGATGGGAAGTACCCGTTCATCCAGACGGGCGACATCGCACAATCTGGCGGGAGAATCACGAGTCACAAGCAAACCTACAGCGAAGCGGGGCTGGCTCAGAGTCGGCTGTGGCCTGCCGGCACGATCTGCATCACCATCGCCGCGAACATCGCCGATTCGGCGATACTGACCTATCCCGCGTGCTTCCCCGATAGCGTGGTGGGCTTGATTACCGACGGCGAGCTTTGCGTTGCGGAGTTCGCCGAGTTTTTCATCAGAACGGCGAGAGAAGACCTCTCGCAGTTCGCGCCGGCTACAGCACAGAAGAACATCAACATCGGCATTCTTGGGGAGGTCGCGGTCCCGCTGCCCCCTCTCGACGAGCAACGTGAGATCGTCCGTCGCGTCGAAGCCCTGTTCGCCCTGGCCGACGGGATCGAAGCCCACGTGCGGGCGGCGACGGTCCGGGCCGAGCGGCTGCCCCAGGCCATCCTCGCCCGCGCCTTCCGCGGCGAACTGGTCCCCACCGAAGCCGACCTCGCAGCCAAGGAAGGCCGCGACTACGAGCCGGCGTCCGTTCTGCTGGAGCGGATCGCCGAAGCACGCAAGCAGCACAAGCCCGCCCCCCGGAGGCGCGGGCGCGGAGGCAATAAGATGGCAAAGCGCAGCACGGGCCGCCTGGCGGCCACAAGACACAGGCCGCTCGATGAAGTCCTTCGCGAGCAAGGCAAGCCGCTGACGCCGGAACGGCTGTTCGATCTGGCCGGCTTCGACGAGGGCTCCGTGGATAGTTTCTACGAGCAGTTGAGGAAGCTGATCCAGGATGGGAAGGTCCGCGAGAACCGACCGAACCAGAAGGACGTGACTCTTGAGGCCCTAGCGACATGAGACTCGACAAGCTCACTATCGGCAGCTTCAAGAACCTGCGGGACTTCGCCATCGACTTCGATGAGCAGTCGCCCACGACGGTGCTCGTCGGCCGCAACGGTACGGGCAAGTCGAACCTGCTGGAGGCGCTGACGATCATCTTCCGCGATATGGACCTGGGGGAGCCCCCTCAGTTTTCGTACTGGCTCGAATACGTCTGCCGCGAGCGAAAGGTCAAGGTCGTGGCGTTCATGCCGGACGATCCCAAGAACGTCCACGCCTGGGTAGACGGCGTGGCGGTTCCCTACAAGCAACTGGCGCAGGTGGACGGCCAGCGGTGTCTGCCGAACTATGTCTTCGGCTACTACTCCGGCCCGAGCAACCGGATGGAGGAGCACTTCGAGAAGCACCAGGAACGCTTCTACCGGGACCTCTTGGACGGCAAGAATCAGCCGCTGCGCCCGCTGTTCTACGCGCGGCCGATTCACAGCCAGTTCGTCCTGCTGGCGTTCTTCCTGAAGCAGGAGAACGAGACGAAGCAGTTCCTCCGGGATCATCTGGGAATCGAAGGACTGGATTCGGTTCTCTTCGTGATGAACGAGCCGCCCTGGAAGAGCCGCGAGGGCGATGAGCGGTTCTGGAGGGCACGCGGCACGGTGAGCCAGTTCCTCGACCGGCTCTACGGGCTGGCGTTGGCTCCGTTGCGTCTGGAGCAGCGGGTGAGCGCCGGCTTCCGCAAGACGACTTCGCGGGAGCATCTGTACCTGTATCTCAAGGACGTGGACGCCTTGCGTGGCCTGGCCGAGCACTACGGCACGCAGCAGGAGCTTTTCAAGGCCCTGGAGAGCACGTACATCTCGGAGCTTATCAGCGAGGTACGCATTCGCGTGAAGGCCCGCAACGTGGACGGTTCGCTGACCTTCCGCGAATTGAGCGAGGGCGAACAGCAGCTTCTGATGGTGCTGGGCCTGCTGCGGTTCACGAAGGAGGACGAATCGCTCTTTCTGTTGGATGAGCCGGACACGCACCTGAATCCGGCGTGGAGCCTGCGGTATCTGGAGTTCCTCCGGCAGATCGCCGGGACCCAGGAGAACAGCCACATCATCATGGCGACGCATGATCCGCTTGTGATTGCCGGCCTCACCCGGTCAGAGGTGCAGATCATGCAACGCGACGACCAGACGGGGCGCATCGCCGCGCGGTGCCCGAGCGATGACCCGAAGGGCATGGGCGTAGCTGGCCTGCTGACCAGCGACGTTTACGGCCTGCGGTCAGAACTTGACTTGGAGACGCTCAGCTTGCTTGATGAGAAGCGGGCGCTGGCGGCGAAGGCGACGCTGACAGACGAAGAGCGGACGAGGCTGCGCGAACTGGACGAACGACTTGGCGGCCTCGATTTCACGATCACCGTCCGCGATCCCATGTATAAGCGGTTCGCCGAGGCGATGGCCGAGCGGGAGCGAGCCGCGGGGCTTCAGGTTCCGGTACTGACGAAGGAGCAGCAGGAGCGGCAGAAGAAACTGGCGAAGGAGGTGCTGGAGAGCCTGTCGGCGAGCGGGGGGCAAGGCGAGTGAGGTATATCGACCCGCAACTTGTCAGTGCAAAACTTCCGGACGGCTGGATCCAGCAAGCGCAGCAGGCCGAGAACGATGTTGCCGACGTGCAGCCGCAAGCGAGATCGGCCAAGGTCAACAAGCACAGCAGGGTATGGCAGGACCTGAAGGACACCTTGAAGCACGCCTCACATGACAAGTGCTGGTACTGCGAGTCCATCGACATCCGGTCCGACAACGCGGTGGACCACTTTCGGCCGAAGAACGCCGTCGCCGAGTGCCTGGACCACGAAGGTTACTGGTGGCTTGCCTTCAAGTGGGAGAATTACCGCTTCTGCTGCACGTTCTGCAACTGCCGGCGCGTGGATCAGACCACAGGGCAAGGCGGCGGTAAGGCCGATCACTTCCCACTGCGCGACGAAGCAAGACGAGCGCGTGGACCGGCTGACAATATCGACGATGAAGAGCCGATGCTCCTCGATCCTGCTGCACCTGCCGACCCCGGCCTTCTCTGGTTCGATGAAAATGGGCAAGCATCTCCAAATCCGATCTGCAACGGTTCGAATGGTTATCCCTTTAAGCGAGCTGAGTCTTCGATACGGTTCTTCCACCTCAACCATCCCGGCGTTGTGGACCAGAGAAAAGCTCTGTGCTCTGAGATTCGCCGACGGGTGGAAGAAGCAGATCGGTACTTCAAGAAGTACTCGGATGGTGATGGCACTGCCCGAGGCGCGTTTGCGGATGCTATTAGCGACATCAAGGGAAAGCTCGCGGCAACTGCGCCGTACACAGCGACCGCACGAGCCATGTTGATGGGGCTACGCGGGAAGCACCCGGTAGTCGAAGTGATCCTTGCGGCCGCGTGACTGCGGCAGGGAGACCAGACCATGCCGGACGAATTCACAGCGGAAGGCAAGCAGGCGGTCCAGAACATGCATTAGGCGTTCTTGGAGGCGCTGCGCCACCGGGAGCAGGAAATCCACTACTACCTGACGATTCTTGTCCCAGCAGTCGGCGGGTTCATCTGGTTGCTGACTCTCGACCTCGCCGCGGACCATGCGGTGCCGGCATTCACAGCGGGAAGCATCGGTGTGATGCTCGTGCTTCTGCTGGGCGCGAGCAGCAGAAAATCGACTGCGGACGAAGACACTTCGATGCGATCAGGGGGCAGCACGAACCTGCAGCGCAATACAGAGTGGCCACGACTCTCGATGGGCTGCTCGCGTCGTCGTAAGCATGGATACAGGCGGCCTCAACTTTAGCGCGCATTTGGTGTTTCGCGTGCTGCAGCGTTAAATCCGTGCCGTTCAGCCAGTAAAGTTCGCCGATGGGCAAGCCCAGCAACTCGGGCACTATGGTTCGTCCGTGACGAGGCGTGCCCGAGCAGCCGGATGAAAAGTGTCGCCTTGGAGTTGACATCGATAAGGGCGGTGGCTATAGTGCATCAAGTTCTTTGACATCCCAGTAGTCGGACCGAAGGCGAGGACGCTAGTCCGTTTCACCTTCTTGGAGCGGCATCTGTTTAAGACGCTCTCCCGCGAACGCGGGCGTCCGCCACGGCACTACCCATGGGTGGCCCGGTGACCGGCGAGTTGAGCGATGTGCTCAAAGCGACCCGGGACCCGGCCCCATCAACATGGTCAGCGACGATCGGCGTGACGACCATTTACCTATGGTGAAATAATTACTCACTATGTGGATGTGGTCACTTAGAATCATGTTGGCGGGACGCCATACCCGCTCGATTCCCCTTGTGAAACGTACTCCTCGCCCACGTCGCCCGGTGTTCGGGCGACGGTGGGGCGATCACTCTTCTGCGAAAGGAGAAATCCATGCAGAAAATCCCCCCAGGTAGGTTCGGTCCGAAGGTTGGTGACGCCGTTGATCGGTTGGACCGCTTGCTCGACAAGCTCGTGCTGGTGGAACACAAAATCGGCGGTCACGACCAACCCGGATCGGATGAGATTCGCGAAGCAATGCATATGGTACGGTCCCTCAAAACGGAAATGGAAACGGCCCAGCCGGACCCAGAAACCGTTGCGAAGGCCATCCGCTTCGCGACTGCAATCACGCAGTTGCTCGACAACCTCATCAACATGATTTTCTATTTTTACTGGCTAGCCCGCGATGAAAGACATCCTGAACAGCGGCGACATCATCGCTCGGCTTCGACGAGCTTACGGCCTCTCTCAATCCCAGCTCGCCAAGGATTTGGATTGCAGCAGGCAGTACCTGTCTGAGATCGAAAACGGCCGCGAACCGGGAATGGAGTTGCTCCGCGCCGCTTCCGCTTACTTCGACGTGCCCGTTGCCATTTTCCTACTGGGTGAGAGCAACGGCGATAGCAAGATGACCCAGAGCTTTCGGAGGATCCTCGATGCCGTCCTCAGCGCTGCAGAAAAACAAGCAACGCCGTAAATCGCCACGGCAGCTCAGCAAGCTCAACATCCACCGAATTGAGCATCTGGCCAAACACATGGGGTGCTCGATCCCGGAGCTGCGGAAGTGGGCGAGCACGCCTGAGCAGCACTACTACAAGCGGACCCTGAACACGGGCAAGAAGCCGCGGCCGATTTGCTGCCCGCGATCGCCACGCCTGAAATCCGCGCTTACCCGGTTGAATGACCTGCTGCAGCGGATGCGGCTCGACCCGGCCATGCACGGCGGGCGCCGCAGCCGGTCGCCCCTCACCAACGCACGCCCTCATGTCCGACGCCAAATCGTGATCAAGGAAGACATCAAGGATTTCTTCCCTTCGTGCTCACGCAAGCAGGTCGAAGCCGCGTTTATCCGGCAAGCAGGATGCTCTCCGGATATCGCACGTATTCTCGCGGCGATCTGCACGCCGCACAATCAGCTTCCGCAGGGCTCGCCACACAGTTCGATGGTTGCGGCCCTGGTGCTCAACCGCATCGTTCGCCGCCTTCGGCATTTGGCCCTGAAACACGGTGGGGCGATGACTCAGTACGTCGATGACACGACCATCTCCGGCCCATCGCACATGGCTGGGCTGGTTACTCTGATTCGCAAGATCATTGAATCGGAGGGATTCTCGGTTCATCCGGATAAGCAGCAGATTCTCGGCCGAGAGAAAGACCAGGAAGTTACCGGGTTGCGTGTCAACGATCGGCTGGACGCATCCCGAGAGCTACATTCCACGCTCCGCCACAAAATCGTGTGGATGCGCGTCCGCAAACCGACGCTGCAAGAGGTCCAATCAGTGGAGGGCCAGTTGGCTTACCTGGGCCAGGTGAATCCGGGTGCCGCCAAGCTGATGCGGCGACGCCTCATACGCAATCTGAAAAAGCATGGCATCGACCTCATCTAGCAACGGGACTTCCTGTAGCGTGCAGCCAACGCACAACACTCGCTTGGGTCGGGATTCAAAGCGGGCTGCACAGGTGAAATTATCTTGTGGAAATGGCCAGGAGTTGCCGCCGACATATTGGCACTCCGAGTCGTTTAGACCAAGCTTGCTCTATCAACGGTCAAGTGTTTATTTATATAATCCACGTGCCGTCGGACAGAAGCGATATTCACATCGCACGCTGACGCTACCGGCAACTCCTCCCACCTTGTCGTGTACCGCGGCGAGCGGTGATCGCTGCGCAGGTGCCAGGTCCGGCACGGCCGCAGCTGGAACGGTGACGACCCTGCCAGCCGCAGCATGCCGGCGCCGTGGTCGTGGTTGATCTTGTCCATGACCGACATCAGCCGGTGGGCCTGCTTCCGATCACGATGTTCGAACAACCCACGCTGCACCCGCTCACGCTTCTGCAGGTCCATTAGCAGCACCCCCGCCTTCTTGTAGGCGTGCTGCGGCCGGTAGATGTGTCGCAGGCAGTTGACCGCTGCCGCGGCCAGGTCACGTGTGTCGAACGTCGCTACCGTGAACCGCAGCCCCGCCGAGTTCCCGTACTGCACCACTTCCGGGGGCGCATGCCGGTCGGTCTGGATGAAGACGCTGATCGCCCGGGCGGCCAGGTCCTGCCGCCGCAGCTTCACGCCGGTCTGCGACGCGAACGTGATTACCGCCTCCCGCAGTTGCCCGTAGTCGGTCACGG
>CAZTLX010000007.1:3148-47811 GCA_964614575.1 uncultured Phycisphaeraceae bacterium | reverse complement strand
CCCCGCCTCCCGTCATCCCCCCGCCGACCACCCCGGCTGCCGCGGTGTGGGACGGTGGAGCGGTCTGGGATGGCGGCGCAATATGGACATGACGCCATGACCTCTCGCCCCACCGCCTCCGAAATTCAGGCCGTCGTCAACAGCAACAAAACGACGATCGATCGCGATGAGGTGCGCGTCATCCTGACCCGCTTGGCCGAAGCGGACGGCGGGATCGGAGTCAGCATGGCCGATCGGGGCGCGGACCCCACGGGCGTCGCCGATTGCGCCCCCCTTCTCACCGCGCTCCTGGCGGAAGGGCGCCGCATCATCTTCTTCGGCCCCGGGCGGTATCGCTTCGCGACGAAAGTCAACATCCCGGCGGGCACGGCGCTTATCGGCGCGGGCTGGCAAGACTGCGAGATCATCGCCGAGGGCAACTGGTGGATCGAATGCTTCCGCAGCCACGCCGCGGACGTCACCACCGACTGGTGCCGCTGCACGGTCGCCGGCTTCCTGGTCACCATGGCCAAGGGCGGCGTCAAGTTCTGGGGCCACGAGGTTCGGATCAGCGAAATGCGCTTCGCCGGCGGCGGGGCGCACATGAACATGGCCGACGCCACCACCTGGGTGGTCGACCCTGACGCCTGGTGCATCGAGGGTGTCGCCGCCAACGAGTTCTACATCGGCCGCATCTCGGCCGGCTATGGCGGCAACAACGCGGTGAACACGCTGTTCGCCAACGGCATCCGCCTGACGGCGCTCGACATCGACGGGACTGCCGATCTGGCGAATTACCTGTCGCCGCCTGCGGCCGGCCACAACCAGCGCGGTGTCAACTACGGCGACGGGCTGGTCGAGGAAGTCTCGATGAAAGGCCGGGCCAAGGCCTGGCGAGGGCTGCAGATCAGCCATTCGAGCACGTCCACCGGCGTGCAGAACATGATCCAGGTGCACCGCTGCCAGTTCCAGGCCGCTGACGTGCCGAGCTCGGTGCAGTCGAATGCGGCCATGGCGGTCAACGTCAGTGGTGGACTCTACGCCTGGAAGGACAGCATCGGCGTCGACTTGCTTCGCGTTCGGCGCTGCGCCTTCATCGCGGTGAACACCGAGACCTCGGAGATCGCCTGGCGCCTGCGCGGCAGCTACCAGCTCAACGAAGCGCTAGAGCCGATCGCCACCATCACCACCGATCGCAACACCTTCATCGCCTGCCCGACCATGAACTCGTTGGTCAACTACCAGGACAACAACGCCGAGATCACCGGTGCAGTGAAGGACAACCCCGTCCAGGGCAGCCAGTCGTTCGGCCCCTTGCAGCCGACCGGTGTGACCACCAACGTCGGCGAAGGCGCAAACGCCATCAAGGCAGGCGTCCTGGACACCTACCTGCCGGGTCAGCTCTGGTTCAACCAGACCCAGACCGGGCTGCCGCACGCATGGATGCGCTTCAGCCCGAGCCAAGACTTCCTGCTCGGCGTCGTGGGCTCACCCGATCCTGGGAACACCCTCGAGGACAGCCACCCTCGCAACGATGCGCCGCGCCGGGCCATCGGCTTTCGAACCGCCTTCAACAACGAGGCGCAAATCTTCCTACCGAGGGCGGCTGCGCAAGGCCGTAATGCCCGGCTGAAGCTCGGCAACGGCGAGGACGACGCAGCCGCCGGCCCTCTCGAGGCCATACTCTTGGCCGACCCCGTCCGTATGCCCACCCGGACTAACCCGCCGACCCTGACGGGGTCGCTGTCGCGCGGGACCGTCATGTTCGCCGACAGCAATGTGGCCCTCGGCGGCGGCAGCGTGACCCGCTGGGCCGGTCCCGGGCTCTATGTCTACCTCGACCGGCTGAGCAACGGCGACAGCGACCCCTTCCAGGGTGCTTGGTTCCCGCTCGGCGAGCGGCCGGGGTACCTCGATGCCCACCTCGGCAGGTCCGCCACCGCCTACACCGTCGACGAGGAATGGTTCGGCCGACATTCGCAGCACGGTCACGGCAGCAATGCCGCGACCATCACGGTGCCGCCGGACCTGATCACGGCCAAGGGTGTCGCCTCGAACAAGGTTCCCAGGTCCGCCCGGGAGTTCGAGGTCTCGCGCATCGGCAATGCCCCGGTGACCCTGGTCGCCGGCAGCAACGTCACAATGTACCACCCCGAGGTGAGCAGCGGACAACTGGTCATCCCGCAGTGGTGCGTAGCCCGCTGCCTCTATGTCCGGGCGGGAGATAACGACTTCCGCCTCTTCGTCCACATGCAGCCGACGCCACAGACCATCCGGCGGCGCTCGATCTCGATCGGCTCGGGCGGCGTCACGACGACCGACACCAACAAGTATGCCTATACGGTCCCGGCCGACATGCAAAACGGCATGTTGGTCACCGGCTTTGCCGACCCGGGTGAGGTCACCTTGACCTTCAGCGGGGCGGTGATCGCGCCGGCGACCGGGCCCGACGTGGTCAGCGTCTACGTCCGCAACGGCAGCACGGGCGACGTCAAGATCGGCGTGACGGCGGGCACGACAGCAGCATCCGGCGCGCTGCTCGACGTCGAGCCGGGCGAAACGGTGCATTATCTGGTCGAGCGGACCGGCTCCTCGAGCTGGGTCTTGACCAACGTCACGCAATCGCAGCCGGCCGAGAGCGCCGGGCCGGTGGCTGCCGCCTCCGTCACCCTCGACGACACGGGCATGGAGATCACGGCGGCCGACGTGCAGACCGGCATCGCCGAGCTCGACGCCAAGGTCGACGCGCTCGCCGACGCGGTCGAGGGCACCGATGATGTCGTCGTCGTCGAGATCACCCCGGACGAGGGCGACTATGAGGTGGAAGCCGAGCACGCCTCGGGCGCCCTGGTGCGCCGCGCCGTCCTGCTCGACAACAGCGCCGCCGCCACGGTCTCCTTCGGCTCCGACTTCTTCCCGACCGTCGCCGGCACCGCGCGCGAATACAACCTCCTGCTCGAGGGCGCGGGCGAGGTCGAGCTCGACCTCGGCGTCAGCGACGAGCTGATCACGCCGACGGTTGCCGCCGACATCGACATGGTGACCTATGACGGCACCGACCCCGGCAACCAGGCCTTCAGCTTTGACCTGGGCGGGGTCGGCTTTCGCCCGGCCGGCACCGGCCAGGTCGCCATCCTGACAATCGCGGTCACCCACCGGACGACGGACCCCGTCGAGCTGGTCATCAACTGGCCGGATTTGCCGGCGATCGACGAATACAACGACCCGATTCCACTCACCCCGATCCAAGTCAGCAGCAACGGCGCGCACGAAGCCAGCCCGGACGGGCTCGGGGTCGAGGGGCACGGGGGCGTCTGGAACGACGAGCCGACTTATCGCTCATTCGTCGTAATCCTGGGTGATGCCGACGCGGCCTCGAATTTCGTGGTGTCCGTGGCCAGCGTCGGCGACGTCTACGCCGCCAGCGCGTCCTTGGTCATCCTCAACAACTGGCAGCGGACCTTCCCGGCGATCCTCGAGGGCGAGGCCCTGTTCCAGGGGCACCCCGCCGGCGATGCCGAGGTGCGCCGCAACGGCGGGGCCGGGCCTACCGACCTGCCCAACGGCATCCGCGTCACGCACTATCACGGGCTGAACCTCGCCGACACGCCGAGCGTCCCGCCGATCCTGATTGACGACACCGGCGTGGACCCCGAGAGCGATACCCCGATCGCCGAGGCCTATGCGTCGGCGGATAGCGACGTGTGGTGGCGCCGCGGCGTCGCCGCCGTCTTCGTCATGTTCGAAACCGAGGACCTGGTCGGCAGCGTCCAGGAAGGCGGCACCGGTGCGACCGACGAGATGCGCGAGTTCTACCTCGACACCTTCGTCCGCCAAGTGCCCGAGACCGACATCGACTATCGCGGCCCCGGGCCGGTCTTCCCGGCGGCCGGCAATCCCCGGGCCCTTAAGCTTCTCGCCCGACCGGGCAAGAAGCTCAGCGCCGTCAACCTCTGATGGCGCGGCGCCACGTCCCGCTCATCCGGTTCACGACTGGCGAGGTTACGCCTCGGCTGGGGGCCCGGATCGATACCGAGGCCTACCAGTCCGGCGCGGCCGAGCTGCGAAACGCACTAGTCACCCCGTTCGGCGGGGTGCAGGCCCGCGGCGGCACAAAGCTCATAGACGCAGCGCCCTTGACCCCAGCGCAGACCGCCGCCGCGCTCGCTCGAGGCGAGACCCCGCGCCTGTCCACGATCCACGCCCCGACCGGGTCCCGGGTTATCGCGCACCTGGCGGGCGAGACTGACCAGGGGTCCCGGGCTTACGCCGACGACGTCGCCGCGCCGGAGCCGGTCGGCACGATGATCTCGGTCACCGGTGCGCCCAGCACCGTCGGCGTTGTGCCTGGGATCTCGGCGCACCGGGCCCGGGAGGCGGCCAAGGTGCAGCTCGACTCGGTCACCTATTTCGCGCACCCCGAGGGCAACTACAACCTGGTCCACATCCCCGCGAACCCGGCGGGCCCGGCGTTCTTTCGGTACCTCGTGCCCGCGCAGCACACCCTGCTCTTCTTCGGCAGCCTCGACCCCTACATCGCCCCCGACGCGCTGTCGCCCTCGAGGGCGGACCTCCCCGGGCACCAGCGGTACCGGACAGGCCCCTGGCTCCCGGCTCAGTTCTTCGGCGGCGGCCTGCGCGCGGTGCCGATCGCGGGCAGCCCGACCATGTTCCACATCTACGAAGGGGCCAACGCCACCACACCGGTTACCGCCTCTGACTTCGTTCTCCCCCTGGACCCGTCGCAACCAACGCCGGCGCTCCAGGCCAAGCGAAACATCGGCCGGCTGCTCGCGATCGACACG
The DNA here is from genome assembly GCA_964614575.1 of uncultured Phycisphaeraceae bacterium. Taxonomy (GTDB): domain Bacteria; phylum Planctomycetota; class Phycisphaerae; order Phycisphaerales; family Phycisphaeraceae; genus JBGTLW01. The sequence goes on along the minus strand of CAZTLX010000007.1, from coordinate 43,027 downwards.
CACGTCTACCAGATCACCGGGTTCGAGGCGGGGTCTTTCTCCGGTCACCCGCGACGGTACCTCGCCCGGGTGGTCAACACCGGAACGGGCGACGTCGCGCGGCCGACAACGGGCTACGACGTCCTCTACCGGCCGGGGGCCTTCTCGCTCATGATGGGGGCCTACGCCGTCGCCCACTATAACGGCCGGCTATGGTACGGCGGGACCCCGGAGATGCCCTATCGGGTGTGGGCGTCGAGCTCGGGCAAGTTCGGCGATTTCGACGACGGCCTCTTGGCCATCAGCGTCACCAGCACCGACAACGTCGAGGACTTCGACATCATCCGCGACGACCGCAGTTTCTCGCTCGACGTGTCGGTCGCCGGCGGGCAAAACGCCATCGTGTGGCTGGCGGCAACACAGAACCGGCTGCTGGTCGGGTGCGTTGGCGGCGAGGTCGAGATAGCGTCGCCGCGCGATGGCGTGATCACCCCGAAGAACGCCCGCGCCGTCTCCGCTGGCACGAACCGAGGTGCGGCGAGGGTGCAGCCGGTCGTGGTCGACAACAGGGTGATCTACGTCGGACGCGGCGGCCGTCACCTCCGTGCGCTCGCCTATTCTTTCGAGCAAGACAGCTTGGTCGCGCCTGACATATCGTTGACCGCCGAGCACCTTTTCGAGGCGCACGGGCCCATCGTCCGGCTCGCCTACCAGCAGACCCCGACCAGTGTGGTGTGGGCGCTGCACGCAGACGGCACCCTCACCGGGGTGACGATCGAGACCGCGGAGAGGGTGACCGGGTTCCACCACCACGAGCTCCAGGGCGCCGGTATCGACGACATCGTTGTGCGGCCATCAGCGGATGAGGATGAGGTCTGGGCCGTCGTCCGCGACCGCGGGGCGTCCTCGCCGACGCAGTTCACCATCCAACGCATCACGCGGCCGTTCCACGCAGCCCTGCCGCCTCGAGCCCCCTACCTCAAGCGCCGCGAGGTCTGGGAGACCCGGGTGTGGCAGCTCGACCAGGCTGTGGCCTTTGTCGGGACCGAGGGCCCGGTGTTCGGCAACCCCGTCTCCGCTTCGCCCGGAACCTTCCGCATCGAAACGGACGACGGCCTGGTCCTGCCCGCCCCGGGTAGCGTCGTCCGTCTCTCTGGGTTCACCGGTGAGCTGCCCGGCGACCCCCTCGACGCAGACGGCGTGCCCCTCGGCATCACCTACGCCGGGTTCATCGTGGCCGAGACGGGGTCGAACTATTTCGACCTTACGGCCCCGCCGGGTATGGTCCTGCCGATCATCGTCGGCCCGGCCAAATGGCTCGGCCCCCGCACCACAATCTCCGGGCTCGGCCACCTGGCGAACAAGTCGGTGCTCGTTTTTGGCGACGGCATGGTCTTCGGGAGCTACGTTGTCGGCGCGAATGGCGTGCTCGATTTCCCGGGGGCGACCCGGGGCATCGTCGGGGTGCCTTTCGAGGTCGTACTAGAGACCCTCGATTTGACCATCGACGTCGGAACGGGTACCAGCATCGGCCAGCCGGGCGCGGTCTTCTCGGCGGCCGTGGTGCTGCTCGACAGCGCCCCGGTCATGGCGGCCACGCCCGGAACGCCAGGGGAGCCGTCCCCGGCGCCTGGCGTCTACCTTAACGCCGACCCGGACGACCGCATGGTCCTGTTCTCCGGCGCGGAGTCTGTCCCCGTCCACGGAGGGCACACGACCAGCCCCCGGGTTCGGTTGACACAGCCGCTGCCGCTGCCCTTCCACGTCCTGGGCGTCGCGCCACACGTTGAACGCAATGCCCGGTAACCTCCGCCGGTTCATCGCCGAGGATCTCGTAACCGGGGCCCCGTGGGCGTGGCAACCCGACGACATCTTCGGCCGGGTACCGGGGACTTGGCTCGACTATGGGCTGTGGCTCGAGAGCCTGCCCCATGCGTTCACGCTCGAGCATGGCGGCCGGATCGTCGCCATCTTCGGACTATTCGAGCAGTTCGCGTGGGCGGTGCTCGCTAAGACCTTAAGCCTAGGCGACACTCGGGCGCTTATACGAAGCCTTCGCGGGCTCCTCGCGACTGCGGACAGCAGTCCTAGGATGGAAATCCTAACTTTGGTTGACAGGAAATACCTTTCGGGTATATTGCTACTGGAGCGACTCGGCTTCACGCCTGTCGATGCGCCCGGCCCAATGAAGGTAATGTCCCGCAATGGCTGACCCCGCGACGCTTATGACGGTCATGGTCGGGGGGCAACTCCTGCAGGGGGGCCTCAACGCCGCGGGATCGCTCGCCGCGGGCGAAGCGACAGCTGAGGACATCAAAGCCCAACGGCGCCAAGAAGGCGCCGCCGCGGGCCGCGAGCAATTCGACATCGAAGTTCAAGCCCGGCGCCAAGTCGCCGCCGCGCGCGCAGCCAGCGCCGTGGGAGGAAGTAACCCCGCGGCGTTGATCGGCCAAGCGCTCCTCGAGGGCAACTTGGGGCAGCGCAGGGTGGGCGCGGACTTCATGACCGCTCACCGGGCGCTGTCGGTGCGCGGGGCCAATGTCAAGTCGGCCGCCCGACTGGGTGCAGTCAACTCGGTTCTCGGCGGCGCGGGCGGGGCCGCAGGGGCTTACGCCCAGGGTAGGATGTGGCAGGCAAGCATGGACCAGCGGGCCAGGGGCTTGGTATGAGCCAGATCGGGAACCCCGCGCACTATGTCCGCGCCCGCAACGCGGCTATGCGGACTGCCGTTCCGGGGTCACAGCTCGACCTTTCGGGGGCGATGCAGGCGGTCCAGGCCGCGGCCGGGATGCAGATGCAGACCGCCGAGTTCGCGCTCGACGACCGGCTGAAGGCCGAGCACGACACCCGCAAGTTGAAGCGGGCCGAGTTCCTCGGCGAGTACGACGTCCTCAGCGCCGAGCAGTCGGCCGAGCTCGACCCACTCGCCGCCGACTACCGCGAGCGGGTCGGGACGATCCACGCCGAACTGACGCAGGACATCCTCGGTCGCTCCGCCGAGTACGGCCAGGAACTGACCAACGACTTGACGGCCATGCTGACGCAGCACGGCGCGGCCACCGAAGCGAAGGCGGTCTTTGCGCAGCGCAACGCGCAGATGGAGCGCGGCCGGCAGCTCGGCGACGCTGCCGCAACCCAAGCCCTCGCCGACATTCGGGCCGACCCGGCAGCCGCCGACGTCTATGTCGCGGCCGCTGCCGAGACCTTCGCCGACAGCTACGGGGTGCTCAACGAACTCGAGCGCAACGAGAAGGCCGACCAATTCGCCCGCGCCGTGGTCGAGGCCCAGGTCGACGGGTTCAACAACGCCGGCCAGTTCGCCGCCGCCCGGCGGACGATCGACGAGAACGCGGGCCAGCTCGACGGCTCAACCGTCCGCGGGCTGAAGGGCCTCGTCAAGGGCGCCGAGAATACCGCCAAGGCCGAGCAAGCCCGCGCCCTCGGCCACGCTGTCGCCAACCTGAGCGTCGACCTCCTGCACGCGACCAGCCCGGCCGACGTCCAGGCGCTGCAGTCCCGCCTCGACGGCATGAAGGCAAACGGCGCCTTCGCCGAGAACCCCGCGGCGTGGGCGGGCCTGTCGGCCTCGATCCACCGGCAGCGCCAGGACCTGATCGAGAAAGAGCGCCAAGCCCTCGAGCACGCCGAGCGGATGGCCCGTGTCCCTCCGGAAGGGCGGGAATGGGCCTCTGACCCGGCCGAGCTGCGGGACCGGTATCGGGCGGGGGTCGACGGCTTGGACCGCAAGGCCCGCGAGGAGACCGGTGACCCTAACGCACGGGCGGGTTTCGACGACATCGTGGGCATGAGTCTCTCGTTCATTCACGACCATAGCTTCGTCCCCAAAGACTTCACGCAGATGGTCCAGCGGCTCGACAACTCGGGCTCGGCTGCGCAGATCGGGAAGGCCGCGGAGCTCTACGAGGCGGTCAAGCTGGTGGCCCCGTCGCTGCCCGAGAGCAAGATCGACTTTGGCCCCCGGGTCGAAGCGGTCGCCGCCTTGGTCGAGGGGACAGGTCTCGCCCCGGCCGCGGCGGCCGAAGCCTTCCTGCAGAACAATCTGCATCCCCGGATCATGGAAGAGCGGGCCGAGGCCTACACGAAGAAGTACGACGACCACTTCCGCCGGTCGCCGAGCGAGACCCTAGACCGCCACTTCGGCGGGGCCGGGGTGACGCAAGGGCTCTCGGCCGAGTTCCGGAACCGCGAAGCCACCTACTATCAGATCCACGGTGACGCCGAGCTGGCGACGAAGCAAGCCATCCAGTCCCTCGAGCGCCAGGGCTACGGGGTCACCAACCTCGGGCCCGAGCCGATCGTCCAGCGCTACGCCCCCGAGCTCGTCTACACCCCCACGCCGAACGCCGCAGTCAACGCCGAGATCATCCGGGGCGAGGTGGCCGCGGTCCTGCGCCAGGCGGAAGAGGCCGGGTTTCTTGAGCGAGCGGCCCCCGGCGGCAAGACCACGGCCGACACGGTCGAATATATACTGCAGCCGGTGCTCGGGCTTACCGACCGCCAGCTCGAAGAAGGCGGCAGCGTGGAATACGCCCTGGCCTTGATCGGCGACTTCGGCCAAGCCGTACCGATCGACGACGGCGAGGGCGGGTTCGTCACCGTGAAGCTCCGCCGCGGCCCGGACCTGGTCAACAACCTGATCTACAAGCGCGCGCTCGAGAGCGGCCGGGCCACCATCCGCCAGGGACAGGAGGCCCACACCGCGACCAAACCCTCGCTCGACGCTGAGGGGAACCCCATCATGTCGCCCGAGGAGCGCATCCGCCGAATGAATGAGCTGCCATAATGCCGCCCGCGCCCCAGCCCGCGCCCAACCCTTTCGCTAAAGCCCAGTGGAACGGCGCCAACGACGTGCTTGCCCGCATCGTCCAGCCCGATACCACCCTGGGCGAGCAGATGGGCGCGGCCTTTCAGCGCGAGAACTTCGTCGTCAACATCGCCCGATCGGCCACCGAGACCGCGGTCCACGGCCGGGTGGCCAGCTCGGTCGACAAAGACTTCGACATCTTCGAGCACATCACCGACGATGAGCTGCTCGCCTACCCCGAGCACTTCCTCGACGTCTTCTCCATGGAGGGGCTCGACCGCGCCCGAAAGCAGATCGAGCGCGAGCACGAATGGGCGCGGCGGATCGAAGACGGCCCGCTCAACCCCATGGTGGCCTCGATCTTCGCCGCCGTGGCGGACCCCACGATCTTGGTCCCCTTCGTCGGTGCGGCCGTCAAGGGCGGCCAGGCGCTCAGCTATGCGGCCCGGGCCAGGGCGTTCGCCGTCGGCGCCATGGCCGAGGGCGTGGTCTACGAGGCGACGCTTCACCAGACGCAGCGCACTCGCACCCTCGAAGAGAGCGCTTGGACCATCGTTGGGGCCGCCGTGCTCGGCGCGGGGCTCGGCGCGGCATCGGCCGGCGCTGCTCGGGCCAGCCGGCGCCAGGTCGAGCGCTTCAGCGAAGATATGTCCGCTCTCGCTCGCGCGGCCGAGGAGGGCGTAATCCCGCCTCCGGTCGGCGGCGGCAGCACCACGGGCGCCGCGGCCGCGGGCTTCACCACGCGCGCGCTGGTGGGCGAAGAGACAGAGCTCGTCTCGGGACTCGGCACCGTCACAGTCGGGAAGTGGCTCGCCCGGGCGCTGAGCTTCAACCAGGGCAGCACCTCGCTCGAGCTGCTGTCGAGCCCGGTGGCGGCCATCCGCAGCACGGCCGACCAGCTTTTCGACCACGGCATGGTGCTCAAGGGCCACGTCCAGGGCCTGACGAGCGGCGGCAGCGTCGACAACGCCATCAAGTCCCTGCGCCGGGGCGGCTTGGTCGAGGTCCGCCGGGGGTCCCGCGCCGGATATAAGATGCACCAGGACGCCGCGAAGGCAGCGGGCGCTACGCCCATGGGTAGGCAGGAGTTCCTGGAGGAAGTCGGCAAGGCTATGCGCCGGAACGACCAGCACGCAGACCCGGGCGTGGCGGCAGCGGCGCAGCACTACCGCAAGAACATCGTCGAGCCCCTGGCCAAGCGCGCCATAGAGCTCGGCCTGCTGCCTGAAGGCGTGACCCCCGAGGGCGCCGCGTCCTACTTCATGCGGGTCTACGCTGCGAACAAGATCCTCGGCAACCGGACGATGGTGACGCAGGCCATTGCCGACAACCTTCTCGCCAACCAGCGGCATTTCATGGCGGAAAAGGCGGGCAAGGTGAAGGGGGCCGAGGACCCCTTCCGCGCCGAGGTCGACGACGTCCGCCGCCGGTATAACGACGGGACCATAGAAGCGCAGGGAACCCTGCAGGGCGAGCTGCTTCCGGACGGCAGCAGGGGGCCAGACTCCCTCGCCCGCCAGGGCGACCTGCTCGAGGGACCGGGTGACCGGATCAGCACCCCGGACCTCAAAGCCCGCATCGAGATCGCCGAAGCCGAATACAACCGCCTCAAAGAGAAATCGAAGGCGGCCGGTAAGACGACCGAAGCCGACGCGGAAGAAATGTCGCGCCTCGCCCGCGAGCGCAACCGCCTGCGCCGGCAGCTCAACGACCGGCGTCGGATGCGCGATGAGGCGCTCGAGGAAATCGAGCTCCGCCGCGGCCAGGAGAAGATGACCGGCAAGGGCATCGCCAAGGTTCAAGACATGGCCGAGGAAGAACTCGAAAGGTTGATGGACCCGGACGAAGCCCTCGAGGCCGCCGCCGGCATCGTCGACCAGCTGACCGGGTGGGCGCATGAACGGACGGCGGGCGAGATCCGCATCCCGGCGCTCCGGGGGCCGATGAAAAATAGAACCTGGCACACGACCGACGAGTTCCTCGAGAGCCTCGGCATCCTCAACAACGACGCGGGCGAGGTCATGACCCGCTTCGTCAACACGATGGCAGCCGACATCGCTTTCGCCGAACGCTTCGCCGGCAAGGTCAACCCCATGGAGGACATCCGGAAGCAAGTGCTGGCCGAGGTGTCCACGGCTGCGGCGAAGACCGTAGACAAGCCCGGGATCGGCGGGACCAATATCGGCGCCAAAACCGCCGAGGCGCAGCGGCTGGCTCTCGACACGAAAACGCAGGCGCAGCTCGACGTGATCGAGAAGAGCATGGCCCGGATGCGCGGGCTCGACCCCACCGTCTACACGATCGGGTCGGGCAGGTTCGGCGAGATGGCCGGTCGGGTCGCCCGCCAGGTCCGCACCCTCAACTACACTACCATGATGGGCGGCGTCACCCTATCCAACCTGCCCGACATGGGGGCCCTGGTCATCCAGGGCGGCGTGATGAACACTTTCGGGACGCTGCTCTCAGAGCTGGTGACCGGGTTCTCGGCAACGCGCGCGGCCAAGAGCGACCTTGCCGCGATGCGGGTGGCCATGGACCTCGAGATGGCGCCGCGCGTCAAGGAGTTGATGGGCGCGGGCGAGCACAACCTCAACCACACCTCGTGGGCCGAGCGGAGGATCGAGGGCGCGGCCGAGCTGTTCGGCAAGGCGACGCTGCTGCCCTTCTACGACAACGGGCTGCGCCGCTTCTCGGCCGTCGTCGTCGGCAACCGGCTGGCCAAGACGCTCGAGCGGGTGGCCAAAGGCGAGACGCTCAACCAACGCGATCGGGCATTTTGGGCGCAGTACGGGATCGCCGAAGCCGACATGAAATACCTCGCGGCCGAGGCCGGCAACTTCCAGCGCGCCGGATCGGTGCGGCTGCTCAACACCGAGGCCTGGGAAAACCCCGTGGCGCGGCGCATCGCCGGCGACACCATCCGCGAGATGACCGATACCATGGTGCTGCTGCCGGGCGCCGGCGACAAGTCGCTATGGGCAGACAGCGGATACGGCCGCATCATGACGCAGTTCATGGGGTACGGGTTCGCGGCCAACCAGAAGATCTTCATCCGCAGCGGGCAGCGCCTGGCTATGGGTGATATGTCGATCCTCGCCGGCATCTCTTCCATGACCGCCATGGGGGTGGTCACCGAGCTCGCCCACAACCAGCTGCGCCCGCCCGAGCAGCGAATAGACTACAGCCAGGACATGGCCAGCCTCGTCAACGCCGGCCTCGCCCGTGGGGGCCTCCTGACCCTCTTCTACGAGGCGGACAATTTGGCCGACATGGTCACCGGGTACTCGATGCAGCGGGCTATGCTCGGCAGCACCGCGTCGAAATTCGACGGCCGGCGCACAGACCAGAGCGGGGTTACCGCGAGCCTCTTGAAGCTGGCCGGCGGGGCCTCGGCGTCGTCCGCGCTGCGCGTCGGGCAGACCATACAGGATGGGCTACAAGGCCGCTTCACCGATGGGCCGCGGGCCTCGGATAACGCCTTTCGGCTTGCCCCGGGCAATAACCTTATCTACCTGCGTTGGGCGTTCAACCAGGTGAACGACGATCCGGATCGTAGAACATGGGGGAGCATGATCAGTGGCCAATGAACATACCGACCCCCTGAGAGATGAGCTTTTGGTCTTCATGGGTGAGCAGCGGGCGATGAACACCGCCTCCCTGCGAGCCACCGAGGCGTACCGGGAGCGGATAGTCGATATGCTCGCGGAGCTGAAACAATCCGACGCCAGATTAGGCGAACGCATCGGCAAGCTCGAGCATTGGCGTACCGGCATCATGTCGCGGATCGCGGGGGTGGCGGCGGGCGTCAGCGCCACGGTGACCCTCATAGGCCTGGTCGTCACGCACACTGCGAAGTAGCACAACCTTACGGGAGCTTCAACCGCCACTTTTCGTCAAGCGCGCGCACGGCGGCCAGGGCGTCACGGCAGCGCTTGCCGGCGAGGGTCACGTCGGTCGCCCACAGCAGCAGATCGGCCTTCGTCTCGCCGGCGAAGGCCGGGTGTTCGGGGCAGTAGAGAAGCGACGCGGGGATCTGGACCCGGATCACTTCAACGGGCGTCACCGGGCTCGGTGGCTTCGAGGCGGTACAGCCCGCGGCCAAGATCATCAAGACGGCGGACGAAATCACGTTCCTCATCGGTCAATCCTCGGTTGGGGCGGTCGACGACCCGGCGCCGCAGATCGGCGGCGGCCCGAGCGTCCCGGTGGGCCCGCTCGAGCAGCGCCTGCGTTTCCTGTTCCGCGTCGACGCGCATTTCGGCCTCGCGCTGCACGGCCGCCTTGGTCCGCTCATGCGCCTCGCGCTCGGCGGCCACCGTGGCGAGCAGAACGGATTTCTGCGTCTCGAGCAGCTCGACCCGCAGCTTCTGGTTGTGCACGAGGCCTAAGCTCGTGCCGAGTGCCGCCGCCAGCGCGAGCGCCACCCACCACAAGATCGGGAGCGCGCGGAGTAGCCGGATCATCGGACGCGCTTTCGAAAGTCGTCGATCCTGGCGTAGACGATGAGCGCCAGGCAGAGGAGGACGACCGCGGGCACCAGCCAGTCGATGCCCGCGAACCCGGCCAGCTGCACCATGCCGAGCGCGTCGGCGATGGTGAGGCCGCAGGCAGCAGCGGCCCCCGCCATGGTGCGGCTGTGATAGAGGTCCTCCCTCATCGGCCAGGAGCTCCGGGCACCGGGGTTACGGGCGCGGAGCCGGTCGGCCCGTCGTCTTCGTCAGTGCCGCGGGCATCACGGAGCTTATCGCGCACCCGCAGATAGGCCTCGCGAGCGTCAAAGTATCCGTCCACCACACGGAATATCCAGCCGGAGTGTGAGTCGTGGAACGACCGGACGACGCCGAAGGTCAAGTAGGCGACCATCAGCAGGACGCCGAACAGAGTACCAAGGATGAAAGTCATACCAGTTCCTTTCAGTCTTGCCAGTGCCTATCATTGGCGGCCCAGCCGGGTTGTGGGAGCATGGCGTTGGCGACGAAACAGGCCTCTTCCAAGGTCGAGACCAGATAGGTGGCGGCTTGGCCGAACATGATGTGCCGGGCGTGCTCGCACCCCTCGGGAGCCGCGACGATGAGGATTTTGCCGTGGTCGAACGCCCACGCCGCCTCCATCGAGCACCCGATCGACTTCTCGCCGGCGCAGCCGGTAAGGTTCATCAAGACGATGTCGGATCGAAGGACGTCGTCCCGGTCCCGGCAGAGTACCGCCCGGCCGCGGGACAGAAGGTGGTCGTGGGCCTCGGGGCCGATGGGCCCCGGGTGGTCCTTCAGAAACTCCTTCCCCCGCATGGGCCGAAGGATCTCGAAGCTGTCGTCGAGCATGAGACGGGCGTCCTCGTACCAGCCGGTAGCGCCCTCGAAATCAGTAACCGAGATAGGCCCGGCGAGATAGATGGTCCTGGCCTTTGTCATTTGACGGCCCCCGTTGCGGGCGCTTGGAGCGTGGCCGGGTCGTAGACCCCCAGGACGGCGACGACCGCGAGGACGACGGCAGCGAGGAAGAGCCAGACGCCGCACCTGATGAGGGTCTCGACCATCAGAACGCTCATCAGAATGCCCCCGGGACCGGCAGCCCCGCATCGAGGCCGCCGACGATCTTTAGCTTCGGCGCTTTGCGCTCGGGGTGGCGGGCCGCCAGCTTGGCCTCGTTGCGCTCAGCGACGTATTTGAGGTTGGTGTTGACGCGCTTGGCGATGGCCGCGAGGACCGCCAGGAACTCGAGGCGGGCGTCGTTTGTGGTCCCGCCGGCGTAGGGCACGGCCGAGATATAGAGTGCGATGACCTGGTTCTCGGCGTCGATCGCCTCGTAGATCGAGACGAGCTCGGCGAACACGGGCTGGTTGATGAGCGCGGACAGCGGGGTGCCGGTGAGGCTCAGCTCTTGGGTGAAGTACCACAGAACGTCACCCAGTTCATCGACCAGTGTCCCGTAGACCGGGCCGAGCTGCCCGAAGTGATCGCGGATCGCCTTCTTGACGCAATCGACGACCTCCCCGGTCTCGCCCATGATGCCGAGAGCATAGAACCGTTGCTGTGAAACACCGGGGGGTAACTGCCCCGGTTGCGGGCCTTTCGGCGCGAGGGCCTGCTGGTAGGCGTCGAGGGGGTGCTTGTCGTTCATGCTTCGTCCTCAATAGTGAAGTGGCGGGGGGCCACCTCGGGGTGGGGGAGGTTGTTGACGGCGGCCTCGGCTTCTTGGAGCGCCCGGAGGGCGCCTGGGTTGATCGGCGGCCGGTCGTCGTTGAGCTTGCCGGCGGCCTCGGTGTCGATCAATATCGCGAGGCAGGCCATGGCGTTGCCGAGGTGGTGGATCTTCGTCTTCGGGTCGACACGCGCGCCGCTCACCCACTTGAAGATGTGCCTGCACGCCGCGGCGACGTAGATGGTCGAGCGGGCCCCGGAGACCAGCCAGTTAAAGCGGCCGTACTTTCGGGCGCCCTCGGCGTGCGCAGCGGACCACCAGGCCAGCGCCGTGACAGGAACGATGCCCAGGTCGAGCTTCATCGACGCGACCGCGTCCTTGGGGTTGGTTGGCTTCAGGTCCTTGGCTTTTGCCGGCGGACCGTGGTCGCATTTCGGGTCGACCACGTCAGAGACGTAGCCCTCGGCGTCGCGGGGGCAGCTGCCGGGCGGGCGCGAGCGGATGTCGCAGACTTCACTGTCGGTCGCGCCGCATCGGGTGCAGAGGTTCATCGATCACTCCTGTCGTTTTGAGGACACTACCCTAAGCTTACCCGCCAGTCAAGCGATCAGCTACCGGTAGAGCTGCGACTGCGCCTCGAGGCCGCCTTCGGGCCGGCAACGGAATTGCAGCAGTGTCGAGCCGTTGGGTTTCGGGTGGTGCTCGCGCTCGACGGCGAAGCCTCCCGTCTTGCCGGTGTATTCGTCTTTCAGCCCTGGGTTCAATACGTGCAGCTGCTCGACGTTGACGACGCTCCCGCCCTCGGTCAGGCGCTGCTGCCGGATCGGCATGGACCAAGCGTGATGCACGTGCTCGTAGAGGATGATGTCCGCCTGATAGTGGACCGCTCGGCGGTTGGTCTGGATCACGCCCCGGGTCACCGGGCCGCCGCCGCCCGAGCCGTGGTGTCGGTACATCGTCTTGCGGCCCTGGCGATGGCCGTTGACGCAGCCCCGCACGATAAACCAATCCTGGTAGCCGCCGAGTTTCGGCCCCTTGCCCGCCTCGGTGAGGTAGCCGATCAGGAGTTTGGTGAGGTCGACGCCCGAATGGCGTGTGATGCTCGTCTCGTGGTTGCCCTTCCCGATATACACGATGACTTCGCGGTAGGATTTAAGAAATTCCGCGGAAGTTTCGGCGAGGTTTGAATAGTAGTCGTTGACTTGGTCCTCGGGCCGGATGGCATCGTAGCTCCGCCTGGCGTCCTTCGGGCCCTGCATCGCACAGAAGAGGTCACCGCCGAGGATCACCGGGGTGTTCGTCACCTTGGCGAAATCGAGATGACGCTTCAAGGTCTCGCGCGAGCTGCTCGGGTGGTCCATGTGCGCATCGGCGATCCACAACACGTTGGCCCACCCCTCGAGGGGGTTCGGTGGGGCCACAGAGGGGAAATCGAAATCGATCTGAAGGGCGTCACCCTTCTGTCGGGTGGTCCATGTGCTCTGCTGCACCGGTGAACTCCAATAGCGAAAGAAGCCCGAGCAGCTTCTCGAGGGGAAGGATAGCGATCCACTCGCCGCCGTTCCAGCGGTGAGCGATCAACGGGTCGCGTCCTGGTGCCGCATCTTTTTGTGTTTGCGCCATCCACTCGCGGAGCGAGGCCCGCTCGGTTCGCTTTACTTCGATGTGGAAGCCGTATCCGGCGGCCAGGGCCTCACACGTCACGTCGTCGCTGTTGTTGCCGCCGCAATACTGCTGCGCGCGGTGTGCGTCAAACCCATGTTTGCGCAGCAAGGCCGCGACCTCGCGCTCGCCGACCTTGCCCTTGTTGCGGGAAGCCCGGCCCCTGGCGCTGGCGTCCTTCGTCACCCTGAAGACCCCCGCATCCAGTCGTCGAATGCCATGCGCTTCAGCCGCGCCACGATGTCGGCATGATGCTCGGCCTCCAGTTCGATGCCGGTCGGCAGAAAGCCCTCGCGCAAGGCCGCCGCGAGTGTGGTGCCGCTGCCGGCAAACGGATCAAGCACGCGCCCGCCGGGCGGCGTGATAAGGCGGCATAGCCAGCGCATGAGAGCAATCGGCTTGACCGTCGGATGATTGCTGCCAGCGCGATCGGCCTTCGTCGCCTTGCCCGAGTAGTGAAACGCCAGATCGTCAGCGCCGTAGCCGAGGGCGGGGAAGAAGCGGGCGGCGGTGCCGCTCGCCTTCTCCCCAAACCGCGCGAACGCCGCCAGCACCTCGGGCGAGCCGTCGTGGGAGAGGTTGGGCGGGAAGCGGCCAAGTTCAGAACTGCCAACACGTTCGCCGGCATAACCACCTTCGTAGACGTTCTTTGCCATCTTGGCGGATGACCATGTTCCCTTGCCGCCAAGTCGCTTGTCGTCCACGTCGGGGTTCGTCGCCACCCGGCACCCATCCACATTGATCGCGCCCGTCCCGTGCCGCAGCGCGTTGCTGGCAACGGTCTTCTCGCTCAGCGGCTTGCGGGCTAAGACAATGGGCTCGAATGCGGGCTTGAGGGCTGTGCCCCAGCCTTGCCACTGCGAGGCGCCGGTCTTGGCGCCGACGTTCAGGCTCTTGGGGAACCCCGAGCCATAGGCCCAGATCAGGCCGTCCCTGATCTCGAAACCGGCGTCCTCGATTGCGCACACCATGCGGTGCTGCGTTCGCGTGCCGCCGAAGGCCACGAGGTAGGCGCCGGGCTTCATGACGCGATAGACCGCCTGCCACGTCTCGACGCGGAAAGCTACGTCCCCACCGTCCCATTTCTTGCCCATGGACCCGGTGCCAATTCGCGATCGGCCATAAGGCGAGTCGAGATTGACCGACGCATCGCCGCTACCTCCCTTCTTGTTCGCCGTTAGGTGATACGGCGGATCGGTCACGCACGAGTCGAAGCTGTCGGGATCGATACCGGGCAGCACCTCGAGGCAGTCGCCTAGGTACAGCTCGCAGTCGTCAATTTCCCCGGCCCGCGCCGATGCGGTCTTGCTCACTTCGAGAACCTGCGCATCCAGCCGCCCTCTGCTGCTAGGGGAACCGAGACCGTCGTCCCGTCCGCCGTGCGGACGTTCTGCGTCCAATGGTCAGGACCAAAATCCACCATGGCTCGCTCGAGTTGTCGCACATATTCCTCAAGTTTGTCAACGCTCAGGTCTGGCAGCGTTGCGACAAGTTCATCGTGGACAGTGAAGTGGACAGGAAGGCCTGCCTTTTCCGCCGCCTTGTACCCGTCGACCAAGATGTCGCGGCTCGCCGCCTGGACGATGTTCTCGGTCAGCTTGCCCCCATAAGTGTGCTCGCTCATCCAGTGGTTGTTTTTCCAAGTCCTGTAATGGAGGGCGGGCCGGTAGACCGCGTTGTCGTTCTTGTCGGTCCAGGGCATCGCCCGCTGGCGGACTGTCGGCTCGGCGTAATAGATGCAGCGCCCGCTCGGCAACTGGCAGGCGAGGAAGAAGCCCTCGCACCGGTAGGTCACCGGGCCGTATGACACATCCACCCCGGGGTTGAGAACGGCCTCGATCGCCGCGGCCTCGACGCCCGGCCAAAAGGCCTTGACCCCCAGGTGGCCGCTCCGCCAGCCGTCCTTATAGCTCTCGATCTGCTCGCGGGAGTGGCGCCCTGAGTTGTCGAATGCGTACCACGCGCCATATCCGCCTTGGTACCCGAAAGCCAGCTCGCAGACCTTTCCGACAGCGTACTCTTTGGGGTGCGTCTTCTTGCTCTCGACCTCATAGCCGAAGACCTTCTCGGCGGCGATGCAGTAGATCTTCTTGCCGATCCCGTTGTCGTTGTCGCGGAAGGCCTGGAGCTTCCAGCGCTCGCCGGCGAAGGCCGCCAGGACCCGGGCCTCGATCGAGGCGAGGTCGGCCCCGACGAAGACATGGCCGAGGTCGGGGATGAGCATCCCGCGCAGCATCGTCGAGACCGCCGAGAAGGTATCACCCTTGACGACCGGATGCGCGGCCAGCTCCTCGAGCGTGGCGGTGCGCATGAGGTCCACGAGCTCTTCCATGCCGATGTGGGGGTCGTCGCCCTCCTCCATGTTGATCTTCGGCCGCGGCAGGTTCTGCGGCTGCCAGCCGCGGCCAGCCCATCGGCCGGTCTGCCCGGCGCCGAAGACCTGCGTCGTCCCGCGCGACACCCCGTCGCCGCCCGACCACTCGAGCATGGCCCCTAGCTTCGCGATCGAGCTCTGGTTGACCGCCTGGCGCAGCTCCAAGGCCTGGCGCACATCCTCGGGCAACCCGCCTTGAGCGAGGCGCAGCTCGACATATTCCTTCTCGGTGGTGCCGGTCCAATCGGGGACGAGCCCGCGCAGCCACTCGAGCACCTTGGCGTGCTGCTTCGGCCCGAGCCCACCGGTGATGCCGCGGAACTCTCGGCTGAGCTTGTCCTCGACTTGCGCGACCAGCGGGCGCACGTCGCGGATGGCGGCCCGGTCGATCCGGATGCCCCGCAGCTGCGACACCAGGTCAAGGGTGAAAAGTTCCTGATCGGGCCGGGGCAGGGGGCCGAGGGCGTCGTCGACGCCCATCTCGGTCGCGACGTCCGCATGGCAGTAGGCGATATTCCGGCGCCGCTCCTCGGGTGTAGGGTCGGCCAGGCTCAGCGGGCCGCCGCGCTTCAGCTTGCGGGGGCTGCAGATGCGCTTCATGAGCGCGTGGCCTTCCATGTCCTTCTGATCGCGCAGCCCAAGGACCTTGGCGCACGCCTCGAGTTTGCCGGGCAGGGCCAGGCTGTACGCCCGGGCCATGGTGCAGCGGATGCGCGCGGGGTTGAGCGGGTGGACCTCGCCGTAGCGGGGCAAGACGTGCGTCCAGATCGCGACCTCGAAAAGGGCGTTCCAGGCATGCACCGTAGCGGTCGGCCAAGCCCGCAGGAGCGCGTTCCAATCGTCCGGGCCCCGACCGTCCAGGGCATCCCATTCGACCTTTTCGTCGGTCCCCTTGACCTTAGCGCAGAGGCAAAGGACCTCGGTCGTCAGGTCCTGCGCGTAGGCCATGGCCCCCCGGCGCTTCAGGTCCGCCCACGATCTGGTTTCGAAGTCTAGGTGAATCTGCGGCCTAGCCACCCAGAAACTCCTCGGCGTTGTCCTCGTCGGCGTAGACCTCGCAACTCTCCTCGCACCCGCCGCCGACATCCAGGTCGGCGTCGAACTCGAGGGCGTAGTCGTCGGCGGCCGGCGTCCACCGGGGCGGCGGGTTCCGCGCCATGTCGAGAATGTCGATCGTGGCCTTGCCCCCGCGGAAGAATACCCGCCGGTAGTCCAGGGGTAATGGCTCGCGGTGCTTCGTCCGGTCGTGCAAGAACTCAGGCCCGTGGCCGCCGTGATCCCGCTCCATCCGGGCGGGGAAGTCGTACCAGCTCGAGTTTTCCCGGGCGAGTGTGATATGTTTGCGGAAGCTCTTCTTCCAACACCAGACGCAATTCCCCTCGTAGCCTTTGATCGGGAGGCGCACCGGGCAAGCCTCGGCCCACGCCGCCACGTCCGCCTTGCTGGTCGGATACCATTCGAGGAAAGGGTAGACGAGACCGCGCTGCCGGGCCTGGACAGAGACCCGGTCGGCCTCATCCGTCCGTATGCCGATAGCGGTGTGGTAGCTGCCTTTCGCCCAGCCGATGCTGCGGGCGTAGTTCTCGATCGGGTGCTGCTTCAGGGTCCGGGTGCAGTGTTTGAACTTCGTGTTGGGGACGCCGTATTTTTCGATCATCCGCTCGAAAGGTTCGCCGTTTCTGCTGGCGGTCTCGTAGCTGACCACCCGGTGCGTTGTGGCCTTGCGCTCGCCGAGGTGGACCTCGGCCTCGAGCCAGACGACTGGGCAGCCGACGTGCCGGGCGAAGTCCCGAACGAAGTCCAACGTGGCGGGGTGCTCGCACCCCGTGTTGGCGAAGGTCACGACCAGCTCGCGGTAGCGACGCGGGCGCAGCGCCAGGATGCGCTCGAGCATGTGGGCCGAGGTGCGGCCGCCCGAGAACGAAACCAGCAACCGCGAAACTTCATTCACCAAGGAAATCCTCGAGGCCGCTGAACCGATCGACCTGGTTGCCCCAGGCCTGCCAGCCGGGCGCGGCCGACCGGGCGAACATTTCCAGGTACGGGCCGGGCAAGAGCTGCTGGATTCGGTCCCTGGTCTCGTCAGGCTTGCGGCTATGCTCGCGGCGGGGGCTGACGATCAGCTGCCGCACGGCGGCCGACAGGCGCCGCGGCTTGCCCCGGGTGCCGAGGAGGCACATCTCGGGGTTGCCCCGCGTCCAATAGCCGAGGCCGACGCTCCAGCCGGGCGAGCAGCGGTTGGTCTTCGCCCAGGTGAAAGCGACCGTCTTGAAAGCGAAGCCCCAAGCCCGCATCACGTCCAAGGCCTCGGGCAACATGCAGTCCACGGCCCACATGAAGAGCGCCGCGTCGGGTGCGCAGGCCTCGGCCACGGGTAACGCCTTGATGTCCGCCGCGCTCATGGTGGCGTAGTGCCGTTCGGCGAGGCCCTTCTGGCGGACCATCGCGTCGGGCGCCCGGTCCTTACCTTTGTCCGACCAGCTCTTGAAAGACCACGGCGGGTCTGCGTAGACAACGCCGAACGGGCCGGGGGGTAGGTCATTCACCTAAGAAATCCTCCAAGGGGTAGAACTGATCTAGGGGCTTTACCACCTTGCAGCGACTGCACTTCTTCACGGCATTGCCCTCATGAATTCGCGGACTACTTCGGACGCCACTTGAGGGACTATTGCGTTCCCGTAACCCCTAAGCATGCCGACGCGCGACTTGCCTTCGAAGGGGCTGCCTGATCCCAACTTGTAGGATAGCCCATCAACCAACGGCTGTGTGCCGGGCTCAACAGGCCGGTACTTGCCGTCTCGGCAATAGATCCAGTCGGCTCCGCTCCAGAAACCGCGTAGAGGGTTTGTCTCGCCAAGGGCTGCCCCTTGGAACCGTAGAGCTCCTGGCTCGCCAGCGTCGCCGCGTCCAGCATGGTCAAGCCAGAGTTGGCCTTCTTCGCTCCCGGCGAGCGGTTGGCCGTCAAGTTGCGCGAGTTGGCCGCGTCCTGGGCGGTTGCTGTCGGCCAGTGGGCCAGAGCTACACTGTCCGTCAAGTTCGACCGTCGGGCCCCGGTCCGCTCCGGGTACCCCGGGCCCGCCGAGCCGTCCCCGGCCTTCGAGGTCGGCCACGACGCCAGGACGGCGCCGCCGGTGGGCGACGAACCAGAGCCTTTGCCGGATGTGCGGAGCGCCGACGCCCGCAGCGCAGATGTCTTCCGCCCGAAAGGCGTAGCCCGCTCCTTCGCAGTCAGCTTGAACAAGGTCGCTCCAGCCGAGACCATCCGTTGAAGCAACCTGCTCGCCAAAGACGACGTCAGGTTGCCCCTGCTCGATGAGGTAGTGGAACGCGGGCCATAGGTGCCGCTCGTCAGCAAACCCACCGCCTCGGCCTGCCGAGCTGAAAGGTTGACAAGGGCAGGACCCCGTCCAGGCCGAACGGCCGTCGGGCCATCCGGCGAGTCGGAGCGCGTGGCTCCAGCCGCCGATGCCGGCGAAAAAGTGGCACTGGTCGAAGCCGCGGAGTGACTCGGGTTCCACATCTCGGATGTCCCTTTCATCGACTTCGCCGGGCGCGATGTGCCCGGCCGCGATCAAGTTTCGCAGCCACTGCGCGGCGAACGGGTCGATTTCGTTGTAATATGCGGCCACCGCTTGCTCCTGCTGGTGGTTGCCCGGGGCCGAAGCCCCGGGACTTGTCAACTAGGCCGGCGTCAGACGCGAGCGGCAGCGTTGGCGAGCAACGCGGCTGCCTTGATGAGCATACCCCGCGGGTCGAGATTGCCGCGCTCATTCCGAGCGCACCCCGCCGCCGCTCGGCCCATGTAGGCCGCGGCGTATGCGATGTAGTCGTTCGTAGTGTTTGTCTGGTCGAACTCGGCGAACTTCTCCGCCGCGCGCGACGCTTCGTCCTTGATCGCTCGGATAACTTCGTCCATTTTCAATCCGCCTTTGCTATTGGCGTGGATGTCTGGTGGTTGCCCGGGGCCGAAGCCCCGGGTCCTATCGTCCGTCGATCAGAAGGGAATTTCGTCGTCGTGCAAGTCGCTGGTGTCGGTCGCGATCTTCGGGATGATGCCCTTGAAGACGTTACCAGCCGGCGGACGGCCGCCGCCCCCGGCGATCTTCTCGCCGTCGCGGGCGAAGAGCACCTCATCCAGGTAGATCTTGATGCCGACCGCTTCCTTGACGGTCTCGTTGCCGCCCTCGTAGGCGGTCATGGCGCCCGAGACGTAGACGAAGCTGCCCCGGTAGACCACCGAGGGGTCGGAGGGCGTCGGGTCACCGCTGGCGTCGAGTTTGGACACGACCGGGGGGTTGTCGCTCTCGAATTTCAGCACCCAGGCGCCCGGGTAGAGCTTCAGCATGGCCGGATCGACCTTGCCGTCTTTCCCCAGGACTTTCTGCCTCTCGGCGTTCTCTTTGGCTTTGGCCAGGAGCTGGTCGCCGTCCTGCAGCGGCAGACGAAGGTTCTTCGTCGCGTGCAGTTCCTTGATGCTGGTCCAGGGGAAGTTGTTCTTGACCGCCTCGGCGACCGCCGCACCGTAAACGGCCTTGCCACTCTCGGCGAAGGTCGCCTTATCGAAGGCGACGGTGATGCTGTAGCGCGGGTTCTTGTTCCCGACCTTCGCCTGGCGGGGGCCCGGGTCGGGCTTGGTCAGGTGCGCGAAGGCGACCGCGCCGGGGATGGGCAGGATGAACGAGATATACTTCCGGGCAGCTTCGGCCATGGTGCTATTCCTTCAGTTGAGGGAGGATCGCCGCAAACCTTTGCGCAGAGCGCGCGGTGATGTTGGCGGGTTCTCTTCTATCCGATTGACTAACCAGTGTCAAGCTTGACGGTGGCGAGTAGGCCAGTTCGGACACGATTTTTCGGTCAATGTCCTCTAATTGCGCCGGGGTTTTCAGCGAAATTGTGTAAGCCGCCGACCCTATGCGGGCCCGCAGCTCGGCCTCGGCGCCTTCCTTCCACACTCGGTTGGACTTGCCGAAAACCACCTTGGTTTTCTGAAGCTCGGCCTCGCCATGGACCGCTCGGTTGACCAGGACGTTGCGGGCGCTGGCCGCCTGTTTCTTGATGTGCGCCTCGAGCTCGATGATCTCCTCGAGTTGATCGACCGACAGCCGCTCGAGCGGAACCGTCGAGGACGCCTTGACGCCGGCCTTGGCCCGGATGGCGGCCTGCGCTGGGCAGAGCAGCCGGGCCGGGCAATACCGGCAGGTCTCGACGCTGGGGTGGTATTCGAGCGCCTCGGGGCCCTTCTCGGCCAAGACGGTGGTCGCCGCATCCACCCGGTCGAGGGCGGGGCTGAGGCGATCGTAGGCCCACCGCTGCAGCTGCTGCCCGGTGAGCGTCAACCCGCGGAAGGCGGGCTCGGGGGCCATGCGCGGCTGGTAGACGACGAGGTCGATATAGTCGGCGACATCCGCGCCCACGCCGGTCGCGTAGTAGGCCAGCTGGCCGTTCGGTTGCGGAATGGTGCCGATGTCAACCGACAGGCCCGCTCCGTATTTGAGGTCGAGGACCAGCACCCGGCGCCGGTCCCTCGACCAGACTACATTGTCGACGGTCGAGAAGTAGTCGCGGTGGATGTCGGGCCGTTCGAAAAAATGCTCGACCTTGATCCAACTGAAGCCGTGCTCGGCTATCCATGCGTCCACGTAGTCGAGGACCGGCTGCGCGTGGCGGGCCATCTCTGCGTTGAAGACGCCGAAAGTCTCGTGCCCCAGGAAGGGGTCGGGGTCGAGCGGAAAGCGACGCCCTATCAGCTCTTCGGGCGTCTCGAGCCCGAAGAGAAGCCGCTCGACCCCGGCGTGGAAGACAGTCCCTTCGTCGGCAAACGATGACGACGGCTCGGGTTCCGCGTAGCGGCCGAGCGCTGCCGAAGCCGGGCACACCGACCACCTCGACCAACCCGAGCCGCCGATCACCGAATGCCTGCCCATGGTCAGGCGCCGGCCGCAGCGACGACGTCGGCGAAGAAGGCGTTGATCTTGGCCGCGTCGTCCTTGATCTCGACCGGGCGCACGAAGCCATGCTTCTCGGCGATCTTGCGCATGTCCTGCACCGTGATTTTGCCCGCCGCGCTCAACTCGTTGAGCTTGGCGATCATGGTGGGGTAGTCGACCTGCACGGCCGGGGCGGGGGTGTCGTCACCGAGGAAGTCGAAAGCCCCGTCCTCGGTGGCGCCAGGGGGGAGCGGGTCGCTGTCCAGCTCGAAGGCGGGGTTCGGCCGGGTTACGGTTCCCGCCACCGGATCGATGATCAGGATGTCCGCGGAGTCGCTGGTCAGGTCGAGGGCGTCGTCGCCGGCGTCCCACTTCGCGCCGACCGGATCGGCCGCGACATCGGCAGCATACCGAGCAGCAGCAGCCACGACGTCGAGATCGGCGGCGCGGATATACTCTTTGCACTTCTCTTCGGACATCCGCGAGTCGCCGGCGCGCTTGCGGAACTCTGCGACCTTCTCGCCGCTCACCCGCTTGGCGCGCCTGGCCCCGGCGGTGTCGTCCGCCCGGTCGTAGTCCTCGCCGTCGGGGTCGTTGACGCCGAGCTGGCCTTCGTCGGCGACACGGCCGCTCGACAGCAGGACGCCCCCGGTCCAGGTCGGCGGTGTGGTGTCGGCGCTGGCGGCCCGGGTGTCGGCGCTGGCGGCCGAGGCGCCGTTGATGGCCTTGGCGAGCTGCTGGTCGATGATGGCGCGAAGGTTGTCGAGGACGGCGCTCGCGTCGACCCCTTCCTCGATAAAGGCCGTGATGGTGAACTCGGCCTTGACATTGTTATAGTCGCCGAGGTTCCTGGTTGCGCCCTTCATGGCGGTAACGCTGGTGATGGTCATGATGTCGTCCTTCTCTTGGTGCTTTCGCGTTGAAGCCGGATAAGGTATAGGGGTAAGCCTTGATCTTTACAAGAGGCAAATCCTCCTAAGAGTCTAGGGTCTGGTGGATCGCCGAGGCCTTGCCGATCATCGAACTGCAAATGCGCTCGCTGATCGAGCCCTCGGCGACGATGAGCTGCACAGTGACCGCGTCCATCTGGCCGATCCGGTGCAGCCGGTCGCCGGTTTGGGCGTTGTTCCCGGGAACCCAGTCCGGCTCGGTGAGCACGGCCAGGCGGCAAACACGCTGCAGGCCGTCGACGCCGGTCCCCGCTGACATCTGCTGCCCCAGGAAGACCCGGCAAAGGGGGTCGTTTTGGAACTGCGCCACGGCCGCCGCCTTCGCGTTGTCACCCATCCCGCCCCGGATCACGGCCGGGTGGTAGGCTTTGAGCCCCTCGAGGAGGGCTACGCCGACCGACTTGTGGTGGTAGAAGACGGCGATATTCTCCTCGAATCCCTCGAGGATGACCTTGACATGTTCTATCGCTTGCGGGGCCATCGCCTCGCCCATCTCTCGGCGAACCGTCGAGATGCTCTTGCCCTCTTGCAGCTCGAAGCTCCCGAAGCGATAGCCCTCGAGCTCGACCAGCCTCTCGGCGGCCAGGGCCTTGCGGACAGCCGCGGTCGTCTCGACGTAGACCAGCTCATAGCGGACGGCCGGCAGCTGTGAGATGACCGTTCGCTTGTGCCGGCGGACCAAGAAATTCGCCCGCATCCGGACGCCGAGGTCACCGAGCCGAGCCTTCTTCTCGATCCGGCCCTTGACGTCGTCGAATTTGTCCCTGAGCATCATCTGCGGGTTGTACCGCTCGTTGAAACCGTCCTGGCTGAGGAAGTCGATCGCATCCCAACATAGGCGCCGCGCCAGGTTGTACGCTTCGCGCGGCCGGTTCGGGAGCGGGGTCCCGGTGAGCGGCAGAAGGAACGCACCGGGCTGGACGAAACCCCCGGCCTTGTAGGCGCCCTCGCCGCCGCCGAAGGCCGCGCGCGATCGCAGAGCGTCCACCGTCTTCAGGTTGTGCGCCTCGTCGAAGATGATCAGATCGGGCTTGTAGGCCTGCAGCGCGTGCAGGATTCCGAGGTTGCGCGTCAGGTCGTAGGAGACAACCACGAAATGCGCGACCGGGTTGACCCCGCTGGTGCGGGACTTGACGGTATGCACCAGCAGCTGGGGGATGGTCGACCACGTCCGCAGCTCGCGGCCCCACTGCAGGCGAACGGCCGCCGGGCAGACGACCACCACGCGCTTCGCCCGCATCTCGTTCGCCACCATGATGGCCTGGCAAGTCTTCCCGAGCCCCATCTCGTCGCCGATGATGGCCCCGGTCTGCCCCCGGTCGAGGCGCTCGAGGACGTACTCGACCCCCGCGCGCTGAAAGTCCATAGGCTCGCACCCGTCGGGGGCCGAAGGCCGAAACGCCGTCGCCGGCGCCCACGACGCCCGCAAGTCGTCGAGGATCGGCCGCAGCAGGGAGACATCGCCTTGCGTGGGGCATCCGCGATTGAGCGCCAAGGCCGCTTGGTAGGGGGTCTCGAGTTGGAAGGTGGGGACCGCTTCGCCCTGGACGATGGCCCACACTTCGGCGGTCGCCAGCGCGCGCAACTCCGGAGTGGTTGCCCGGACATAAAAGCCCCCGGCTTTCGTGCGGATAAGCATTATTTTCGGCTCCTGAAAGGCCCCCCGGCGGGAGCAAGACCGCCGGGGGTAGTGGAAGGCGCACGAACAGGAGCGCCCCCTGTATCCCCCATCTCCGGTAGGAAGTCAATCCCACCTGTCGGCGGCGCCCCCGCGAAGAACTCGAGCGGCTTGCTCGAGGCCAACCGATCGGCGAGGACCGCGGCCCCATCGCCCTTCAGCCACAGCAGCAGCGGACCACTGTCCGGAACCGGGCCGTCGTCGGGGGCCATCGCCGTCGCCATGGCCTCGGCGAGATGCGCCGCCACCATGGTCCGGGCCGAGACCCGGCAAAGGACGTCCACAGCGACCGCACGCCTATAGTCCGCTTCGATCCGCTTCGCACTCTTTATCTGATCGGGACTGATCGGCTCGAGTGTCAGGCGCTCGCTGTCGAGCTGGCGGAGCTTGAAGGTCCAAGGCTTGAAGTCGTCGCGTCCGTCCTTTTGCTTGGTCACCTTGACGGCGACGCGGTCGCCCTCGCGCTCGACCAGCAGCATGGTGTCGACATTGTCGGGCAGCACGCTCGAGCCGCGCAGGCCTTGGCCGACGTCCTTGCCGGTGTGCCCGATCAGGATCACGGGGCAACCCAGGTGGCGCTGGATCGCGGACACCGCGTCATATGCCATGGCGTGATCCGGGGCCTTGTTCTCGTCGAGCCCGGACATCGCCCGGGTGAGGGTGTCGAGGAACACGGCGGCCGGCTTCAGGGGCTTCAGGGCCTGGATGAAAGCCACGACCTCGGCCTCGTCACCGAGCCGGGGCAGGCGATCCGAAAACATGAACTCGGCCCCGAGCGTCACCCCGCGCGATTGCTCCCACGCCTGGCGGCGGAACCGGAACCGGCCGGCGCCCTCGCCGGCGGCGAAGACCACCGGGCCGGCGTTGATGATCTCGTGCCCATCGGCGGGACGGCCCCACGGGCGGCCGGTCGCGATGCAGAGCGCCATATCCAGGGCAACGAAGGTTTTCAGGGAGGAGCGCGGGCCATAGAGGATCGCGATCCCGTCGCTCGGGATAACCTCGTCAATCGTCCAGCTCGGGACCGGCTGCGCATCCGCCTCGGCCGGTGTGAAGAGCGGCCACCCCGAAGTTGCCGTCCCGGCTGGTTCGGTTCGGTCTTCTTTCCCGAGGTCAGCGAGGGTGGCCCCGGGCGGCCGGCACTGCGCCAGGATGTCCGCCCCGAAGGTCGTCAGCGTGTCGAGACCGAGCGCGCCGGCCGGGCGCTTGGCGTAAAGATAGGCGTTGGCCACGGTCCCCGCGAGCCGGTCATCGGGCAGCGGGACGGCTAGGCGCGCGTTCCATTGCTCGAGCAGGGCCGCCGTGGTCTCCTCGCTGCACCCGAACTCCCGCAGCTGCGCCGCGTAGCGGTAGGCGCTATCAGATCGGGCGCCCTCGCATTCGTCTGCCTCGAGGTCCGCGACGTAGCGCCGGGCCCGATCGACATTGCGCGGCAGGTCGGGGTCTACCAGCCACTCGCCGGCGTTCTCGGCCCTGGCGAGCACCTCGCCCGAGCGCTGCAGGACGGGGGCCGGGACGGGCGCGGCGGCGCGCTTGCCGATGACGCGATAGGGCTTGCCGTCGACGACCGAGCCCGGCGCGAGCACATAGCTGTTGTGGCAGCGGACATCCACACCCGGCCCGAGCCGGCCGCGCGAGGGGCCGGGGGCGTCGTCGAGGAAGCCCAGCCGGTAATAGAGATGCAGCCCGCCGCTCGGGGTCTCGACAGTGAACGTGTCGTCGAGCCCGCCGAAATTCTCGGTCCAGGTTACCCGGCCGTCGACGTCGGGCTTGATGTCCAGGTCGACGACCAGCCAGCCGGTGGCGGCCGGGTGTATGCCTATGTTGGCGTCGGGGGTCGCGGTCCACCATGCCCGGATTTGGTCCGGGTCGCGCGTCGCGTCGAGGACGCCGCGGCCGCCTTCGGCCTTGGAGAATAGCGGGCGCTTGCCGTTCGGACTGACCGGAAAGACGGCGAAATGCTTCGCCGTCGATAGCGCGCGCTCGAGAAGATGCACTTATCCCGCCGCCTGCCAGCCCTCTATCCAGCACCTCCGAGCCCACCCGACCGCGTAGGGGCAGGCGTCCTTGTCGGCCCCGGCGCAACGGGCGTCGGCGCCGCGCTGGCGGACGGTGTCCATGGACCTGGCCAGCCGATCGGGCAGGTTGCCCCGTCTGGCGCTGCGGCGGCGGTAGACCTCACCCGAGCCCCGGCGCGACGGCCACTTGCCGTCCACGGCCGCATGGTGGCGCAGCGCTTCGGCCCGATCCCAGTAGCGGATTTGACCATCCGGAAAGCTGCGGTAGAGGCGCACCGTGGCCATGAAGCCGGTCGTGTCCCGGCGGATGCGGCTCTCGAGGGTGTCACCGGGGACGCCCCACAGCCTGGCGAGCTCGTCCCGCGATAAAAGGCTGGCGCGGTCCACCTCGCGGACGTGCGTCCCGCGCGGCGGCGAGAAGACCGAAACCCTGCCACTCATGCCGTGCCCCTCCGCTGATCGGCCAGGATCGCGGCCAGGGCGGCGAGCGCCCGATCCGCCGCCGCGCGCAATGCGGGGTAGGCGTCCGCCAAGTCGAGCGGGCTGTCACCGAAGCCACCGGTGACGGTGCATTCATCCCTAAGCCCCGCGACGGCCTCGGGGACGCGGCGCGGGACGACGTAGCCGGACCGCACGATACAGCCGCTCTGGACGACGCCCACGGCGCCGCAGCGGCTGCCGAAGATGTGCGCCGGGCCGCCCATGAACGTCACGGGGCTACCCTCGGATATTTGCATGGCGTGCGATCCTTTCCTCTACGTCCTGGGTGCGGCTCTTCAGTATTGAGGCGGACCAAATTCCCCGCCATTTGTGCTCGTCAATGTCGTTCGTGCTGCCTCGAGGGCAGAAGGTGTCGTCCAAGTCGAGCCACCGCGAAAGGTCGCAGGCGGCGCAGTAGCGCCGCCACACTTCCCGCCCGGGCGGTGCGTCGCGCAGTGCTCGATCCCGGGGATCGAGCTCAAGCGGCGATGGCGGGCCATCGCCGCGCAGGCTTTTATGCATCATCCCGAGCGCCGTTTCAACGCGAAAGTTCGCGGCGGGATAGGCGGACGGTCGCCCGGCCTTCGTGATCGTAGGCCGCGAGGGTTTGCGATCGGTCGCCCTTGATGCGATCGATAGCCCCATCCAGGGCGCGGACCGCGTCGAGGGATGCGTCGAAGACCCGCGCGGCGCTGACGCATCCGCCCAGCTCTTGGCTCCCCCTGCCGGTGAGGACGAGGCGGACCATGCGGCGGCGGAGGTCCGAAAAAGTCACGCCGCCGACCAGCAGGGGCTTGAGGGGACGTTGTGGGAACGTCACGGTCGCGATGAACCTGTCGGTTTTGCGAAGATAATACTGAAAGGTGGGGGTTGCCGTCATGCCTAAAGCTCCCCGGGGGTGCGCAGCGCGGCGGCGAGCTCGGTCATCGTGTCGGCGAGCGCGCCCAGGTCGACGCTGTCGAAATCGTCGGTGAGCACGACGGCGAGCAGCTGACCGCCGGCCGCTTTGAGCCAGGCCGCCGTGGTCGAGTCGGGGGTCCGCTCCGCCTCCTCGGTCATCCTGGCCGCGATGTTCCGAAGCGAGTTCACACAGCTCCGGGCGACGTTCGCTCGAGCTATCGCGGCGATCGGGGCGGCGAGCTTGTCCAGCCGGGCAGCGGCATCGTTGAACGGGTTCGGCATGGCTTCAGCTCCTATCTCTGCGAATGCCGACCGAAACCGCGAAGCCCTCGAGGTAGTCTTCGGGGCGCGCTTTGGTCAGGTGGTTGACGACCCTGTGGATGTGGTGGAGGAGGTCATCGCTCGACGCATCGCTCGGCAAGTCGACCGTTTCGCGGATAGTGAACGCCGGTCGGTTGCGGACGAACGGCCGAAGGGTGACGCCAATGTTGATGACGCGGGGCGACAGCTGCATGGCTCTTTGCTCCTAGTGCTCTGGTGGGCCTCAGCCCGTTTCGATGTCCGCTCTCTACCCCCAAACCCCAACCTATGTCAAACGGAAAATCGCTTATCGTTTCGAATTTTATCGAGTTAGGCGATTTGCCCGCCTTTACAATTACTTAACAATTACCCTGCGGCACCATGCGACATTGACAATAAGGTTAAGAATGGGTTATTCTCGCGCGCGGTTGAAGATAACATAAGGTTATCGTTTCGCCTACAAATGACTCTGAAACGCACCCATAGACAGGGGGAAGCGGGTTGATCGGCGTAAGACAGAGATTAACCCGTTTTCCCCCCCTTCAGGCTCTGGGTTTCGCTCACTCAGCGATAAGCTGAACGATAACTCAGCAATAAGCTGAACGATAAGTGAGCGTTGGGCTTGATTGAATGGGATACTCGGCTCTAAATTTGGATTAGAAATCGAGGGAATGCACCCCCCTTTGCGCATTCTGCGCAGGGGGGCACACCCTATAGTCATGGTACCAAACGCCTTGCCTAAACGGGGGGCGGGCATTATGCTGGCCCGAGGCAATGCGAGGATTTGCGGACTATGGCCAGGCGAGCGGTTAAACTGAGACAGCCAGAGCGGTTTACGAGTATCCGGCAGACCCGCTCGTATCTGAGCCAGCTTATGGGCCTGGTGGTGGCCGGCAAGATGTCCCTCAAGACGTTCCAGGCGCTCAAAGACAGCGTCAAGCTGGAGGCGGACTTACTGCTGACCGAGATCGCCCTGGGTGCTCACGATCAGGAAAGCCCCGCACACCCCCTCGGCACGAGAAGCGGCCTAGAGCCCGTCCCCGAGAGGACACTGATCGAGGCGCCGGAGGTTACCATCACCGACAGAAGCGGCGAGAAGGGCTACACGGAGCGGCGGGCCAAATACCAGGATAGTGACGCCGCCGCCGCGCCCGAAATCCAGGGCAGTTTATGGGCCGAGGACGAGAAGTCGACCGATCTGCGATCGGTCGCCATGGCTGACGAGCGAAGCTCGCCAGACTTGCCGTCGGGCCGGCGAGAGTTGCCGTCGGGCCGATCCGAAATCGACGATTTCCTCACCCCGTAGGTGTTGCCGATTTGTCACAGGGGTGTGGCCGATTTGTCACACCTATCCCTGGGTAACCTGCTAGCGTAGCACGGCGGCCAGGCGCTGGTCAAGCCCCAAAAAGTTACAAAAATCGCTTGCACCGCCGATCACCTTGTGGCTTGTGGCTCTTGTCAATCGGTAAACCCAGACAAGGCAACCCGCCATGAATGACCACACCAAAGCAAGACTCGCCTCCGCCCTCGAGCAGCTGGAAGAGGCTATGCGGGCGGCCAACGACGCCGCATACCGCATCAACGAAGCGCTCGCAGGCGAACGCGGTTTTGTCGATCTCGACCTGCGTGAGCTCGAGCTCGAGGCCTTGAAATGGGCGGCCATGCTCGATGTCACCACAGGGCAAGGGAATTGACCATGTCCGAAACCTTCGCCGAACGCGTCGCCTATCTGCATCACGCGTGGACCTGCGGCAATCGTGATCACGTTTTGGCTGAGATCGGCGACGGCCGAACAAAAGGTTCCAAGTCGCGCGCCTATGTGGCGGCCCTGATGCACCGCATGATCGGCCGGGAGCAATTCGAGGACGCGTCATGTTTTGCGCGTACCATCGTCGCGCGCATCGGCGACACGTCGCTTGAATACCTGACCGCCACGCCACCCCAAGAGCTCTAGCTCTTTCCGCACAATCTACAGACGACAACACCAACAGGATCCGACACCATGACCAGCGAGACAAACCCAGCGCACACTGCCTTTTATGTCTCGGCAATCGATGGGCCCGGCAAGTGGTTGCTGTCCGGACCATATGCGAGCCACGCCACGGCGCTTGCGATGGTTGCGCCCGTCAGGGAGCGTGCAATAGCCGGCCGGCCGCGTGCTCACTTCTACGCTTTCGGCACTTGCGGCCATGGCCCTGAAGTCGAGCCAATCAAAACGCCGCTTGGCCCTGAGTGGGTGCCCGCCACCGTCTAGCGACCCTGCCAGCCGATCGCACCGGCTGGCACAATCGACAGACGTTGAACCGCAACCAATGGAGCCGACCAATGTCCAAGCCCACGAAGCGCCAAGCCCTTTCCATGGCAAGTTATTTCGTCAACGACGCATTGTCGGAGATGAAAGCGAGCGAAGTCCCGGCCGATCTATCGAGGGTCCAATTCGTGGCATTTCCGGCCGGCTTTGAACCCCTTGTGGTCGCCGTCTGGTCCTACATGGATGGTGTCAAAGTTGACGCAGACGAAGCAATCGAGATTGCCGCGGACCTACTTCTTGAAAAGGGTTGGCTGCAATCCGCCGATGATGCAGCAGCCGATAATGCTTACGTCATCTAACCACCAATACCAACCTGGAGCCGACCAATGTCCAAGCCCACACTGACAGCAGACGAGCCCCGCGCCGTTTTCGGCGGCGCCACGCCAATCGCCTCGCATACCGAATATGATCCCGAGACCAAGGTCAAGGTCACAGTCGCGGCATACCGCAGTGGCCGCAGTTGCGAGACCATCGAAGTCGCCGGCGTCGAAAAGCACAGTGGATGGTTTTCCACGGCCAATCTCGGTCAGCCGCTCGAGCGCAATATCGTGGGTTACACCAAGACTCTTTTTGGCCAGTCACGACGTCGCGTCGCCAATGGCAAGCCGGTTTTTTTGACCGTCTAGCGGCCATGCCAGCTGGCACAATCGACAGACGACAAACCGCAACCAATGGAGCCGACAATGCGAGACGACACGATTTATGCGAAGCTCAAAGAGAGCCTAGGCCGCGAGCCGACGCACAACGAGCTTTGCGAAGAGGTCCGCCGGATCCTGGCCGATGGCACGCGCGAACGAGCCGAAGCCGGCAAGTTGCCGCACCAACGCAAGCGCTAACCGACTCTCCTCTCACCAGGCCGGCCCTATTGGTCGCGCCTGGTGGCGGGATAGCCGACAACCGCCTGTCCGAACAACCCGGAGCCGACACGATGCGTCAGATATGGATCGACGGAAAGAAACACGACGTTCTCGAGGAGCGTAGCCGCCGCTACGGGTGGGTAACGCTCTTGGTTCGGCCGGAGGGGGCTGAGGTGCGCGGGCCCCATGCCGCGCATTCTGTTTCGGCCAGCTGGTACGATTCCAGGGGCAATGCCGGCATTCGCACGGGTGGCCACATCTACCACCTCGAGAACCCCGGCGCATGGCTCTGCGCCATGGTCGCCCGCGCAGAGCCGCGCCAATGATCGATCGTCGCACGCCTGGTCCGTGCCCGCTCTTGTGGCTTTGGTGCGGCGTTCTCGTTCTGCTTCTGACCTCGAGATTTTTCGGCCGCCCCTGAATTAACCGTTTGACAAGGGCTAGGGCTTGGCGTACCAAGGCCCTGTCAAACGGTAAACCAAAGGATCAAGCCAGATGACCCGACTTTCTCGCCTTGCTCGCCTTCAGCTGGAGCTCGACAACTGCAACAACTGGGTTCTCGCGAACTACTTCACCACTGCCAGTGTTGCCGAACAGAACGCCATAAGGGTTCGCCGTGCAGAGCTTAAAATCGCTATCTGGAATGCGCAGTAGAGGAGCTACAGGTCATGTCCACTGTTCAAGAACGGCGCGACGCTAATCGGATGGCGCAAGCGATGATTCGCGGGGACGAACTGAAGGTTCTGGATATCCTCGACGCCATCCGACGACGGCGCGGCATCGACGCCGCTGACGCGGCCGAACGGCGCGCGGACAGTGTCGCGCAAGGCCGCAAGAGGGGCCACCTGGCGCCAGGGCATCCCGATCTCGATTGGTTCTAGCCTGACACCAAACCTCGAGGGGCCACTCAGTTTCCTGAGTGGCCCCTTTCGTGCCCCAAAAATACGCGTATGCCCGTAAAAGCTTACCCGCGCATAAGCTTCCGCGCTCCCGGGGGCGAAAGGCTAACATAACGATCGCTTATGCCCCGCCCGCCCACCATAACGAACGCTTATCCGTGAGCTTAGGACATCTTTCCGCCCGCGCTTTCCCATAATCCTAGGTGTACTTTCCTTCGCGCCAACATGACGATAAACCTAGGACTAACAACACGACTAACGATAGGAATAAAATCCCCCTGGCGCCCCCGGGACTGGCGGCCTAGCGATAGGAATAAAATCCCCGCCCCCTTCTTACTAACAGAGCGTGAGCGTAGCGAACTCAATATGCTATACACTACGCTATACACTACGCTATACACTACGCTATACACTACGCTATACACTACGGTATTGTGTAGGTAACGAGTGATTACGTTACTATAGTGTAAGCAAGAGTATAATCGTTATGTTATTCAATTGGTTTACAAGCCATTAAACGAGGGGTACCCCCAGAGTACTAGGGACCCCTTTTCTCATCTCTCTCTAGGCCCGCCCCCGGACAGTTGAACTTTTGGGCCCGAAAAAATTTTTTCGCGTTTTTCTTGCGAAAATATCATAGGAAGCTTATCCTTGACAGGATGGTAAGCCTAAGGTACAACCCCCTGGTAGCCGCAGGAGCCCAAACGATGAACGACCCCGAAGAGCTTGCGACCCTCGCCGCCCAGCGCGCCGCGCAGATAACCCGCCTCGAGAACGAAGTCGCCAGGCTGTCCGCCGAGCTGGAAGCCGAGCAGCAGGCGCGCGCACAGTCCGCTGCTGATCTGCGGGCCAACAGCGCGGCCTTGCGGGCCCAGCTGCGGGAAGCCCACAGGAAGCTTATCACTTGACAGGATGGTAAGCCTAAGGTACAACCCCCTGGCAGTGATCGAGCCTCGGGCTCGGGCTCGATCTCAACCGGCTTTGCATCGGCAAAGCCGTGCAACCACCGGAGCACGACATGCTAAACCCCATCCTCGACGAAATCGCCTCCTGGTTCGGCTACTCGCCAACCTCGTGGTGCGAGAACTACCAGAAACTCTACCTCGACAAGTCAGCGCTCAACGAGAGCCTGCAGCGCGAGAACGTGAAGCGGGCCCAAGAGCTGGACGAAGCGCGCAGAGCGGCGGCGGACCTGCGCAGCCAGGCCTCTGACCTGACCCTGAAGCTCGCCCAGCGCGGCGGCGGGAGCTTCTTCAGCGAGATGATCAACGCCCAGGAGCGGGCCGAGAGCCTCGAGAGCAAGCTGGTCCAGGAGCGGGCCAAGGTGCGGGAGGCCCCCACCCTCGCGATGAACGCGGCCGAGAGCGCCGAAGCCATCACGGCAGCCATGCACAGTGTTGGCATCTCCGATGCCAACTCAACCGGCTTTGCCGAGGCAAAGCCGGGCACGCTCGAAAAAAGCAAAACCGAGCCCCCCGAGGCCGCCCACAACGCCCGCGTCTTCATCCCCGCGGCGAAGACGGTCGGGGGCCTCCGCGGCGAAATCGCCGAACTCGAGGCCGCCTACCACGACCTCGCCGAACGCAGCCAGGCCGAGAAGGCGCACATCAAGCGGCAACACGAGCTTTCCCGGCCACTCACGCAATAGGAGACCCAAAATGCACGAAGTTCGCCCCGATCTGACCCGGATCGACCCCACCAAATACGCGGGCCTGGGGTCTTCAAGGCCATCGGTCAACCCGAGCATGTATCTGGCCAAGCAGCTCGAAGGCTACGACGTCTTCGGGCAGGGTCGGCCGGTCCATACCTGCCCCTATGACCGCGGGTGGTCGGTGTTTCAGTGGAAAGTCGGCTGGCACAAGGCGCAGCAGCTGAAACCGAAGCCCACCGAAGCCGAAGTTGCGGCAGAAATGGCGGCCGCCCGTGCAAACCGACGCTGATATGGTCACGTTGACCCTGCAGGCCGACATCGCCATCAAGTCGCTCAAGGACCTGTTGGCGCGCGTCGAGGCGCTCGAGGAGCAGAACGCCGCCCTCAGGTCCATGCTGGCGTCCAAAGAAGAGCTCACCGACGCGCAGGCCCGGCGGATCAACTCGTTGCGCTCCCAGCTTCACGGTCGCGCATGAGCTTTTTGGCCAAAGCGCAGAAGATTCGGGAGATCGCGGAGCGATCGGGAAGCGTCGTGCTGCCCGAGAACATCCGCGATCTCACCGGATACGACTATTTCCGGCCGATCCACGCGAATATCGAGGCCCGGCTGCAGCGCTTCAACTCGCTCGTCATCCATCGCCGTTTCGGGAAGTCGGTCCTCGCGATCAACCGCATGATCGAGATGGCGGTCGAGTGCCCCTTCGAGCTCGGCCAATACGCCTACTGCTGCAAGACCCTGGTCGACGCCAAGCGCATCGTCTGGAAATACCTCCTAAAATACACCGAGAAATTCCCGGGGCGCGAGGTCTCAAAGGGCGAGCTGACGGTCACAATCCCGACCCGGAACGGGTCCAGCGCCTCGATCACCCTCTACGGCCTCGACCAGCACGCGCAGATCCGCGGCATCTACCTGGACGGTGTGATCCTCGACGAATGGGCGCATATCGCCCCGAGCGTCTGGCCCGAGCAGCTGCGCCCGATGCTGGCGGACAGCAACCGCGCCGGCGTGGACCGGTTCGGGCGCCGGAACCAGTGGGCCATTTTCATCTTCACGCCGTTCGGCCGCAACCACGCCCACACGATGCACCGCAACGCGGCCCTCTGGACGGAAGGACAAGCGGTCAAGATCATCGATCCGGAGACCGGCCAGGCCGAGTATCTGAAGCAGGATGATTGGTTCGCGGCGGAATACTCGGCGGCCGAGACGGGTGTGATCGAAGCGGCCGAGCTCGAGAACATCCGCAAGAACGAAATCGCGCTCTCGGGCAATGACGCGAAGTTCCGCCAGGAGTTCCTGGTTTCGTTCGACGCCGCGATCACCGGCGCGGTCTACGGCGAGCTGGTCGAGCGGATCAAGGCCATTGGACGCATCTGCTCGGTGCCGCTGATCGCCGACCTTCCGGTTCATGTCGGGATCGACCTGGGCTACGACGACGCCATGGCCTTTTGGTTCGCTCAAGTCCACGCCTCCGAGCTGCGGTGGATCAACTGGCACGAGTTCCGGAAGGGCGGGCTCGAAGATGTCCGCGACTGCCTGGCGCAGATGGGCCAGGAGTTCGGCTATCGCTATGGGCACATCTACCTGCCCCACGATGCCGAGATCACCGAGATGGGCCCGAAGATGTCCCGCCGCGCGCAGCTGGCCGAGCTCGGCGTCTACGGAACACCGGTGGCCAAGATCCCCCGCGAGCAGGACAAGTATCCCATCGTGCGACGGGCGCTTTACCGCTCGCATTTCGACGCGAAGAACTGCGCGGTCGGGCTCGACCTCCTGGCTCTCTACCACCGCAAATTCGACGAGAAGAAGGCGGTCTACAGCGAGAAGGGGAACCACGACTACACCAGCCACACCGCAGACGCCGCGTTCACCCTGATCGCCGGGCTGGGAACCAACCTCACCCTGCGCAGCGGCGACTACGACGCCATCCATGGACAGAAGGAAGCTGAGCTATGAGCGAGGAAGAGAAGCCCGCCCCCGTGATGCGCTCGGCCATCGTGCCCTACCACATGGGGCCCGGAGGCAACCACCGGGCGGTCAACGCCGCCGAACGGGCCGCGGTCGAGACCGGTGACATCTCGACGATGCACGGGGACGAGCTCGCCCTGGCCCGCTTCTTTCAGCGGCAGCACCAGGCCGCGCAGAACGCCCACCGCGCGCAACAGGCGGTTTTCGACGCGCCTTGACGTTAGGACTTGGTTCCTATATGGTGCAAACGATTTTCACACGAGGTTAGCATGGCTGGTGTCGCGAAAGCTATCGGGCTCGTCCCGTCGACGCCAAAGGTCAAGGCCGCCGACCCGGCCAAGGCCAAGGCGGACGAGTTGGACCGGGCGAAGAAAGATCGCGAGAAGTCGGTGCGCGCGGCGCTCGAGGACGGCAAGGCGTTCAACTCCTTCGCGGGGACGTTCGGGCAGCTCACCGAGGGGCGGCGGACGTTCGGTTGATGGATACGGACCCGCTAGTCCAGCACATTCGCGACCAGCACGGCGAGCTGAAAAGCGCCCGGTCGCCCGAAGAGGGGTTGTGGTCTGAGGTATTTCAGTATACCGCGCCCCGTCGCGGCGACTTTTTCGAGAGCACCCCGGGCGGCGGGCAGCGCAAGCGCCACGTCCTCGACAGCACGGCGGCAACGGCGTGCGGGCTCGCCGCCTCACACTTGCTCCATGCGGTAGCCACGCCCGGCAGCAACTGGTTCAACGTCTCGGTCGGTAACGGCAAACAGGACACGTCGGGAGCGGTCGCGCAGTGGCGCGAGGACACCGTCGAGACGGTCATGGGCCACCTCACCGACGAAACGCCGCTCAACATCTACGCCGAGCTCTACGCCTTCCTCCTCGATCTCGCCTCGATCGGCACGGCCGCGACGTTCACCGATGAGCGGAACGGCCAGGCCCTCGGCCGCAACGTCCCGATGACAGAGCTCTGGATCGACACCGACCACTACGGGGTGCCCGACACCTTCTACCGCACCCCTCGGCTGTCGTACCGTCAGGCGGCGCAGCGGTGGCCCGGCTTCGGCCGAGACCGAGCGATGAAGGGGCACGAGAAGGCGGACATCCTGGTGGCCGTCGTGCCAGCCAATGATCCCTACTGGCGAGAGCAGATCGGGAACCGCTTCCCGGCCGCGGCGGAAGCGGCCGGCGCCGAGTATGTTACCATCGAGATCGACTGCACCGACAACAAGGTTCTCCGGTTCGGCCATTTCCAGGAAAACCCCTACTCGGTGGCCCGCTGGTACACCCGGCCGGGCTCGCCCTACGGCCGCAGCCCGGGCCAGGACGTCCTGCCGGTCATGCGCCTGGTCAACGCCGCGATGGACACCTATCTGCGCCAGCAGGCCAAGCTGGCGGACCCGCCGATCCTTCTGCCCGCCGGCCAGATGATCAGCCCGCTCCGCCTCTTCCCGGGCGCGATCTCGTTCTCGGATGGCGAGGTCACCCCGCAGTTCCTCATCCCGCCGGGCGGCTCGCGGATCGAATTTTCCATGGAGCTGATCAACCGCGCTCAGGAGGACATCCGGCGCGGCTTCTTCAACCCGTTCTTCTACAACGTCAACGGCCAGGTCAAGACGGCCCGCCTCGCCCTGGACACCCCCGTTCCGTTGGCGAGCGGCGGTTGGACCACCATGGGGGACGTGCAGCCGGGCGACGTGGTGGTGGGCAGCAGCGGGCAATCGACGACCGTTACGCACGTCCACCCCATCGTCCAGTCCAACGAGGTGTGGGAGCTTGAATTCGGCAGCGGGGATAAGGTTGTAGCGGACGACGAGCACCGTTGGTCGGTCCTGCGCACCAACACCACCCTTTGGCGGACGATGACGACCCGGGAGCTTGTGGCGGATCTGACGAACCCGAAGAGTGGGAACGCCAACTACTCGGTCCCTCGGCTGCAGAAAGTCGACCGCGCCCCCGCGGTTCTTCCAATCGACCCCTACGTTTTCGGCCTCTGGCTCGGCGACGGCTCCGCGCGCGATGCCGTGATAACCACCATGGACGGCGAGGTCGTCGACGCGGCCCAGTCGTGGGCCGAGGGCGAGGGCTTCTCGGTTGTGCTGCGGGACAAGTCGGATGCAGGCAACAAAGCCGTCGACGTGTCGATCCGGGGGCCGTCGAAGCGGTGGGGCGACAGCATGACCGCCCGCCTCGACGAGCTGGGCGTCCGCAACAACAAGCACATACCCGAGGCCTACCTGTTCGGGTCGCACGACCAGCGGCTCGCCCTGCTTCAGGGGTTGATGGACAGCGACGGCAGCGTTAGCGGGCGCGGGCGGCCGGTCTTCTACCAGCAGCCGGGCCGCGTGCTCGACGGCTTCGTGGCGCTGGCCGAGAGCCTCGGCCTCTGGCCCCGCGTCCACAACGGCGGGTGCCGCAAAGAGGGTTGGGCCGAAGCCGTTTCGGTCGCCTTTACTTCGCCGTGGCCGGTGTTCCGCCTGCCCCGAAAGGCTGCGAAACAGGTCCTATCCACCCGGCAACGCGATCGGCAGTGCATTGTCGCGGCCCGGAAGGTCGAAAACCGGCCGGTGCGCTGCATCACCGTTGACGCCCCGGACCACCTCTATTGCGTCGGCCGTCGGTTCACGGTGACCAGCAATACCCAGGTCCTGCAGGAAAGCGACGACCGCAACAAGTCCATCGCCCCGATGCTGGTGCGCATCCAGCGGGAACTGCAGTGGCCGAAGGTCCGCCGCGTCATGGCCATCCTGCAGCGGGCCGGGCGCGTTCAGCCGCCTCCGGTCGAGGGCGGCATCTCTATCACCTTCAAGAACCCGACGCTCGACAGTCAGAAGATCACCGAGGCCATGTCGACCATGCGGTTCTTCGAAGGGGCCGCGGCGTGGAACCAAGTCGACCCCGGGGTCTTCGACAACATCGACGTGGATAAGGTTATCCCGATGCTCCGCGAGGGTTTCGGTGCGCCGGCGACGATCATGCACACGGCGGCGGGCGCCCGGGCGAAGCGCAAGAAGCGCGAAGATGCCGAGCAACAGCAGCAACAGCAGGTCATGGCCCTCCAGGCGGCCGAGACCATGGCGAAGGTACAGGCAGCTCAGCGATGACCCAACAGCAGTTTTCCATGCGGGACGTGCAAGCGGCCTTGCGGACCATCAACATGACCGAGAGCGGCCGGATCTTCCTCGGCTGGCTCGGCGCGCGCTACGGCTTCATGACCTCACCGATCAACAATCGCGACGTCTCCGACCGGGAGGTCTTCTACCGGGTCGGCCAGCGCGATCTGGTGACCGACCTCCATCGGCTGATCGAGTTCGATCTGCCCGACGGCGAGAATCTGGTCCAGCAGGAAAAGACCGGCAACGCTCACGAAGACAACGAGACCCCCCTATTCTAGGAGCCCAACCGTGACGGAACAAGCCAATGACGCCACTGCCAGCACCGACGCCGACGCCCCCGCCGCCGCCGCCCCCGCCGGGGATGGCGCCGCAACCGCACCCTTCGACATGGCGGCATTCCTCACCTCCGGGTGGAAAGAGCAAGTCCCCGAGCGCTTTCGGGGGGCCGGGGTGGTTGTTAAAGCCGGCAAGCTCGAGGATCTTATCAACTCCGCCGTGAACGCGGAAAAGCTGATCGGGAAGGACCCGAACCGGCTGATCGAGATGCCCGACCTCTCCGATCCGGACAAGGCCGGCGAAAACGTCCTCGCGGTGCTGCGCAAGCTCGGCGCCCCGGAGACCGCCGACGCGGTCGAGCTGCCGAAACTCGAGGGGCTCCCCGGGGGCTTCGAACCGGACAAGGTGATGCAGGCCTGGTTCAAAGAGACCGGGGCCACGCTCGGCCTTCTGCCCAGCCAGATGCAGGGCCTCTACAAAAGCTTCATGTCCCGCGTCATGCAGGACGTCGCCACCGGGCAAGAGCAGGAGCGCCAGGACACCGAAGCCAAGGTCGCCCATCTGAAGCAAGAGCTCGGCGCGGCCTACGAGCCCCGCCTGGCCGCCTTCAAGTCCGCCGCCGCGCAGCTCGGCGAGGGCTTCGTCACGTCGATCAACAAGGCGGGGCTCGCCCTCGATCCGGCCTTCGTCACCACGATCGCCAAGCTCGGCCCGCTGCTTTCCGGCGACAAGGGCTTCGACACGGCCGGCGGCGCTGCCATGCCGGGCGTCGGCGTGACCCCGACCGAGGCCCGAATGAAGGCGGACGACCTGACCCGCGAGGGCATCAAGTTGATGAACACCGACCGGACCAAGTCGCGCGAGCTGCTCGAGCAGGCCGCTCAGTGGCGCGAACGCGCGAACGCCGGCGGCCTGTAGCACCTGAAGATCGGAGATCCGCATGTCCCTCGTAACCCTCACGCTGCACACCGAGACCATCCGCGACGGTAGCGGGTCCAAGACCCCCATCGGGGCCGAGCCGTCGATCGACGCCACCTTGACCGCCGGCGAAGCGGCGACGCACACCACCCCGCTCAACCTCGGGTACTTCGCCCGGGTCAACACGGTCGGCGCCATCCACTTGAAGGTCGGCGTGGACGCCGTCGCCACCACGGCGCATCGCCGCTTCCCACCGAACCACACCGAGTTCATCGCGGTGCCGCCCGGCGCGCGGGTCTCTGTCATCGCAGCCGCGGAATAACGCCATGATGGGCCTTGGCCTTGGTCGCATGGGTGTTTCGTCGCGCCGCCTCGGCCTCGGCCTGCTGGGCCTGGCGGATTGGCCCATCATCCCCACCGGCTCAGCGATCCTCGAAGCCCTGGCGCAGTGGCAGCCTGACGGTGCCGCAGCCGCCACCCGATCGAGCATGGGTGCCACCCTCACCGGCAGCTCTAAGTGGACCGGCGGCGTCCTGGGGCCCGACGGCAAGATCTATGGGATACCCTACAACTCCACGGACATCCTGATCATCGATCCGGTAGCGGGAACCGCCACCCGATCGAGCATGGGTGCCACCCTCACCGGCAGCTCTAAGTGGACCGG
>CAZTLX010000007.1:0-3048 GCA_964614575.1 uncultured Phycisphaeraceae bacterium | reverse complement strand
CCTGGGGCCCGACGGCAAGATCTATGGGATACCCTACAACTCCACGGACATCCTGGTCATCGACTCGGCGGAAGGGACCGCCTCCCGATCGGACATGGGTGCCACCCTCACCGGCACCGACGAGTGGGCCGGCGGCGTCCTGGGACCCGACGGCAAGATCTATGGGATGCCTCGCAATTCCACGGACATCCTGATCATTGATGCGCCCGGAACCGCCGAGAATCCAAACCTCCGCAACGCGGCTTTGAGTCCTTATCTCAACAAGCTCTGAGGCACAGCAAATGCAGCAGATCTACTACTGCTACCGCAAAGACACAGGTGAGTTTGCCGGGTCTGGTACGCCATTCATCGATGACGAGACGCACGGCTGCACTATCGAGCCGGCTCCTGACTTTGATCATGAGGCAGGCGAGATGGCATTTTGGGATGGCGAAGGGTGGCGGATAGCGACCCCGCCATGATCAAGGTTAAGCTCGATTTTTCATTGACAGGAGGAAATTCCTAGGATAGAACTCCCACAGTTGGGCCTGGATAGGCCCGGGATTAGCTCCGGCGGAAACGCGACGGCAGGCCCGGACACCCTAGACGAGCACACGATCCTACCCCTCACGCCCCCAGCGCGCGTGGACGGAAAGATTGTGTCTCATCTCGGTTGTCCGGGCCTGTTTGCGTTTCAACCTGGGGACGAAGCCCTATGCAGCCCTATACCCTCCCGAATCATGCCGTCGAGCAGTTCTCGGCAAATGTCAAGATGCTGGTCGAGCAGACGGAAAGCCGCCTCCTCGGCCACGTCATGCAAGACACGATGGTCGGCGAGGCCAAGTCGATCGACCGCATGGGCTCGATCGGTGATCCCGAGCCGGTGACCAACGTCTACCAGGAAACCAATCTCTCCGAAGCCGAGTACGACCGCCGGTGGCTGTTCGCCACCGACTACAATCTCGGCACCCTGGTCGAGAAGACGGTCACGGCGAACATGCTCTACGACCCGAAGAGCCGGATCTCTCAGCGCCACGTCTCGAGCTTCGGCCGCAAGGTCGACGACACCATTATCGAGGCGCTGCTCGGCTCGGCCTACGAGGGCAAGAAGACCGGTGCGCTCGCCGCCGTTCCGCTCCCCGCCGCGCAGAAGGTCACGGCCACCGCGCTCGGCAACGCCTCCAACAAGCTCGACGTCGCCGTCCTTCGCGGCGTGTTGAACATGTTTCACAAGAACGAGCACCTGACGCAGGGTCAGACCTCGGGCGGCAACCCCGGCGCCGTCGCGCTCCTCTCGCCCGACGCGCTCAACCTCATGTTGTTGAATGACGACAAGGCCACCAACACGGACACCGCGGCGGTCAAGGCCCTGGTCAACGGCCAGATCAACAGCTTCATGGGCTTTCAGTTCTACGTGACCAACCGCCTGCCGAAGTCAGGCAACGACCGCAAGATCATCTTCTTCATCCGCGAACACGCGGTCGAGTTCGCGTGGAAGCAGCCGATCACGACTGTGCAGACCCCGCGCCCCGACAAGCGCAACCTGCCGCAGCTGCTCACCGAGGGCGCCTGGGGCGCCACCCGGTGCGAGGACACCGCGGTTATCGAGGTCACCATCACCGAGTAATGGGCCGGGGGCTTCGGCCCCCGCCCCCGAGAGGGACTAAATACCATGGCAATCTACGACCGCTTCGTGGGGCTGACCAACCCGTACGCCCCGCGCTCCGCCCCGATCGACTGGACCAAGCGGTACATGAACCGCGACAGCGTCCAGGCGGTGGCCTTCGACCTCGACGTCGCAACCCTCATCGCCGAAGGTGTCATTCCCGCGACTGGCCTGGTCGCCACCGACGTGGTCCAGGTCGAGTTGCTCCCCGACGGCTTCACGATCCTCGGCGGCACCATCGTGTACGCCGGGTGGGGCGCGGACGACCCGTCTGCGGTCACTTGCGACATGCGGCTCTATGTGCCGGGCACGGCCATCAACAACCCCGGCGCGCTCACCGGCACCGTGGATTTGATGTCGGGCTCGTCGGCCGCCTTGGCCGGCAGCATCACGCTGAAGTACGGGATCACCGTCGGCCACAAGGCGCACGCCGCCGACCCGCACGACGCCGGGTATCTCGGCCGGCCGGCAGCCCTCGCCATCCGCATGGTTGCGGTGACGACCGCGGGCGCCGGCGCAACGGTCGGTCGCATCCGCGGCCACGTCCTGGGCTTCCGTACCGCCACCTAACAGGACGGGCGCCCTTCGGGGCGCCCTTCTTGCTTTACCGATCGTAGTGTGATAGGACGAAAGTCTTAGGAGGATTTTCATGTCCGAACTTCACTCTGCGGTTATGGTTCACCTGGGCCAGGGGGTCCAGCAGTCCGCTTTTGACGCCCGCAAGGCCTCGATTGTCATTGAAGAGCGCACCCCGCGCATTCGCCGCGGGCTTCTCGAGGGGGCCAATTGGCGTTTCGCTATCGCCCGGGCCAACTTGGTCGAGGCCACCGAAGAAGGCGAGCCCGTCCCCCCGGCATTCGGCTACGGCCACCAGTTCTTGGCCCCCGAGGGGCTCCTGCGCCCGATAGGCCCATACGATCCATGTGACCCGGTCAACAACATGACCACGTCTGCCGCGGCCTGGGCGTGGGAGGGCGACCGCATCCTCGCCGATAGCCCCGAGTTCCAGCTGTATTTCGTCAGGGATGTTCCCAACACCGCCGAGTGGACCAATCTCTTTTTCGAGGTGGTTGCCATGAAGCTCGCGCAGGTTTGCGCCTACTCGATCACCGGCCGCACCGACATCGTCAACGCCCTGGCCCCGCTCATCCGCGACGCGGAGAACCGTGCGAAGTTCACAAACCAGATCGCCGGCACCCCCGAGACTGTCATGGCCGAGGGCTACCTCAACGCCCAGGCCGGCGGCTACTACGGCGGGGGCGGCTGGTGACGCGCCGCTCGGGTCCCGCCTGGCGTTCGTGGATCGCCCGGCGACGCCGCCGCATCGTCGCGGGCGATCCGTTCCCGCTGCCGCCCGTGCTCGACCTCAACCCCGCCACCCCGACCCTCCCGCCACCTCCGCC
>CAZTLX010000006.1:5236-50646 GCA_964614575.1 uncultured Phycisphaeraceae bacterium | reverse complement strand
CTCGGCTCCGGAGGAGCGTGATGCTGGCGAGCTCTGCGCAGCTGCGTTCATCCCTCGCCCTTCTTCTTCTTCTGATAGTCGGCGATGGCGGCCTTGATCGCGTCCTCGGCCAGCACCGAGCAGTGGATCTTCACCGGCGGCAGGCTGAGCTCCTCGACGATCTGGGTGTTCTTGATCGCCTCGGCCTCTTCGAGTGTCTTGCCCTTGAGCCATTCGGTCGCCAGGGACGACGACGCGATCGCGCTGCCGCAGCCGAAGGTCTTGAACTTCGCGTCTTCGATGACGCCGGTTTCTTTGTTGACCTTGATCTGCAGCTTCATCACGTCGCCGCACTCGGGTGCGGGGGTTTTCGTAGTGGTCGATGACTTTGGTGCTGTATGCCATGTTGCATGACTCCTTTCGGAGGGGTTGGTGGTATTCAAG
Source organism: uncultured Phycisphaeraceae bacterium (assembly GCA_964614575.1). GTDB lineage: Bacteria > Planctomycetota > Phycisphaerae > Phycisphaerales > Phycisphaeraceae > JBGTLW01. The sequence goes on along the minus strand of CAZTLX010000006.1, from coordinate 50,223 downwards.
TCCTGTACGCGTGGTTCGCTGAAGCGACCACGCCACTATGTGCGTGGATCATGCTAATGCGCCCCCCACTCCACGGTCGAGAGATCGATGCCTTCCTTGACCATGTCGTAGAGCGGGCTCATGTCCAGCAGCTTGTTCACGTTCTTGACGACCTTCTCGATCGTGTAGTCGATCTCTTCTTCGGTCGTAAACCGGCCGAGGCCGAAGCGGATCGAGCTGTGGGCCAGCTCATCGCCGCGGCCCAAGGCCTTGAGCACGTAGCTGGGCTCGAGCGACGCGCTGGTGCAGGCGCTGCCCGAGGACACCGCGATTTCCTTGATCGCCATCATCAGCGACTCGCCCTCGACGTAGGGGAAGCTGATGTTGCTGGTGTGCGGGATCCGCTGCTGCTTGTGGCCGTTGACCACCGCCATGTCGAGCCGGCCGGTGATGGTGTCTTCGAGCTTGTCGCGGAGCGTCGCGAGGCGCCTGGACTCTTCGGGCATCTCCAGGCGGCACAGTTCTGCGGCCTTGCCGACACCGACGATCCCGGTGACGTTGAGCGTGCCCGAGCGCATGCCGCGCTCGTGCCCGCCGCCGTCGATCAGCGGCTCGAGGCGGACGCGCGGCCGACGCCGGCGGACGTAGAGGAACCCGCAGCCCTTGGGGCCGTAGAACTTGTGCCCCGTCGCCGAGAGCAGGTCCACGCCCGCGGCTTCAACATCGACGGGGATCTTGCCCACCGCCTGGGTCGCGTCGGTGTGGAAGATGATGTTCTTTTCTTTGCAGAGGGCGCCGATCTCGGTGATCTGGTTGATCGTGCCGATCTCGTTGTTCGCCCACATGATGGTCACGAGGATGGTGTCCTCGCGCAGCGCGTCGCGGATCATCTGCGCGGTGATGATGCCGTCCTCCCCCGGCTCCAGCCAGGTGACGTCGTATCCCTCGCGGGCCAGCCGCTTGCACGGGTCGATGGTGGCCTTGTGCTCGTGCAGCGCGGTGATGATGTGCTTGCCCTGCTTGGCGTACATCTTGGCCGCGCCCTTGATGGCGAGGTTGTTCGACTCGGTCGAGCCGGAGGTCCAGATGATCTCCTTGGGCGTGCCGGCCCCGATGAGCTCGGCGACCTGTTGGCGGGCCAGATCAACCGCTTCCTCGGCGTCCCAGCCGAACTTGTGGTTGCGGGACGCGGAATTGCCGAACTTCTCGGTGAAGTAAGGCGTCATCGCCTCGAGGACGCGCGGGTCCATCGGCGTGGTGGCGTTGTGATCTAAATAGATGGGGAACTCAAGGGCCATCTTAATCGGTGCTCCTAATCGGTCATTCGCGCCGGCCCGTGGCCGACGCTGGGGGTCAGTGCTTCTTCTGGCCAAACTCGGCGAGGCTCAGGCTCAGGCAGCAACTGCCCTCGCCGCGTTGCTTGCCGGGCGGCAGGTCGTCCGCTTCATCGAGCAGGTCCTGCAGCGTCATCTCTTCAAACAGCGAAACGATCCGGTTATGCAGCCGCCGGACCGCCCCCTTGGCCGGGCAGTGCGCGGCTTCGACCGCACAGCCCTGCCCCGCGATCGGCAACCCGTCGCAGCACTGCGCCAGGCGGACCGGGCCTTCGATGGCGGTCACCACCTCGAGCACGCTGATCTGCGCCGGGTCGTTGGCCAGCGTGTAACCGCCGGTCGCCCCGCGGGTCGAGGTCACGATCCTGGCCTGAGCCAGCTCCTTGAGGATGTTCATCAGCAAGGGCTGGGGCAGGCCGAATTCCTCCGCCACGACCCGGGCGCTGACCGGGCCGCCGCCATCGCTGCGGCGTCGTCCCAGCAGGGCCAGAGCGACCAAGGCGTAATCCGTCTTCCGCGTCAGGCTCAACATCGCGTGATCTCCATGCGAGGCGATCAGGCCCGTACTCGGGGGACGGCGATCACGCCGTGGATGGGGGGCAACCCGATCCGAGCCATAATAGGACTGCTTCAGTGCCCATTCAATCATCGGAGGCCAGGAATTTTGGAATCATTCCAAAGTACGGCCGCGCGAATACTTACCGCTGATCGCCCCGAAACCCGCCCGGCGGGCAGACAGCGGTCACCCGATACCGTATCATCGCGCCCGCTTTGACACCAACCGCCGCACCCGTTTGCCCCAATCCCGGCCGCGCATGAATCGTTACACCACCATCCTGCTCTTCGGCGCGCCCGGCTCCGGCAAGGGCACCCAGGGCAACGTCATGGGGCTGATCCCCGGCTTCTACCACTGCTCCTGCGGCGATGTGTTCCGTAACATCGATATCAACTCCGACCTGGGCCGCATCTTTTACGAACACTCGTCCCGCGGCGAGCTGGTGCCCGACGAAGTGACCGTCAAGATGTGGGCCCAAGCCGTCCACGCCCACACCGTGCTTGGCCAATACAAGCCCAATGACGACTTGCTGCTGCTCGACGGCATCCCCCGCACCCTCGAACAGGCCAAACTCATGGACCAGTACATCGACGTGCTGCAGGTCATCCACCTGGTCTGCCGCGACCAGACCGCGATGTTCGAACGCCTCCGCCGCCGCGCACTCAAGGAAAACCGCCACGACGACGCCGACGAAAAAGTCATCCGCCGTCGCTGGGACGTTTACGAAAAGGAAACCGCGCCCGTCCTGACCCACTACCCGCCCGACCGCATCGTCGAGGTCGATTCCATCGGCTCACCCGCCCAGGTGCTCCACGACATCCTCGACTTCCTCGTCCCCGCCCAGAACAAACACTTCCGCAAGTCCACCGACTAAACACCACCCCGCCCCCAGCTCTCCACGCTCCACCCTTCCCCTCCCCCTCGCTAACCCACCCCAAACACTTCCGCCCCACCGCGACCCCCAAACGCGGTAACCTATCCCCGCGATGACCCCGATCCGCATCCGCAGCCTGACCAAACGCTTCGGCCAAACCACCGCCGTGGACGCCATCGATCTCGACATCGCGCCCGGCGACCTGTTCTTCCTCCTCGGGCCCTCCGGCTGCGGCAAGACCACCCTCCTGCGCATGATCGCCGGGTTCACCGAACCCACCGCCGGCTCCATTGCCTTCGGCGAGCAGGATGTCACCACCCTGCCCCCCAACAAACGCAACACCGGCATGGTCTTCCAGGGCTACGCCCTCTGGCCACACATGACCGTCCGGCAGAACGTGCAGTTCGGCCTTGAGGTCCGCAAGGTCTCCAAAGACGAGATGAACCGCCGCGTCGATACCGCGCTCGGCCGCGTCCAGCTCACCCAGCTCGCCGACCGCAAGACCAACCAGCTCTCCGGCGGGCAGCAGCAGCGTGTCGCGCTGGCCCGCGCGCTGGTCATCGAGCCGACCGTCCTGCTGCTCGACGAGCCGCTGTCCAACCTCGACGCGAAGCTGCGGCTGGAGATGCGCCAGTCCATCCGCCACATCTGCAAGGACGCCGGCATCACCGCCGTGTACGTCACCCACGACCAGCACGAAGCGCTCTCCATGGCCGACGGCGTCGCGGTGCTCAACCAGGGCAAAGCCGTGCAGGTCGGCCCGCCCCGCACGCTCTACGAACGCCCCGCCAACCGATTCGTCGCCGACTTCCTCGGCGAGACCAATTTCGTCTCCGCTGAGGTCCAGTCCCGCAACGGCGAAACCGTCACGCTGCAAACCGCGATGGGCCCCCTGCAATCCACCGTCTTCCCCGACGACCTGCCCACCACCGGCAACGTCACCTGCTCCATCCGACCCGAAACCATCAAGCTCGCCACCAGGGCCGAGGACCACGGCGGCATCAACCACTTCGCCGCGTATCGCGCCGAGGCCATCTACCTCGGCTCCCTCGCCCAGTACCAGCTCCGCATCGGCGAGGGCGACCACGCCCTGCGTCTCAAGGCTTTCGAGCTCAACCCCCGCCTCCTCGACGCCCCCGCCGACCAGATCATGTGCCACATCAGCCCCGACGACGTCGTCATCCTCAAAGACTGACCCAACCCTGCCTCTCCCCAACCAAGCCCACCGATGCGCCGGACGCGACAGCGGCCAAGCTTCGGTGGGATATCCCCAACCCACACGACCCCTCACCCGTTCCGCCGAAACAACCCGCCCTCGCGCTTGATCGATCCGCGGATTTCCAACATCGTTAGGTCCGACTGGATCGTCGGCACCGGCAGCTTCGTCCACGCGCACAACTGATCCAACGACCGCGGCGCGTCCAGCGCGTCCCACAGCTTGCGCTGCGTGTCGGTCAGGTTCACCGTAAAAAAGGATGGCGAAGACTTTTCTTCGCTGAACCCGCCGCCGCCGATCGACGCGCGATTCTCCTGCGCGACCTCCAGCATCCGCCCCGCCTCGCCCAGGCAATGCAGCACGTCTTCCGGGCCGGTCACCAGCGTCGCCCAACCCTCCCGCAACACCTTGTGGCACCCCGCCGAGGTCGCACTGTCGACCCGCCCCGGCACCGCCATCAGCTCGCGGTTGTGTTCCTCAACGCAAAGCCTGGCGGTGATCAGCGCCCCGCTGCGCAGCGCCGCCTCGATCACCAGCACGCCCAGTGACAGCCCGGAGATGATGCGGTTCCGCCGCGGGAAGTTCTCCGGCTTCGGGGCCACCGTCATCGGCAGCTCGCTGATGATCGCGCCGTGACCCTCATGGACGATCTGATCGAACAGCTTCGCGTGGTCCTTCGGGTAAGGCTCGGCCAACCCCGAGCCGATCACCGCGAGCGTGCGCCCGCCCGCCTTGATCGCGCCGCGGTGCGCCGCGGCATCGATGCCGTAGGCCCCGCCCGAGACGATGCACAACCCCGCCCGCGCGCACCCGCTTCCAAACCGCTCCGCCTGCTCGCGCCCGTAGTGCGAACACTTGCGCGAGCCCACCACGCCCACCGCCAGCGCATCGGCCTCTTCGATCGTGCCCCGCACCCACAGCAGCGGCGGCGGGTCGGGGATGTGGCCCAGCAGCGGCGGGTAGTCCGGGTCACCCAGCGCGAGCAGGCGGACGCCGTGCCGCGCGATGCGTTCGAGCTCGGCGTCGATCGTGCCATTGCGCTGCAGCTCATCGAGCCCCGCGCGAACCTCCCGCGCCTTGCGCGGCGAGATGCCCTGCACCGCCGCAAGCAGGCCGGGCGACGCCTCGGCCGCGGCCTTCGCCGAGCCCAGCGCCTCGACACACCGCCCCACCAGCGTCGGGCCCAGCCCCGGCGTCAGCAACAACCCTAATAACGCCCGCCGGTCCGTCTCGGTCATGGGCGCAGTGTAATACAGCCGCAGCAAACCGCACGCATGACGCTGCGCGACGCGTAGGCACACCGCCGAGCCGGCCACCGCGGCCGAGCCGAATCGAGGCGAAGCAGGTAACCTGATGGGCGATCAGCCGGGCCGCTCGGAACCTTTTCCATTCCACCCTCCGGAGCAAATCGATGATGTGGAACCGCCCCCGTCCCTGGTGCCTGCTGTTGCTGGTATTGCTGCTGCCCGTGGCGCATGCCCGTGCGGGGGATGCGCCCACGGCCGAGCAGGTGCAGGCCGCGGCCGAGCGGATCGACTTGGCGCTGCAAGAGGGTGATGCCAGCGTTTACGAGCAGTTTTTCAGCAACGAGCGGTTTCTAGATCGTATCCTCGGGTCCGTAAAATTAGAACCGGTCGAGCGTCAGAACATATTGAAGAACATGCCGATGGGTGCCACGCTCGGCAAGCAGTTTGCAGGAATCATCGAGGCTGATGGGTCCTATCGGCTGCTGCGGGTGCGTGAGGTAGACGGCCGGCCGCGGGCGTTGTTCCGGACCGTCCCGACAGACGGCGGGATCAATTATCACGACACGGTGTTTGAATTGGATGCCCATGGCACGCCGGTGATCGTCGATATCGACATCTACATGACCGGCGAGTTGCTCTCGCAGACGGTGCGTCGAACCATCCTGCCGATCGTCGTGGATGCCAAGCGAAGCCGGCTGGAGAAGCTGGTTCGTCGCGAGAGCCTGTTCGTCACGCACGGCGACGCGGTCCAGGCCCTGCTGATAACCGCACGGTCCGGTGATCCCCACGACGCATTGGATCAGTACTCCCAACTCCCCGCGGAATTGCAGGAAGACCTGCTGGTGATGATGTCGGCCCTGCTGGCGGCGCAGCGTCTGGGCGTGGACACACCGCAATACAATGCGCTGTCCGAGCGGTTCATGAAGACCCACGGCCGGGGCAACAACGCGGAACTGGTCAGAATCGACCCGCTGATCACGTTAGGCAAGCGGCGCGAGGTGATCCAGATGTTCCGCCGGCTCGACCGCCGGGTGGGTGGCGACCCATATCTGAGCGCACTAATCGCTTACCAGTTGGCTGAGCTGGGCGAGCACGCGGAGGCGAAGAAACTGATCGAGGCGGCGATCGCGGCCGACCCTGACTTTGAAGACATGTACTGGGTCGCTATTGATGTGTCGATACTCAGCGATGACCACGCCACGACGCTGCGCCACATGATCGTCCTGCACGACCGTTTCGGCATGCGTTTCGCCGAAGACCTGTCCGCCGTCGAGGCCTATCGCGCCTTCACCGCTTCTCCGCAGCACGAGCAGTGGCAGCAACATTTGGCGGAGACAGAGGGGACAGATTGAGCCGAGCGGCATGGCCCGTTACGCCCGTCGAACGCCCCATGATGTCGTGGTTTCTCGGCATGACCCTTTCCCTGATCGTGGGTTGGGGGTCAAGGCCTGGGCGATCCCGCGATCGCGCAAGGCTTCGGGTTTGCTGGGAGTGATCGGTCGTGGCACGGCCGTCCGGCGAGGCGTAGCTCGCCGGCTATGTGGGGGAAGCTCATGTCGCTCGTCGGCGATTGGTGTGCGTATGATGCGTCTATGGCGAAGAACGTGCTCGGCGGCGAATTGGAAGTTTGCGGGAAAGACCCGGTGACCGGGTTTTATCGCGATGGGTGCTGCCACACCGGCGGCCAGGACGCGGGGCTGCATGTGGTGTGCGCGGTGATGACCGAGCGGTTCCTGGAATTCACGCGGGCGCGGGGCAATGATCTTTCGACGCCGCGGCCGCAGTGGGGGTTTGCGGGCTTGAAGTCGGGGGACCGGTGGTGCCTATGTGTCAGCCGTTGGGTCGAGGCGTATGAGGCGGGGGTCGCGCCGCCGGTGGTGCTGGCGGCGACGCACATGTCGGCGTTGGAATTTGTGGAGCTGGAGGTGCTGCGGGGGTGTGAGGTGGAGGGGTGATGGGGGGTAGGGGTGAGTTTGGGTTTGGGGGGAGACACATGCCGACTGAAGTCGGCACGCCGGGGCCGGGGGATGAGGCCGAGGAATGGGGCCGTGGGATGGGTCCGGGGGTCCGATAAGTGGAGATTTGGGGCTGGTGTGCGGTTAGGGGTGGCGGCGGGCGAAAGGCGTGGTAGGTTTGAAGCATCATGAGTAGCGGCTCGATCCATTCCGGCGACGGCGATTCAGCGCCATCGCTTCGCCTGGTCGGCGAAGCGACGGGGAGCTGGGCCCAAGCCACGCGCCAGCCCCCCACCACCCGGCCGATCGCCGACACACGGCGGGTGCCCGGGCCGGCGGTGCGCAAGCGGCTGGCCCCGCCGCGGCCCGAACCCGGGCCCGAACCCTCAGCCTTTGAAAAGCCCCGCGGCCCGGTGGCGGCGCGGGTGGCCGCGACGATGGAGGCGGCCGACCCGCGCTGGGTGCTGGCGATCCGCGTGGCCGAGGGCCTGGAGGGCGCGACCCTGTCGCCGGAGAAGCGGCGTTCGCTGATCCGGATGGGCAAGGTGTTCGGGCTCACGGCGTTTGATGCGAATCTGATCATCGCGATCGTGCAGGACCAGGCGCGTCGGGGGTATCGGCCGGAGGTGTGCCCGCGGATGGGCGAAGCGCAACTGCAGATGGTGCCGCTGCCCCACCGGGCGAAGCTGCTGAGCCTGGGCGCGACGCCGGCGCGGCGGTGGACGACGATCGCGTTGCTGATCACGTGCATGGCGGCGGTGGAGCTGGCGGTGTTGTGGTTGGTGTTTGGCGCATGAAAAAACCCACGGTCATCCGTGGGCGTTCGGGGTTGAAACTTCTGACTTCTGTTTCTTGTTTTTGTTTGCTGATCCCGCTCTTCGCTGCCGCTTGGAGGCGGGCGTTACACAATACGCTTGTGTCTGTTATGCCTTCGGGGGTTTGGGTTTGATGCCGATCATCATGCCGATGGTGGCGAGGATGACGCGCAGGTCCATTCGCCAGGAGAGTTTTTCGACGTAGGCGATGTCGTAGCGGATCCACTCCTGGAAGTCTTTGCCGGTTTCGCGTGAGCGATAGACCTGCCAGGTGCCGGTGATGCCGGGGCGGACGGAGAGGCGTGCCTCGCGCCAGGGCGGGCAGTACTGATTTTCGGTGTAGGGGCTGGGTCGTGGTCCGACGACGGACATGTGGCCGACCAGCACGTTGATGAACTGGGGCAGCTCGTCGAGGTTGGTCTTGCGGAGGATGTGTCCGACGCGGGTGATGCGGGGGTCGTTGGCGATGTAGAACTGCGGGCCATCGACCTGGTTCTGGTTTTCCTGCATCAGCTTCTGCTTGATCTGCTCGGCGTTCTTGCGCATGGTGCGGAACTTGAGGCAGGGGAACTCGCGGCCGCCCATGGATTCGCGGCGATGGGCGAAGAAGAAGGGTCGGCCGTCTTCAAGGAAGATGGCGAGCATGATGACGGGGTAGAGCGGCAGGCTCGCGAGGAGGGCGAGCAGCGCGAAGCAGATATCGAAGGTGCGTTTGGTGGCGCGTTGTAGCGAGGTGAGGCGTTTGGGTCGGATGGGGCGCGAGAGGGCGTCGGTCGGCTCGATCTGGTCCCACACCAAGGCCTCGGCGGTGGGCCGATGCTCGGGCTTGTCCCAGAGCACCGCGGGGCCGACGACCGAGCCGACGCCGTTGAGGTCGCGGCCGGCGCCGACCCAGACCGGCCCGACGAAGCGGGTGCCGGCCATGCTCAGCTCGCGATCCGCCCAGGCCTCATCATCGAGGCGGCGGGCGCGGTGGATGGTGCTGTCGGGTCGTTTCCAGACGCTGACCAGCTCGGTGAGGAAGGACATCACCTCTTCATCGAGCGAGTTGTCGTAGACCGAACCCTCGACCGAGAGCGTGGTGCGCATGTTCGGGGTGATGGTGCGGCGCAGGTGTCGCCAGCCGTCGCGTACGGACTCGGCCTGCTGCCACATCTCGGCCACATCACGCCGGGAGGTGAGCGCGACCCGGGCCAGCCGCCAGTCCACCCCGCCATAGACCCGCTCGAAGCGGACAAAACGGTCCTCGGCATCGGAGATGACGCGCTCGTGGTAGCCCTGCTCACGCGTGTTGTGCAGGCGGACGAACAGGACTTTGGGCTTGAGCCAGGCGAGCGTCTCGACGATCTGCCCGAGGCGGAAGATCGAGAAGCTGTGCGGGTCGGTGAGCAGGAACAGCTCCGCGTCGCGGGCCAGGTCCGCGCGTTCGCCCTGACGCACGACCTGCACGCCCCGCGCCGCCCAGAAGCGGTCGTGGACCTCGACGGGGTCAAGCCCCCAGATGGTGTGCGGCGGCTTGTGGGTGCCCAACGCCTGGATCATGGCTTATTGCTCGGGATCAGATCAACGACAAGAAAGGGCGCGGGTCACGCGGCTCCGCTGTGCTGCTCGCCGTTATGCGACACCGCGGTGGGCACCGACGCGAACGACGCCACCGCCGAACCCAGCGGGCCGAAGCGGGCGGTGGTGCGCTGATCGGTGGGGGCTTGGGGGCGGGTGGTTCCCGGCGCGGAACGGCTCTGCGACACAAAGCTGCCGTAGGACGTGTGGGTCATGTCGGTGTCCAGCGCGTGGTTGAACACCAGCCCGGCGATGCCCGCGCCCAGCGAGCGGATGTGCTCGACCGAGCGGTTCACCACGGTCTTGTCATCGCCGCGGGAGACGATCATGACCACGGCATCGACCTCGGGGGCGACCAGCGACGCTTCGAGCGAGCCGAGCACCGGCCCGGTGTCGATGATCACGACGTCGTAGGCCTCGCGGGCCTGGGCGATGAGGCGTCGGATCGCGCGGGGCGAGAGGCCGCCGGCGTCGCGTGGCCCGGCGTTGCCCAGCGGGAGCAGGTCGAGGTCACGTTGGGCCCGCACGAGGCAGTTGGCGAGCGGCTCGTTGGGCAGGCAGGCGTCGAGCAGGCCCTTGGGGGAGACCCGCTCGCCCATCAAGCGGCGTGTGAGACCGCCACCGACCACGTCGCAATCCACGAGCAGCGTGCGGGAGCCGCTGGCGCTGAACGAGAGCCCCAGCGCGACGGTGAGGCTGGACTTGCCGCTGCCCGCGGTGGCGCTGGCGACCGAGAGCACGCGCGAGCCGGAATCCTGGCCCAACTGCAGCATCGTGCGGATGTGGTGGACGGCGTTGGCGGCCATCTCGGCCTGCTCGGGGTCGTCGAGTTGTTCGGGCAGCGTCGGCAGCATGCCGAGCATCCGCAGGTCCGGCAGCCCGAACTGCGCGTCGGCGGCGTGGCGGAGGTGGCGGTCGAGGAACCCGATCAGCAGCACGAGTCCGACGCCCAGGCCGGCGCCGGCCATGAACCCCATGACCGCCATCTGGATGCGCTTGCTGAAGTTCGTCGGAGCCGGGGGCACGTCGGCCTTCTCGATCAATTCAATGCGCCCGGTGATCGGACGGCTTTCCATGATCAGATTGATCCGACCCTCGATGCCGCTGATCTCGTCACGCTTCTGCACGATATCGCGCTCGATCGAGGCCAGCCGGGTCACCACCGCGGACATGCTGCTCAGTTCCGACTGCACGTAATCCAGAGCGTTTTTGAATTGTGTGATCCGGGCGCGGAGCATCTCGGTCTCTTGCGAGACGCTGTCGACCATGCCGTCGTTGACCTCCGCCAGGCCCGAGCGGTACTGCTCGCATTTCTCCTGGATCATCTGATCCAGCCCCGCCAGCAGTTTTACCTTGCTGATCACCGACGGGTGGGAATTGCCTCGACCCATCGCGCGATCGTATTCCAGTTCGCGCAGCACGTTCTCACGCTCGGTCATCAACGCATTGACCGCTTCGTAGCGTGCGGCGATCTCGGCGTTGGTCATCTGGCTGCGGTCTTTGCTGTCCCCGCCGGTGAGGATCTGCAGTTGCAGGCGGGCGTCGCTGAGCAGGCGGTTGACCCGATCCCGCTCCTGAACCTTGGTCGCGTAGGTGATCTCCAATTCGCTGGGGGTCATCGTGTCGGAGATCGAATCACGTAATTCGTTGAGTTGACGCACCTCGTTTTCCAGCTTCATCCGCTGCGAGATCAAGCGGGTGAGCAGGCCGCTGTCGGTCGCTTCCTCCCGCTCCTCGAACACCTGCCGATACGCCTCGAAAATCGCGTTCACCGACGCCGCCGCGATAATCGGGTCTTCGTCGGATGCCGAGAGGTGAAAGACATAGCTGCCCCGGGGGACATACGCGCCAAGGTTATCGGATAAGCCGCCGCTGTGGTTGGTCTGGCTCACGGCTTCGAGCCAGATGTCCGTCTCCATCGCCCGCTCGCGGACCACCGGGCTGTCGATCAGATTCACTTGCGCGTTGAGGAAATCGACCCACAGCGGCGGGATCGAGTTGCGGCTGGTGTCCGTGTTGCTGGCCGTGGGGATATACGGCTTCATCAGGAACTTGGAATTGGTGCCGTATTTGGGCGGTTCACTGAAATAGCCCGCGGTGGCCGCGGCACCGCCGAGGATCACCGCGAGGATCACCGCCCAGTGGTATCGGCCGCGCAGCAACGACTTGATGCGGTTGACCAGTTGCCCCGAATCCTCTTCGTCGCCACCCACGTAACCACCGCCGGTCGCAAAGAGACTCTCGTCGCTGTACTCCAACGAGCGGCCCACGTGTTTGTCTTGTTCGTTCATATCCTAAGTCCCCTGACCTCAAGCGGCGTTGGCGCGTCCCCCGGCAGCTCCAACCCGTCCGTCCGCAATTATTCTAGTACGTTTCAATCCTCACTCGTGTTCCGACGAGTTGTTTTCTCTCAGACCGCCATTTTCGTGGCCGAAATCAACCAAAAACCGCCCATGCAACGTGATTTCTTCGTTTTCATCGGCACAAAGCCGTACCCGATCAAGCCGGACACCACGCCGCGCGCGGCAACCGCCTCGCGTGCCGCCCGATAAGTCGTCGCCCTCAAGGCTCGGAGGCCAGCGTGTAGTGCCGCACCGGCACCGAGGCCCAGGCCAAGGCGCGGATGACCGCCGTGAGCAGCAAAAATGCCACGAGCAGCATCAGCCACGAGCCGATCTGATGCAGCAACTCGGCGCTGCCCAGCAGGTTCGGGCTGCCGTAGAGCCACATCGTCGCCATCAGGCCCAGCGCCCCGCAGAGGATCGCCGAGACCGGGCTTAGCAGCAGGATGATCAACCGGACCGAGCCCCGCAGCGGCGAGCCGAACACAAACGCCCACGAGACCAGGAACAGGTCAAAAACCATCGGCAGGCCGTGGTACGCCTCGTCACGGGGCGGTTCGACGCCGTTGACCAGCAGCCGCGGGATCTGCCGCGTCGAGGGCAGATCGTAGTCGATCGTCGCGTCGATCCCGAAGGTGTTATACACCGACGCGGCCAGCTCCAGGGTCGCGACCTGCACCGGGCGGTCGATGTGTTGGCAGTAGGACTGGGGGATCGGCACGAGAAAAATCAGCACCATCACCGCCGGGGCAAACCGCTTGGCGATGTCCCAGCCCAGCAGCGTGAGCGCCCCGCCGATCGTGATCGCCACCGTCCCGCCGTGCCACGCCATCCGCAGCAGCGGCGAGGCCTGCTCCGAAGTCAGCGAGGCCTGCGCCTCGGCCCGGGTCGCCACGGAAAACACGAAACCGCCCACGAAGATCAGCAACAGCCCGAACCAGTGCCCACGCGGCCGGCAGTGCAACACCCGGTGACGCCGCACCCACACCAGCCATAGCGCGATGATCGGCACCAGCAGGATGTGCCGGGAACGGCTCGCGGGGTCCGCCGCCGTGAGATAAATATCTCGCCACGCGGGGTAGGTCATCCACACCGCGAACGCCGCCATCGCCGCCGCCCCGGCAAAGTGCCAGGCCGACCAGCCATTTCGCAACATGCGATGCGGGAGTTTCACGCTCAAGTCGACTCTGGAAATGCGGCTTAAAGACAGGGGCAGTTCGTGGCTCGTTGCATCTTATTCGCGCCCGCCCCGCAGGCCACCATCGACCACCGAATCGATGACATTTTGTCCTTTGCCGACCACCGCCCCCGGGCAGACCACGCTGCGGACCAGCACGGCCCCGGGCTCGACGCGGGCACCGCCCATCACCACCGAATCGTGGACCACCGCCCGCTCGTGGACCTGGCTGCCATCCTCGATGATCCCGAACATCGGCCGCCAATCTTCTTCCAACCCCGGGTCGGTCCCCATCACGCCTGAGGCCCGGCGGTGCAGCTCACGCAGCGTGCGGATATACGCCGCCCGTGTCCGCACCGGCCCGGTGGTGCGGCGGTCAAAACGCACGACCCGGACATCGTGCTTCCTGGCGATCGCGGGCAACGCCTGCTCGTTGAGGTCCACGAAGCCGATGCCGCTGATCTTGCGCAGGCAGCCGCAGCGGATCAGCATCAGACCGGCGGGCGCGCCGTCCGCATCGGCGACCAGCACGAAATCCGCGCCGGTGTCGGCCATCGCCTCGGCCTGCTCCAGCAGCGGCACAAACAACAACTGCGACGCGTGGCCGACCAGCATGTACTGATCGTCCGCGTACCCCTTGGCCAGGTCGTAGAGCAATCCCCCCGTGCCGCGAAACTCCGACGGGTCCTGCTCGATGCTCAGCAGCAACGGCTCGACGCGTCGGCTGGTGGGCGCAAGCCGGGTCATGCGGTCCACCATCACCCGCACCCGCAGCACCTCGAAGGTGTGGGCCGACGCCATCGCCAGCAGCTCATCCAGCCAGCAATCGAACACCGTGCGGTGGCTGGCCACCGGCAATTCCAGACCGCAGCGGCCCGAGGCCTTACGCAGCTTGCTCGGACGCACCGACCCCGCCAGCAGCACCACCGCCGCCAGGTTCGGCCAATGCGCATCGGTCACCTTCGGCAGGGGCTGATCGCCCAGCTTCGGCGAGGACAAGCGACGGGTTTGCACACCTTGGATCATCCCACATATTCCCGCAGAAGCACGCCCCACGCGTGCCCCGCTCTCGCCATCACAAATCGCAGGCCGGCTGCCCCCCCGCCACCGCCTTCTTATCTCATCGGCCCGATCCGCTCCGCTTCCTTATGCCAACGTCAACCCGCCGCACCGCCCCACGACGCCGCGACGGGAACAACCATCACTTTTACGGGGTCCGCCCCTCCGCAAGGGTGTCCCCATCGCCTCCCGCTTTCCCCCAATTATCACCAAACCCGCCCAAATCACAAGACCCAAGCTGAATCAGGGTCAGGGGTCAGGGGTCAGGGGATTATTTCCCCCCAGACCGCCGACGTGCCGGACGCGGCAGCGGCCGAAGCTTCGGCGGGGTTCACGATCCCCGACGTTCCCCCCCTCACCCCGCCACGGCCCCCCGATACGCCCCGCTCTTGACCTGCCGCCACCAGTCCTCGTGGTCGCAGTACCAGCGGACCGTCGCCTCCAATGCCGCGGGCCAGGCCGATCGCGTCGGACGCCACCCCAACTCCTCCGCCATCTTCCGGGGGTCGATGGCGTAGCGGCGGTCGTGGCCGAGCCGATCGGTCACCGGCTCGATCCAGCTCTGGTCCTTGCCCATCAGTTCGAGGATCGCGTGGGTCAATTCCAGGTTCGACCGCTCGTTGTTCCCGCCGATGCAATAGGTCTGCCCCGACTTGCCGCGGTCGAGCACCGCCAGCACCGCGTCGTTGTGGTCATCCACATGCACCCAGTCGCGGACGTTGCGCCCGTCGCCGTACAACGGCACCTTCTTGCCCTCGATCAGGTTCGTCACGAACAGCGGGATCACCTTCTCGGGGAACTGGTAAGGCCCGAAGTTGTTCGAACAATTCGTCACACAGACATCGCACCCGAAGGTGTGATGATACGCCCGCGCCAGCAGGTCCGAGCCCGCCTTGGATGCGCTGTACGGCGACGAGGGGTTGATCGGCGTGTCCTCGGTGAACTTTAAATCCGGCTGGTCCAGCGGCAGATCGCCGTACACCTCGTCCGTCGAGACGTGTACGAAACGCTTGGTGTTGCCCGGGTCCACCCGGCGCAGGGCGTCGAGCAGCGTCATCGTGCCCAGCACGTTGGTCTGCACGAACGGCCGGGCATCCTGGATCGAGCGATCGACGTGCGACTCGGCCGCCATGTGAACCACCGCGTCGGCCTTGCCGATCAACGCTCCCGCCAGCGCCGCGTCGCAGATGTCGCCCTGCACAAACGTGTAGCGCGGGCTCAGCGCCGGGTCGTCTTCGATGTCGGCCAGGTTCTGCGGGTTGCCGGAGTAGGTCAGCGCATCGAGGTTGATGATCGAATCGTCGGTGTGCTTGAGCACAAACCGCACAAAGTTCGACCCGATAAACCCGCAGCCGCCGGTGAGCAGGATGGTTCTGGACATCTTGAACTTTCCAAAAGGCGTTTTTGCCGCAGATGAACGCAAATGAACGCAAATGCTAACCATCGCATTGAATCATTAGCGTTCATTCGCGTTTATTTGCGGCTAACTCATTCACACGTTCACGGGCTCGACGCGGGCGAGCACTGCGGCGAGGTTCTGTTTCCAGTCGGGCATCGGGCCGACGAGGCTCTCGGTGCGGCCAAGGTCCAGCACGCTGTAGGCCGGGCGCTTCGCCGGGCGGGGGAACTGATCGGTGGTGCAGGGCTTGACGGCGCAGGTGTGCCCGGCCTGCTGCGCGATCTCGACGGTGAACCCGTGCCACGTACACGCGCCGCCATCGGTCACGTGGAACGTGCCCCGGCCCTCGGCATCCAGCAGCGCCAGCGATGTGGCCGCGAGGTGCTCGGCCGAGGTCGGCCGGCCGCGCTGGTCATCGACCACGCTCAGCTCGTCACGCTCGGCGGTCAGCCGCAGCATCGTCCGCACGAAGTTGTTGCCCCACGGCGCGTACAGCCAGCTCGTGCGGATCAGCAGGTGATCGGCCCCCGATTCCCATAGCGCCCGCTCCCCCGCCGCCTTGCTGCGGCCGTAGGCGTTAACCGGGTCGTGCGGCGTGTCGGTCGGGTAAGGCTCGGTGGCCTGGCCGTTGAACACGTAATCGGTCGAGTAGTGGATCAGCGTCGCGCCGCCCGCCTTGGCGCGCGCCGCCAGGTGGGCGACGGCGTCGCCGTTGAGCTTCGTCGCCGCGGCCTCATCGGTTTCGGCACCGTCCACGTTCGTGTACGCGGCGCAGTTGATGATCGCCCGGCACATCCGCGGCACGGCGGCACCGACCGACGCGGCATCGGTGATGTCCACCTCGTCGCGATCCAGCGCCACAAATTCGTGGCCGCGCTCACCCAGCAGTGCGCACCACGCCCGGCCGAGCATCCCCGCCGCGCCGATCACCACAAACTCCGGCCCTTGCTCGCTCATGCCTTGCCCTCATAAACAAACGGCGAATCAAACGCGGCCAGCGTCGGGTGCCGGCGATCCTTATCCGACAGCGTCGCGGTCGCGGGGTCGATTTTCCAGTCGATGCCCAGCGCCGGGTCGTCCCACGCGATGCCGCCGTCCGCCTGCGGCGCGTAATCACCGGTGACCTTGTAACAGACCTCGGTGTCCGGTTCGAGCGTCACGAAGCCGTGCGCAAAGCCCTTGGGCACCAGCATCTGCCGCCAGTTCTCGGCCGAGAGTTCCGCGGCCACGTGCTGACCGAATGTCGGCGAGCCCTTGCGGAGATCCACCGCGACATCGAGCACGCGCCCGGCGACGACGCGGACGAGCTTGTCCTGCGCGTGCGGCGGGGCCTGGAAGTGCAGGCCGCGCACCGTGCCGACCGGGCCGGACTTGGAGTGGTTGTCCTGCACAAAGACGAGGTCGAGCCCCGCCGCGGCAAAGGCCTTGCGCGAATAGACCTCGCTGAAGAACCCGCGCGCATCGCCGAAGCGCCGAGGTTCGATGAGCAGCACGTCCGGGATGTCGAGGGGGGTGATCTGCATGGATGAGTAAACCGATCCGAAGGGGACATGGGCACTGAAGTGCCCACGCCTTGAACGCCTGATTCCTGTCTCCTGACTCCTATTCTCAGACCCAGAGGCCCTCGGGGTCTTCTTTGAAGACGCGTTTTAAGTAATGCCCGTATTCGTTGTCTTTGTTCATCGCGTCGGCGAGCGTTTCGAGCTGCGCGGCATCGATCCAGCCCTGGTGGTAGGCGATCTCCTCGGGGCAACTGATCATCGTGCCCTGCCGCTCCTCCACCGCCTGCACAAACACCTGCGCCTGCAGCAGCGACTCGTGCGTGCCCGCGTCCAGCCAGGCCATGCCCCGGCCCCAGACCTGCACGTGCAGCGTCCCGGCTTCGAGGTAGGCCTTGTTCACATCGGTGATCTCCAGCTCGCCGCGCGGCGAGGGCTTGAGGTTCTCCGCGATGCTCACCACGGCGTTGTCGTAGAAATACAGGCCCGGCACGGCGAAGTGGCTCTTGGGTTGGGCGGGCTTTTCTTCGATCGACACCGCCTTGCCCGACTTGTCGAACGCGACCACGCCGTAACGCTCCGGGTCGCGCACGGGGTAGCCGAAGATCGTGGCGCCCTGCTTGAGTTCGACGGCTTGATGCAGCGTGGTGCGCAGGCCCGCGCCGTAGAGGATGTTGTCGCCGAGGATCAGGCACACCGGGTCGTCGCCGATGAACGCCTTGTCGAGCAGGAACGCCTGCGCCAGGCCCTTCGGCTCGGGCTGCTCGACGTAGGCGAAGCGCATGCCCCAGTCGCCGCCGTCGCCGAGCAGGCGCTTGAACAGCGGCAGGTCGGTCGGGGTGGAGATGACCAGCACCTCGCGGATGCCGGCGAGCATGAGCACCGACAGCGGGTAGTAGATCATCGGCTTGTCGTACACCGGCAGGAGCTGCTTGCTGACCCCGCGGGTGATCGGGTGCAGCCGCGAGCCATGCCCGCCGGCGAGGATAATGCCTTTCATCGTTCGGTCGCTCCTTCTGCCGATGCCGCGGCGTATTCGTGGCCGGAAAGCATCAGCTCCATGATCGGCTGCGTCGCCGCGCTGACCAGTTCGGCCACCTCGCGGCGGTCGGTTTCCGTCCAGCGATCATCAAAGACCAGCTGCACCTGCGCCGCGCCGAAGAACCGGTCGGTATAGGTCCCGGCCAGACGGCGGATCTCGCTCATCGTCGTCGCGAAGCTGCCCTGCGGCAGGAGGATGATGTTGGTCACCCACACGCCGTACTGCCGCCCGCCCGCCGTCTGCCGCGTGAACTTATAGCTCATCGCCGGCACCTTCAAATCATCCAGCGAGAGAATCAGCGGTTGGGTCGCCGACTGCTGCCACCCGAACGCGGGGTAACACACCGGCGGGAAGTGGCCTTCCATGTCGCGGGCGTCGGCGCACTGCACGAGCAGCAGCTCGAAGATGCGGCCGGTGTTCTGGTTGCGGTAGCGTCGGCTGAGCATGACGTTGGGCCGCAGCAAAGCGATCGCCGCCTCGGGCACCTCGGTGTCCGAACCGACCCACGGCCCGATCTGCCGCGGCAGGTCGAGCGCCGCGGCGCGAACCGCGGCGTGGTAGGGCGCGGCGCTCTGCCCGCTGGGGAACCAGTGGCCGTGTACCGTGACCCCGATCAGCATCACAAAACTGACCACGCCGGCGAGCCACGGCCAGCGCGGCGGGTCGGCGGGCTTCTGGCTCGGGCGACGGCGGGCCCGGCGTCGGGGACGCGCGTCGGGGTCCTGCATCACCGGCAAGAGCAGCCACTGCAGCAACGCCACCACCCCCATCAACATGAAGTACGCGACGATCACCATCGCCCAGCCGAGCCAGATATGCAGTTGATCGGCCACCGTGTGCGACGCGTAGCCGTAGGCATAGACCGTCGGCACCAGGCGGATCAGGTTGCAGACGATCGCCAGCGGCACGGCCAGCGCGACCAGCAGCACCCGCACCCACGCCCGCAACGGATGCACGAACACAAACGTGTATCCGATCAGCACGAGCATGGTGACCATGCGCATGCCGTTGCACGCCTCGGCGATGCCGACCTCTTGCCCGTTGATGATCAGCACGTTGCCGGAGCGTTCAATCTCCTGCCCCAGCAGCATCATGGCGTGCTGGGTGAGCTGGGCCGAGGCGTTTTGCAGGACCATCGCGACCGGCTGGCGGATGATCGCGGGCACCGGGAGCAGGAAGATCAGCACCACAAACGCCGGCCACGCGTCGCGCAAGACCCGCACGCCGACCACCGCGCTAAACGCGCCGACCGCCAGCAGGATCGCCCCGAAGTGCCAGAAGACCTGCATGCCTTTAATATAGCCGAACGCCCAGAACCCCCAGCCCGCCAACACGATCGCGACCGCCCACAGCGACCCCCCGGCCGTGCTCGCCCGCAGCTTCTCGCGATACGTCCACAGCAGCCACGCGAACACCGGCAGCACGAGGATGATGTGGCTCGCCTCTTCATCCCGCTGCACGATGCGCAGGATGTCCGCCCACGCACGGTGCGACGCCACGATCGACAACCCCACCAACGCCAGGCCCAGCGCGAGGCGGCGCAGGCTCAGCGCGGGCGGCGACGGTTCAACCGCCGCGCCCGGGGTCCATCCGGTGCTGTCGAGCGTGTGTTGGCTCATCGTGGATCAATCTCCACCATCGCAGGCAAACGCCTCGGAAACGCCCTCAGGCCGCGGCTTCGATCACCGCCGACGCCTCGGCGTCGCGCGGCGGATGCCCCAGCAGCCGATCGTAAAACGCGATCAGCGCCTTGCGGCTGTAGTCCCAGCTCAGCCCCTCACGGACCCGCCGCCGGCCCGCCTCGCTCATCCGCTTCATCTTCGCCGGGTCGGCCAGCAACTCGATCATCGCCCGGCCCATCGCGGCCTCGTCGTTGTCGGCGATGTACACCGCCGCGTCCTGCGCGCTGTAACGCGACTCCTTGAGATCGAAGCTCACGATTGGCAGGCCCATCGCCATGTACTCGATGATCTTATTCATCGTGCAAAGGTTGTTGAGCGGGTCCTTCGGGTCGGGCGCGATGCCGAAGTCGGCCGTGGACAGGTAACGCTTGAGGTCGGCGTCCGACACGCGGCCGGTGAACTTCACCGTGCCGTCGTCGAGCAGGTTCAGCTCCGCGGCCAGCTCGTTGAGCTGTGCGAACGCGTCGCCCTTGCCGACGATCGTGAAGCTGGTGTCGGTCAGCCCGGCGTCGAGCGCGTGGCGGATCGCCCGCAGCGCGTAGTCCACGCCGTCCTGCACGCCCATCACGCCCAGGTACACGCCCATGAACTTGCGGCCGCGCTTCAACTCGGGCTCTTCCGGGACCGGCTGAAACAGCTCCAGCTTCGGGCCGCTGCGCACGACGGTGACGTCTTCCTCCGCCTTGCCGCCACGCTCCAGCGCGACCTGCTTGTAGCTCTCGTTGGTGGCGATCACCGCGTCGGCGGTCTCAAACTGCTTGCGCTCCAGCCAGCGCAGGCCCTTCCACATCACGTCCTGACGCTTGAACTTCGACTCGTACAGCTCCGGGCACAGGTCGTGATGATCGAACACGAACTTCACGCCGTGCTTCTTGTACTTCCGCGCGATCCGCCAGAACGTGTCCGGCGGGTTGCACGAGTGGATCACATCGAACCGGTCTTCCTTCCAGATGCGCTTGGCGAGCTTGTCCACCTCGCGGAGGCAGTACATGAACTCTTTGATGTAGTAGAGCTTGCCCGGCTGCTCCTCATACATCGGGAAGCGGTAGACGTGGATGCCGTCGATCACACGGTCGGGTCGGTCCTTGTCGTCCGGGGGGCACGGCGAGATGACGCTCACCTTGTAGCCCGCCTCGGTCAGCGCGGTCGATTCCATCCACACCCGCCGATCAAACGGCACGGGCAGGTTCTCGACCAGGATCAGGATGTGGCCTTTGCGCTCGCTCACCAATACAACCCCTCATAACCGCCCGGCGCATCTTCCGGCCCGCACATGCCGACCAGGTCAAACACCTTCTGATCGCCGCGCAACTGCCCGATGATCGGCTGATACGCCGCGTGCTTGTGCCCGAAGACGACGGTTTCGCCGTGCTTAAGCGCCACCTCCGCCGAGACCAGCGCCCGCTTAAGGTGCGGCAGGTGCTCCTCGATGTAGCGCTTGTTCGAGCCGAAGAGCGCGGCGTATTCGACGTTCGGATCATAGACCACCACGTCATAGCCCTTGCCGATGAGGATCTCGGCGAGGCTGATCAACGGGCTCTCGCGCAGGTCGTCGGTGCCTTCCTTGAAGGAGACGCCCATCATCGCGATCCTGCGCGAGCCCAGCGCCATGATGCGCTCCGCGGCGCGTTCGATCTGCTCGCGGTTGGATTTGAGCATCGACTCGAACATCGACACCGGTGTGTTGTGGGAGCGGCCGACGTAGGCGAAGGCGCGCAGGTCTTTGGGCAGGCACGAGCCGCCGAACGCGAAGCCCGGCTTCATGTACTTGTCGCTGATGTTGAGCTTGGTGTCTTCGCAGACGATGCGCATCACCTCGCGGCTATCGACGCCCGCCGCCTTGCACACCATGCCGACCTCGTTGGCGAAGGTGATCTTGGTGGCGTGGAAGAGGTTACAGGCGTACTTGATCGACTCGGCGGCGGGGATCGAGCAGCGGACGTTCTCGCCGCCGGTTTCTTTGTAGAGCTCGCAGACGCGGGTGAAGACCTCATCGGAGTCGGTGCCGACGACGGTGTAGGGCGGGTCGTAGAAGTCTTTGATGGAGGTGCCTTCGCGGAGGAACTCGGGGTTCATCGCGAGGCCGAACTTCTCGCACGCCTTGCCGCCGCTGCGTTGTTCGAGGATGGGTTGGAGGATGCCGACGGTGGTGCCGGGCGCGACGGTGGAGCGGACGACGACGGTGTGGTAGCTGTCTTTGTTTTTCAGCGCGTCGCCGATCTCTTCACAGACCTTGGTGACGTAGATCGTGCCGAGGCTGCCGTCGGGAGCCGAGGGCGTGCCGACGCAGATCAGGGAGATGTCGGTCGCGGCGATCGCCTCGGCGCAATCGGTGGTGACCGAGAGTCGGCCGGAGTCCGCGGCCTCTTTCATCAGGTCCTCGACGCCCTCTTCGAGGATGGGGGCCTTGCCCTGGCGGATGAACTCGAGCTTTCGTTGATCGGGATCGACGCCGACGACCGTGTGGCCGTTGCGCACCAGACAGCCGGCGGTGACCGCGCCGACGTACCCTAGACCGAAGATCGAAACGCGCATGGTTGGTTATCCCTGTCGAATTAGACTTACGACGCCGAGGCCGCCGCCGTTCGCGACGACTCGTCGCGTTCCCACTGGTAGGCCCCGATCGACCGCAACTGCCGCCGGGCCCGCAGGCGGCTGGCCAAGTTCACATAAAGGTATGCCACCGCGCAGGGCCACAGCCACGGCCGGGCCAGCACCGGCCCAAAGAACCATCGGTCCTTCTTCAGACCCAGTTCATATCGCTGCGGCTCATAAGCCCGCAACTGCGCCAGGCCCAGCCGGCTGCGCGTCTTGATCTTGATCAGTTCACCCAGCGTCCGCGGCCCGGAGACCGTCACCGTCGCGTCGTTATCGGGCAGCGCCCGCTCGGCATCCACGAACCGCGAGCGGACAAACGCGTCGTCGGCGATCAGGTCCGGAAACGCGCCAAAACGTGCCCGGCCTTCCGCGCTCAGCACATACACCCCGCAGCCGATCATCCCGGCGCGGTGGAAGGTCAGCCGCAGCCACACCGCGTAATACGCCCGCACGCCGAGGCTCGCGTGCCGCAGGTCCATCTTCAGCCGCGGCGCGCCCGCCGGTTTGCCGCTGCGTCGCAGCGCCTCGGCGGTCGCCTCGATGGTCCGCCAAGGCAAGACCACGTCCGCATCCACGTAGAACCGCGGGAAGCCGGTCACCGCCGCGTCGCCGAGGTTCAGCGCCGCGACCTTCGACGCCTGCGTCGTCTGCACCACGCGGACCGGCGGTCCGAACGCCTCGGCGATCTCGGCGGTGCGGTCGTGGCAGCCGTTGCACGCGACGACGATCTCCAGCGCCCCGTCGGGCGCCCCGTCGGCCAGCGCCTTGAGGCAGCGCCCGATGACCGCTTCTTCGTTGTAGGCGGGGATGACGACGCTGATCATGACCACCCCTTGTTCCATTGCCCGGGCCGGGTGATGATCGGCCGGTGACGCGCGCGCAGCTCCGCGGCACGCTTCGCGCCGACCAGCGGCTGGCCGATCAGCCCCAGCGTGTAACGGCTGGCGCTGTAGAGCCAGCGGAGCGTGATGTCAGTCGCGTTATACAGCTTGCCGTAGTGCTTGCGGTTGAAGTGGATCGCGCCCTTGGTCAGCGCGATCATGCGCGCCGCGCTCTGCCCCGAGCCGCTGCCGACCAGATGCACGATGCGCGCCCGAGGCGTCATGATGATCCGATATCCCGCCTGATGGATGCGGTAGCACAGGTCCATCTCTTCACAATACATGAAGAAGGTCTCGTCGAACCCGCCGAGTTGTTCCCACAGATCGCGCCGAATCATCATGAACGCGCCGCTGAGGGTCGCGACCGGTGCCGGTTGGTTCGCGTCGGGTCGCACACCGCCGGCGATGATGCGGCCGAGGCCCAGGAGGTGCGCCAGCGAGTAGCGGAGTCCCGGCCCCGTCTGCTGGCAGCCGGGGTCGATCCGCCCCTCCGGCAGTTCGGTGATCCCCCCCCACGCGCCGCCCTCGGGGTAATCCCCGGCACAGGCCACCAGCTCGCCCACCGCGTTGTCTCGCACCAGCGTGTCGGGGTTCAACAGCAGCAGGTAATCACCTCGGGCATGTCGGGCCAGGAAGTTGTTGCCCCCGCCGAAGCCGAGATTCTCGGTGTTGTCGATCACGCGGACCGCGGGGTAGCGGTCGCGGACCATGGCCATCGAGCCGTCGTTGGAACAATCGGTGTAGAGGACTTCCATCTCCACACCGGCGGTGTGTTTGAGCAGGCCATCGAGACAATCGGCCAGCAGGTCTTTCGACTTGTAGCCGACGATCAGGACGCTGACGCGCGGGGAGGGCGACGGCGTGGCGTCCGCGGGCGTGGCCGATTCGTGGGCCTGATCCTGAGTCAACGTGACGTCCATGGGCGTGGGCAAAAGTGTGGCGGGCGGTCTATGGCCCCGGCGGGGCAGTCGGAACACCATGATGATCGAGCGGATTGAGCCGGGCATCCCCCCGGGATCATTTCCCCGGCGCGGGCGCACGCCCCGTGGGTCTTCACGACGGCCCGCTCGCGCTGACCGCCGACGGCTCGTTGATCTGCTCCACCTTCTGCGCGAGCAGGCGGTCGTAGGTCTCGGCGTCGAGGCCGAGGTTCGACTGGATCAGGACGGCCCGGTGGAACGGTTCTAGGCGATCGAGGAAACCCTCGACGCTCATGCCGCTCCCCACCGGGTAATGCCAGGAGCAGTGGCACAGGTCGGATTCGTCGGGGTAGTGGGCGGCCCAGTCCTGCGCCACGTGCTCGACATACACGCCGTAGAGGATGTACTCGGAGAGGTGCAGTTGCGAGGCCACGGCCCGGAGCCAGTGGCGGCCGGTGCTCTGCTCGATGTGTCGGTGCAGCGCGAGCAGGGTGTCGCGCCGCCAGGTGATCATGTTGCCGATGTAGTCGGCGCCGAAGTAGTCGCGGGGGGGCAGGCCCAGCAGCTTTGCGGCGGTGCGATGCCAGCGGTGGTGCTTGGGCTGATCGGCGTGGCCCGGCCGACGGAAAAGCCGCACCCGCTCGCCCTCCATCATCGCCTCGGGCCCCATCGGGCGGACGAAGACGACATCCGAATCGACAAAACAGTACACCTGCGCATCGATCTGCGATGCGACCGACAGCTTCATCAACTGCTGGACGATCCAGCTGCGCACGGGGAGCGTGCGGAAGCTCATCCACAGCTTCCGCACCCGCGGGAGCCGCACGATCCACCACGGCAGCAGGTCTTCGGCCACGATGATCGTGGTGCGCGGGCCGCTCAACGGGCGGAACATCGCTACGTCGCGACGATCAATGACCAGGTAGTGGTGGACGTCGGGCGGGACGAAGCGGTTGACGCTCTGGACGGTTAACCGGCAGCGTTCGAAGTCGCGGCGGAAGCTGGGCGTGATGATGGCGAGGGACTGGGACATACTCAGGGGTGGGGTGCCGCGCTAGCAGGCTCAGGCGGAGGGCACCGCGCGGAGGGTGGCGGCGGGCGTCTGACGCGGCGGGGACCCGGCGGGCCGACGCCGGGCCATTTTGTTGCGGGTTTTGGCCGCCGCGATCGCCTTCGCCTCGCGTCGGCAGTTCTGGGCGGCGCCGATCGCCAAGCCCATCAGCAGCCAGTACAGCGTGTTGGGCGTGGAGAAAAGGGCGACGCTGAGTTGGGTGAGCGTGATGCCGATCAGCCCAAAACTGATGGCACGCGTGAAGCGGACATAGGGCGTGTCGCGCCCGCCCCAGACCGCCTTGCCGCCGTAGAGCAGGACCGCGGCGAAGAGGCCGATCCACAGCGTCAGGCCGATCCGGCCGTATTGCATCAAGACCACCAGGAAGTTGTTATCGATCGACCATGCCCAGTTCTGGAACTCCTCGGGCACGACCAGCCCGTGACCCAGCCACCAGGACCCGGGCATGACGCTGTAGACCCGTTCGTAGAGCATCCAGCGGTACCACCATGCCTCGGGGCTGCTCAGGTGCAGGTCCATCATGAGGATGCGCAACAGCGGGCGGTTGGACAGGACCTCCAGCGCGTAGTACCCGCCGATGATCGCGGCGTAGGTCAACGGCCAGCGGATCACCGGCTTGACCTTGAACAGGTAGTCCCACGCCACGAACAAGACCGACAGCACGGCCGGGCCCCACGCCCCGGTGGACAGCGAAGTGAAGCAGCCGACCCCCAGGGCCAGCGCTTTGAGCTTCGGCCAACGTCCGACCAGGCGCAGCTTCTCGATGACCGCGACCAGCAGGATGGGCAGGAAGATCGCGTTGACCAGGCCGAACATGATCGAGTGCGTCGTCCAGCCGTAGGCCCGCGTCAAGCCGAGGCGCTTCTCGGGGTGCGGGTTGTAGTAAACGTTCCAGACCACGCTGTGGATGTTGAAGCGTGCGAACGACTCGGCCAGCGACAACACCGCGAGGATCGCCGCCAACCCCAGGAGCAGGCCCAGGAACCGGGTGAGCCGATGCGTGTCCTGCACGACATAACGGCCGATGAGGTACGGCATCCCGGCGATGAGGAACATGCGGCCGATCGATTCGATCGAGCGCAAGAGCGGACTGGAGCTGACGGTCGACAAAAAGAACGAGCAGAACATCGCGACGATCAGAAGCTCGGGCCACGCCCAGCGGATGCGTCCAAACATAAACAACAGCGGGAAGAGAACCATCGCCACGACGAACATCGGCAGCAGCCTCACCGACCCAAGATGCAGCGCGATCGCCTCGGGGATGAACAGCGTGAAGACAAAGATCAAGACCAGCGCATCGATGATCCGCTGCTCGCTCGTGACCCGCCCCACGCGCGGCGCGGCCGGCCGTCGCGCGGCACCGGGGCGACGCCGGGCCAGCGCGGACGCGGAGGTCGCGCTCGGTTCAACCGTCAATCTCGGGGTCGCATCACTCATCATCTGATCGCACTTCGCATCGGGCCTCCGCCGTCACTGCCCCTATCGGAAGCTTATGCGCGCTTCATGACCCGCGAGCGACGCGCCCGCCGCCGCGGCCGGACCTTATCGGTCGCGGGACGCCCCCCGCAATGCTTCAACCACCGCCACCACCTTCTCATAGAACGACTGCGGCGTGTAGTGATCCAGCACCACCGCCCGGCCCGCGTCGGCCCATGCCTCGCGCCGGGCCGCGTCACGCAGCAGCGCCACGCAACCCGCGGCCACCTGCGCATCATCGTCGGCCACCCACAGGTGCTCGCCGTGCGACAGGTGCTGCTCGTATCCGCTAAGCGAGTGGCGGGCACACACGGCGGTACGGCCCCACAACAGCGACTCGGCCAACTTGATCTTCGTGCCCGCCCCTTCCCAGATCGGCACGATCGAGAACGCCGCGTCGCGATACGCGCTGCTCACATCCGAGACGTAACCGATCGGCTCCACGCCCGGAACCGAGGCCCATGCCGCACGTGTCGCCTCGGGCAATCCGCCGCCGGCGATACGCAGCACCGCGTTCGGGCAAGCGGCCTTGATCTGGGGCCAGGAGCAATCGATCAGCCGCTGCATCGCCCGCACGTTCGGGCCAAACTCCAACGTGCCGATGAACAGGATCGTCTGACTGTCGCGGGCCGGGGGCAACGGCGGGGGCACGCTCTCGCCCTCGAAGAACGGTACATTGGGCAGCACGCTGGTCGGCGTGCCGATGATGCCCTGCGCGTCCTGGGGCTTGGCCACAAAAGCGTGCTTCGCCAGCCGCAGATACCGCAACTCAAAACGGCGGACCTGACGCACCCGGCGTCGCCACCAGCGCCGCTTGGTTTCCGGCCAATCCGCCACCGCCAGTTGCGACGCCAACCGCTGCGACTCGAAGTCGTCGATGTCGATCACCAGCCGCTCACCCGCCCCGACGCCCACGTGCGCCGCGGGCCAGAGGTAGCGGCTGACGATCAGGTCATACGCGCGGCCGCCGGTGCGCTGACCGAGCCAGCGCCGGGCCTGCGGGTCGGCGGAAAAATCGGCGTGCCAACCGACCAGCGCGTGCGCGGCCATGTTGGCGGCGCGCTGCCCGGCCAGCGTCCTGATCAACGACCACGGCGGCTGGTCACCGATCGGTCGGCCTTGCAAAGCATCGACCAAGCCGAAACGCTCACGCAGCACCTCGCGGGTCGGGGCGTCGAGGGGCACGGGACCGGGGCTGACCACGGCACAATCCACCACGCCGCAACGCGCCAGCCCGCGGTAGAGCAGGTTCGTGCGCTGACGCGTGCCGTTGTCCGGCGGCCAGGGCGCGCTGGGGGTCAGGAGCAGGATGCGGGGCATCGGGCGTTTGGCGTCCCGGGCTGCGCCGACGGGGGATGGGCCGTCGGCCACGCGGGCGGTAGCGGGTGGTAGGGAACGGGTGGTCATGCCAAAGCAGGCTTCATCAAGGTGCGGCGTGGCGGGTCGGCGCGGGCGAATCCTATGCGCGTATCGTCACGATGCGCGAAGCGGACAAGTGCCGCGGAAACAAACAGCAGATACCGGCCGGACGCAATCGTAGGCGGGGGGCCTCACGCCGCAGCGCCTTGCTCGTCGAGTGCGATTAGCATCGGCTGCCTCATCACCCGTTCCAGCCAACGCCGCAACAGGCCGGGCAATGTTTGGGGCAGCGGTTGGCCGCCGGTTAACCGCGCCGCGAGGTGGCGGCGCGCGGGCCAGGAACCGCTGAGCAATTGACCAACCGCCCACATCCGCCACGCCCCGCTCGACCGACGCCGACGCTCCCACTCGCGCACCTGCGCCCAGCGGCGAGCGTGCCCCGCATCTAACGCACCGCGTACCGCCGCGGGCAGGTCGTCGCGGCGGTCGGCCAGCGCGTGGTCGATCATCGACTCGATCCGCTCGACGTGTTGCGATTCACCGATCCCGGCCGATGCGGTCGCCTGGTCCGGATGCAGCCGCCAGCTCGCCCACGTGCCCGCCACGTGGATCGTGTCCGTCGCCAGCGCGGCGCGCATGTCCCAGTTCAGATCGCCGATCGATCCCCACCGTGACTCGAAGTAACCGATCCGCTCGAAAAGGTCGCGGCGGATGAGCAGTTGCGTCAGGGAGACGTACACACTGCAACCCAGCAGATGCAGCAAACCATCCAGCGGTGCCCGGCGGCGATGGGTGCGCTCCAGCATGCCCGCGCTGCTGCGGGAAAAAACCGATTCGAGCCGCCACCAGTCCGGCGACTCGGGCACGCCGTCGGCCCCCAGCCGGCGCAGCGCGCAGTGCGCCAGCCCGCAGTCGGGGTTGGCCTCCAGAGCCGCGGCCATCCGCTGCAGGCAATCGGACGCCATCGTGTCGTCGCTGGTCGCGATATAGACATATCGGCCCCGCGCCAGCTTGATCGCGCGATTGATGTTCGTGTAGATCCCGTCGCGCGGGGCCTGGTGGATCGCGACGCGCCGCGGGTGCTGCTCGGCAAACGCCTCGATCATCGGCAGCGTCTGGTCCTCCGAGGCGCTATCGACCACGACCAGCTCCCAGTCGGCGCAGGTCTGGTGGCCGATGCTCTCGAGGCGTTCGGTCAGGAAACGCTCGCTGTTGAGCGTGGGCATGCAGATCGAGACCAGAGGGGTGGGATCAGCTTTCATCATGTCAGCAAAGCAGCGCGAGAAAGTCACCGCAAGGGTCACGGGTAAACACAAGAGACCTCAAAATACCCCGCCGAAGCTCCGCTGCGCTGCGCATCGGCGGGCTTGGGTGGGTTATTCAGAGGCACCACAAGGAAAAAAACTCGCAATTGATCAGATCAGAGCAGACCGGAAAGGCTCCCCGACATCGCCGAGGGCAGGGTTGATCGCACCGCCACTGCGCGGAAGCGGATCACTTTCCGCCGGGCCTGCGTCAGCGGCTGGCGGATGGGTGAGGGGATCAGGCGCAGCACCGCATCAATGGCCTTGCGGCTGAGGATCACGACTTTCAAAAAGGCCAGCACCGGTGTCGATGAGAGCTTCTTGGAAGCGGCTATCCAGAACTGTTCGTAACACTCCGGCGCGCGGCGCTGGCGGAACGCGGCCCAGGCATCGGTCACCCGATACGGCCGAGCCAGCGGATACGTCACTTGCCCCAGCGGGTCCCACTCCCATCTCACCTGAGACCACACGCGGGCCTCGGCCATGGTCGGCTCGGCCCAGAAGCGATAAATCAACCGTTCACTCACCGCCCGCAGGTCGTAGCATGATTCCTGCGTCAGCGGCAGGCTGCGCGCCGCGCGGAAAAACGCCTGGACCCCGCCGTAATACGTCTCGAAGTACGTCCCGATGAAATCCGCATCTTCCAGCGGCGCGTGTTGGGCCACAACCTTGCCGTCCACTTCGTCAAAGCCCTGGGTGCGGCCGAACGACGTGGCGAGCAGCTCCTCCATCGGCCGCGTGTACGGGAAGCCCCGGCGGGCCACGCCTTGAGCGGTGGCGAAATTGAACGCGAACGTGTCCAGGGACGTGAGGGGGATGTGGGTCTGCTCGACGATCAGCCCGAAGTAGAACACACGCAACTGTTCGCAGCCGCGACGCTTGAGAAAGTCATAGAGCGGTGCGTGCGAGCGGGTGGTCCAGCCGGTGTCCACCAGGGCCGCGGGGCAGGCCGGATCGACGCCTTCCGCCTCGAAATGCCGCCACTGCAAGGCCTGGCTGCGCTGGATGTCCGCAAACAGCGCGCGGTTCGCATCCGCATCATGCAACGCGTGATCCCGCAGCCGGCTCAGCTGGCTCATGTTCAGCGGCCGGTCCCAGTCCGTCTCGGCAAGGCCCACCTCTGCGAGCAGTGCTTCGAGGGTGGACGGGCGGACCATCAGAGACGCCTGCAGCATCTTGAGCGTCGCGTACTGATGCTCGGCGTGTTTGGTCAGGTAATCCCATTCCTCGGGGCCGAGCTTTTCGATCGACAGGGCGTAATACGTTTGCCGGCTGCCCAGCAGGTAGCTGACCTGGATGTCGAACTCGGGGTGGTCGGCGATGATCTGTTTCGCGGCCAAATAGGGCAGATACGCGTCGCGGGCGAGGAAGTAGAGCTTGCGTAGGCCGTGGTGCTGAGCCCGCTGGAGGCACCAGAGGGTGTAGAGGTAAATCAGGGGGCCGGTGACGCTGGCGCCGGTGTCCCACATCGTGCTTTGATGGCCGGTGTGTTCCAGCCCGGCAAGCCTGGCCTTGCGGGCCGCGCCCGCCAGCAGCGCGGTGTAGCCTTCGCAGTATGGCGCGTGCTCGTTGAGCACCTGCTCCGAGGGGTGCGGGTTGCCGCGGTCGAAGTGGACCACCGGCATGCCCAACGCCCGTGCCGGGTCCACGTCATACGGCTGCGAATTGCCGCAGTGCAGCAACTCGTGCGGGGCCAGGCCATGAGCCTCGAGGACGATGCGGAACAAACGGCCGGTCCCCTTCTGCACGCCGTAGTCGGAGGATACGTAGAGCTGATCACCCTCTCGCAACACGCCCAGACCCGTCAGCAATTCGCTGAGGAACGCGCGGTCCTGATACATGTCGGTGATGAAGATGACGCGGCCGAATCGTTCGCGGCACTCGTCGATCAGCGGGAGCATCGCGGGGATGACGCAGATCGCTTCGCGCTCCACCGCCTGCTCAATCGCCATCATCGGTTCGATCGAGTCTTCCAGGCCCGTGAAGCAGGCCATTTCTTGATAGACCTCGCGGAGCCGGACCTCTCGGCCGTCTTTGTTGCCGCGGACGCGCTTCTCGCAGACATAGCGGTGCCGGGCGAAGGCCTCGGCCGAGCAACCAATCAGCCCCGCGTCCCGCAGGCGCCGCCCGATCAATATAAACAGCGATTCCGGGTCGCCCGTGGAGCGGGTGATGACGGTGTCGAACAGGTCGAATGACACCGCCTTGATACCGGTTCGGGCGGCGGCTTGCCGCAGTTCATTGAGGGGGCTGGTTGTGGCGTTCAAGCGTATGCCTCACGGCCCGGAACCGACGCTGCAATGGAAAACGCCGCGGCCCCATTCCGGAGCGCGGCGGCGGTCTTGATGATTGTGGTCATCGGTCAAACATAGGCCCCAGTCAACACCGGGACGACCCGATGGACCGGCAGGCCGACGTATCGATCACGCGGCCCGGCGACGCCGGCCCAAAACCATCGCCCCCCCCAGCACCATCAACACCGCGGTGCCCGGCTCGGGGATCGGGAACGCCCCGGCTTCAAAGCGGGCGGCATAGAAGTCGGCGATCAGGCCGTAGCCGTTGTCGTTCGGATGAATGCCATCCGCGAGGGCGGTGCCTACCGGTGAAGTGGGAATCGCGGAGTGCACATTGAGCAAGAACACGTTGTCCAACAGATCATGAATGCCGTATACATCCATTCCGTTGCTGTCATCAAGGAGATCGTCGCCGAAATACTGGCTCAAAAGCAACTGATTGAACATATTGATCGCGTCATTCGTTTCGCTCAGGGTTCCCGAGCCCAGGCCCTTATCGACCGGCAGGAGGTTCGAGACCAGCAGGGTCGCTTGGGGAAACTCGGTGGCGATCGTGGTAATGAGGTTGCCGAGGTTGCTGACCATCGCGGCGATGGGATCGGCCTCTACGGAATAGGGGCTTGAATAGCCGGTGTAACCAACGACGTCGTTGATACCGATCGCGAGCATGATCACGTCGGCGGGGCCGGAGAAATTACCGTTGAGATTGCCGGGATCGATGGTGCCGGTCGGATTGCTCGCGGTCAGCACATGCTGGGCGATGCCGCTGCGATCATTATCAGGATTGAAAAAATCGTCGCTGTTGTAAAAACCTTCATCCACATACGGTTGAGCATCGATCACCCACCCGCTGTAACCCTCGTGAAGAGCGGTCGCGTTCCCGGGGCCATCAAATCGATCACCGTTCTGATTGACACCGCCCTTCTCGCCGCTCACGGTCGTCGCGTTGCCATCCCCCTTGATCCCGATGAAGTTAAAGGTATTGCCACCAGGCAAAGCGTTAAGTTGGGAATTGAGCGGGACGCGCCAACCGCCGTTGGATAGGCTGTTGTTACTGGCTCCGGCACGTAAGCCCCACGTGATCGAGTCGCCGATCGTCATGACGTTGATCTGCGCGGCCAATGTAACGGGGGCCGATAACGCGGCACCCAAAGCCAGCAAACAGGTTGCCTTACAAAAATTCAGCACGGCTCTCCACTCCTATTGCGGATCGTGTTACGCCACCCCAAGCCCGATCACGGGCCAGAGCAGCTAGTTCAGGTCTGACGGATGCCCCCCCTCGCGGACAGGCATTGTCGGTGACGGCATTGCCGACACCACCCCACGGAAAGAAGCATAACACGCATTTAGCCAAGAGCAAGAGAGATTGAGTTGCCGATTTTAAGTTTTTCCGCCGATAAGCCCGATGATCCGTAGATTAGGCACCACACGATCAGCCGCGCTCATGCGGTGCTAACTCAATTCGGCCGCGGGACTTAACTATTCCCCCCAGCTTCAACCGGCGCCGCGGCTGCCGGGAGCCGATTCGGCCGCTGACAGATCAACCCCACGGCGAACGCCCAGGATTGACAAGCTCAGTTTCAGCGCGCGCTTCACGCGTGAGCGGACTTTGTCAACCCCCCGGCGAACTAACCGCCGGCGTTGCGCCCAGCGGTACGGCGTCTTCGCCAGGTACCTGCCATATTCAGCGGTGAACGGGTGGGGACAGCCATGATGCCACGGTTTATAACTGCCGGTGAAATGTGCGATCTTCGGCGATTGACGCAGCAACGCAAGGGTGGTCGGATCGATTGGGATTAGCTGGGCAATCGATGGGTCAAACATGCATGTGCCGACGTTCCACACCGGGTCGCATACCCGCCACCGCCCGTGGGTCACCGCGTTAATCGCATCCTGATCCACCCACATGATCCTGTGCGGGTTTTCGACCAGATATGCCAAGGATCGCTGCCCAAGGTCTTCTTGACGCCACACCGGCAGGTTCATGAGCATGACACCCGTGTTGCAATAGGGCTGATCGGATGGCAAACCCAGTCGTGTCAACGATTCCTCCCCGGACGGGTCGGGCACCGCCGCGTGGGTCGATCCCTCCAGTGGAAGGTCGTACAGCGCGTCGATCCGGTCCCGGACGATCAGGTCGGAATCCAGAAAAAGCACCCGCTCCAGGGCCTCGGGGAGCATTTCCGCCGCGAGCAGGCGGAAATACGCCGCCGCCGTGAAGTGGTGAGTCAGCGGGAGTTTCTCAAATACCGCGCGATCGACGGGGATGAATTCGAGTTGGTGGCCATAGGACTTGCACTGCTGACGCAACATTCGCACGGAGTCTTCGCTTAACTGATCGACCAGCAACCAAATCTGAAAATCGGTGCCGCGATTGTTGCGAAACAAAGAGCAGAGCATCACGCAACAGTGCTGCGCGTAGCCATCATCGATCGAACACAAGATGTGGACTTTTCTTGCGGCGTGCATGGAATAATCCCGACTATCCGGGTCCCTGTGAGGGCGATGCCCAAAACACCGGCCCCAGCCCCCGTGACCCGAGCTAACGCGGCTTCACGACCCGAGCGGGGACGCCCGCGGCGATCGTGTTGGCGGGCACGTCCCGGGTGACCACGGCACCGGCCGCCACCACCGCCCCCGGGCCGATCGTCACCCCGCTTAGCACCGTCACGCCGTGGCCCAGCCACGCCCCGTCGCCGATGATGATCGGCCCCTTGCTGGTCAGCGGCTGGTCCATGATCCGCGTCCCGGCCACGACGCCGTGATCGAAGCTGTAGAACGCGCAGCCCGAGGCGATCTCCACGCCCTGCCCCACCTCGATGCCGCTTACGAACGCGCGGAAGTGGCAGCCGGGCTGGATGTGGGAGTCGGCACCGATGCGGATCGAGCCCCCGCTGCCGGTCTGGAGGAACGTATCGCCGTAGAGGTGAACGCGGTCGCCGATGCTCACCGGGCCCGGTTGTTTGTCGCCGACGGTCAGGTCGACCCCGCTGCCGATGAACACGTGTTGGCCGAGGGTCAGGCCGGGGTAGATCAGGTACGCGTCGTGGGCGACGAAGCCGCGGGGGTTGAGGCCGGCGAGCATGGCGCGGCCCTGATAAGGCGCAAGGCCCCACACGGCCAGGCGTGAGGCGGCGCGGCCGAAGCCGCGCGGCCCGTTGCGCTTGGCCCAGAAGCGGCACCAGTGATAGAGGAAGCGGTAGCGGATGGCCACGCGGGGGCTCGTTGGTCTGTTGATCAGCCGG
The DNA here is from genome assembly GCA_964614575.1 of uncultured Phycisphaeraceae bacterium. Classification (GTDB taxonomy): domain Bacteria; phylum Planctomycetota; class Phycisphaerae; order Phycisphaerales; family Phycisphaeraceae; genus JBGTLW01. Next base: position 15,338 of record CAZTLX010000006.1, on the reverse strand, counting down.
GCATCAGTCGCCGGATCGATGCCCGCGCCCCATCCTTGAGTTGGCGGGGCAGACAATTAGCCACCGCGCGGCGGAGCCAATGCCGACGGTTGATATGGCAGGGCCGCACATCGGGCAGCAGCACCTGCTGGACATACTGCCGGTCGAGCCGCCGGTTCGCTTCGACGCGCGGCGGGTGATGCATGGGGAACCGCATCGAGCGGGTCGGCACGTCGAGCATCGGGTCGTCGTGCTGGAAGGTGTGTGAGGCGTCGTGGCCGTGGCCGATGTTCGTCACCAGGTTATGACGCGGGCTGATCGACAGGCCCTCTTGAAGCCAGCAGGCGAACGCCCACTGAAAATCCCAGGTGTGAATGTGCCCGTGCAGGGCGTGGTCAAACTCCTTGGCCCAGGCCGCTTCCACCTCTCGCTGCCCGAAGATTTGGTTTAACCACGGCGTGTGCTGCAGCCGCGCCCACTCCGAGACCCCCAGGTCGAAGTGCTGCCACGCCCGCCGCCACGTCGCCCAGCCCCAGCACGCGGGGTACTTGGAAAAGACATAGCTCGACCGCGTACGCAGCGACCGGGCGCGGTAGGTCGTGCCCGAGATTTGCATGACGCGCGGGTCCTCGCGATAGCGCTCGAGCAACTCGGCGCAGTAACGGAAGAACGTCGGATCGGGCACGCAGTCGTCTTCCAAGATGATGGCTTCTGGCACCTGCTCAAAGACCCAGGAGATGCCGCTGGACACCCCGTGGCCGACGCCCAGGTTTTGCTCGGGGAACCGCGTCAACACCCGGCAGTCCCAGTCGATCCGATCGAAGAGCGCGCGCGTCTCGGCGCAGGCATGCGCCTCGGCGGGTCGCCCGAGCCTCGGGGCGTCGGCGGCGACCAGCAGCGTCCGGGGCCGTGCTTGGCGCACCGCCTCGAGCACCCGCGCCGTCTGCTTGGGCCGACGGAATACCAGCATCGCCACGGGGGTTTCTAATTGATCAGTATGTTGCGGGATCATCACCTCTCCTGAATTCTGGGCCGGATAGTCAGTGCCTCGGGGTCAGACAGGCCGCGGGATTGTAGGCCACAATTCGACCGGTCCTCCGGCTCACCGCGGCCGGGCTTTCAAACGCCGAACCGCCCGCTTGGCGAAGTTCGGGGCGTAACGCGAGACCCCCCGGCGAAACCGGCTGCTCGTCGCCACGGCCCGCGGGGTCACCGCCGGCAGCAAAAATTGCTCGACATACTGTCGGTCCAGATCGGCATCGCGCAGCACGGAGGGCGGATGGCTCAGCGGCAGTGCGAGTGGTCGGGTTGGCAAGCTCAGCGTCTGGTCATGGTCATCGAAGGTATGCGTCGCGTCCGCACCGCCGCCGATGTTGGAGATCAGGTTGTGTCTGGGGAAGATCGATAACCCGCTGTGCGCCCAGCAGGCGAACGCCCACTGGTAATCCCAGTAGTGCAGGTCTTCGGCGAGGGTCTGCGCGCCGTCGAACTGTTTGGCCCAGAACGCCTCGACCTGGGGCTGCCGGATAAAGCTGTCGAGGAACGCGGTCGGCTTCAAGCTCGGCCAGAGCCCGACATTCAAGTCGAAGTGCTGCCACGCCCGCCGCCATGTCGCCCAGCCCCAGCACGCGGGGTACTTCGAGAAGAAGTAGCTGTGTGGCGTGTCCCACGCCTCGGACCGATACGTGCATCCGGAGATGTGCATCACCCGCGTGTCGTCCCGGTAGCGCTCGAGCAGTTCCTGGCAGTAGAAGAAGAAGCTCGGGTCGGGGACACAATCGTCTTCGAGGATGATCGCTTCGGGCACCTGCTCGAAAACCCACGAGATGCCGCAGGATGGGCCCCGGCCGCAGCCGAGATTCTGCTCCAGAAAACGGCGCTCAATCTGGCACGGCCAGTCCACCTCGTCGATCACAGCGCGGGCGGCCTCGCAGGCCGGCGGTTCGTCCGGACGACCCGGGCGCGGGCCATCGGCCACGACGAACAGCCGCTGAGGTCGCGCCGCGCGAACCGCATCCAGGACCCGCCGCGTCAGTTCAGGGCGGCGGAAGATGATCAACAGTACCGGGGTTTCCAGCGCCAATCAGACCCCTGATGCTTGAGAGTTGTGCCCAAGTCCGGCTCAGAGAAACGCGGGCCGCACGACAATCGGTTCATCCCCGCCCGGGGGACACGGGGGACACTTGCTCATCCGTGGACCACTTGCCGGGCCGCAACAGGGCACCGGCGAGTTGGCGGAACACCCGCCGCGCAGGCTTTCGCTCGATCGGCGGCAACGAGCGCCACGGCGGGACCACCCGCTTGCCGATCCGCACCCCTTCTTTGAGCCACTTGCGGTGGTGGCCCAGGTTCGACTTCGGGGGCAACAGCCGGGGCCGCTGACCGGACTCGATCTGATCCAACAGCCTCAGCCAGTCCGCCACCGCCCGCTCGAAGGTGAACCGCTCGCGGGTGAATGCCGCGGCCTTCGCGCCCATCGCTTGCCGCCGCACCGGATCACCCAGCAGCGTCGTGATCGCATCGACCAGTTCCGCGTCCGTCCGGCACAGCAACCCGGTTTCTCCGTGTACCACGGTATCCAGCAATCCTCCCTCGGCGGCGGACACCACCGGCACGCCCACGATCTGAAACTCAACCGCGGCGGCGCAGAAGGTCTCGGTCTCGCCCGTCGGATTCGCCACCCCGACACTCGCGCGGCGGAGCAACGCGTACTTCTGCACCCCGACGATCCCGTGGAACGTCACCGAGGGGTCCAGATCGCCGGATTCGTTTAACAACGGCGGCAGGAACTGGTGTTCGAAATCGGCGTCCGCGAGCCCCAAAGGCCCCAGCGACACCGACCGATCATAAAGCTGCCCCGACCCGATCACATGCAGCTGCGCGGACGGATGCACCTCGCGGATCCGGGGCCAGAGCCGCGCCAATCGCGCGAAGCCTTTGGCCGGGATCAGGCTGCCCATATACATCACAATCGGCGGGTCATCGGCGTAGTCGGTTTTGACCTCAATGCCTCGGGTCCGCACACCGTTGTAGATGTAGGTGGATTTGTAAACGATCGGCAGGTCGCGGTAGTAATCGATAATCTCTCGGCCGACGCTGACATAGGCCCACAGCCCGGGATGCTTCGCGAACATTTTGAATGTCGCCGGGTCCAAAGCGTTGCCGGCCCACGCCACGCCCACCACCTCACAACGCACCAGTTCATCGGCCAGCCGCCTCATGCTACGCGCGCAGGACCATGGCCGAAAGACCAACGCCGCGAGCCCGTGCTCCCGGCAGATCGCGGGGGCATCGAACACGCTCGGGCAGTGATGCGACGCGACCGTCGGCGGCAGATGCTCCAGGTGCGGCGCGAGCAGGACCGCTTCGTGCCGACCATCCCCATATTCTTTCATCGCCCACGGCAGCGCGGCGAATCGGTATTCGGTCCCGCCGATCCCGGGATTGCCCCGCTGGGGCCGGGTCAGGTCCACCTCGGGGATCGACGTATTATTCAGAAAAAAACCGGCACGCATGCCAACCCCCTTAGCTCAGGACGCCGAGCGACCGCGGTGGGGCTCGATCAGGTCATCGCGTTGCAGACACCGGACGGCACCGCGCCGCCCCCGACCGGCCGGCCGGGGTGGTGCTCGCACCCGTGCCGGACCAGTACCCCGATCTTCTTCCAATGGACGTTGGGTCGCAACTTGCCGCTTCCAAAATAATCGCCGTCGATCACCTCAAAATGCAGCGCGTTATCCAGCGCGTCGTAGGTCTCTTTCTGGCCCGGCGACGCGAGGATGATCTCGAAGACATACAAGCCCGAGGCCAGCGGCAGGCTGGGCACCTCCAGCTCGATACACCCTTCGCGTTGCAACGCGATGGGCTTGCCGATGCACATCGAACTGGACAGCACGAACTGGAGCACCTCGTCGCGTTTGCAGACCGCGGTCAGTTCGGCGTGGGGCGGATCGACCCGCGGCTCGCAGCGGTAATGCACCCGGATGCGCAGCGCGTGACCGCTGGCCGGGTGATCGGTCGGGTGGCCCGCGCCGTCGAACAGTTCGATGTGCTGCAGCTTCACATCGCCGTTGCCGAAACGGTCCGTCCGTTGAGACAGCGGGATCGACCCAGCCTTGCTGCCCTCCTGCAGGTAGTGGGCGATGACCTGATCCGTCGGGCCGTCATCGATCATCCGCCCCTGCTGGAGCATGATCGCCCGGCCGCACAGGTTGGCGATCGTCGCCATGTTGTGGCTGACAAACAGGACCGTGCGGCCTTGCTTGGCCACGTCGTCCATCTTCCCCAGGCACTTGCGCTGAAACTCCATGTCCCCCACCGCCAGCACCTCGTCCACCACCAGGATCTCCGGCTCCAGGTGCGCCGCGACCGCGAACGCCAGCCGGACATACATCCCGCTGCTGTACCGCTTGACCGGCGTATCCAGGAACTTCTCGACCTCGGCGAACGCGACGATCTCATCAAACTTGCGCTTGATCTCCAACCGGGTCATGCCCAGGATCGCCCCGTTGAGGTAGATGTTCTCCCGCCCGCTGAGCTCGGGGTGGAAACCCGTGCCCACCTCCAGCAAACTCGCCAGCCGCCCTCGCAAGCGAATACGGCCTTCGGTCTGTTCGGTGATGCGGCTAAGCACCTTGAGCAGCGTGGATTTGCCCGCGCCGTTGCGGCCGATGATCCCGACCACCTCCCCCTCGTTGATGGTGAAGCTCAAGTCCCGCAGCGCCCAGAATTCTTCGCGGGTCACCGGGTCGCGCTTGAACCCGCGGCGGGCCCAGTTGACCGGGGCCGTGATCCCACGCTCGATCACGTGACGCAGCCCCTCGCCCTTCTCGGCCTTGTGCCCGAGGATGTAGCGCTTGGAAACGTTTTCGACCTGGATCGCCATCTGACTCATAGCAATGCTCATTCGGAGGGACGCAGGGCCGGGATCAAATCACGTCGGCAAAGGTGCGTTCGGTCTTGCGGAAGTACCAGATGCCGGTGAAGTTCACGAGGAGTACCAACACGATCGATAACGCCAGCCCGGGGAGGTAAAAGCTCTGGCCGCCGTCCGTGTGATAAGCGAACGATTCACCGCCTTCGAGGTCGGAGAAGGTGACAATCTCCCCGGCACTCATCTCTTTCGAACCAAACCGCAAGGACCCGCGTGAGGGGGGCTCCGCGACGATCAACAACAACTGCGGGTCCGGCTGCCCATCCATGCGGGTGGGTTCGGCGGCGGCGCGCAGCTCCTCCGACGAGACCACAACCCCCGCCGACAGATCATCCACCACGATTCGCAGGCCGTTCGAGGGACCGCCCTCCTCGCTTCCGGTGACATGCACAACGATCTCATGTTGAGCGATGGCCTGCTCCGGCGAGGTGCCCGCCACGGGGGGGACGAAGACCGCCGTCAGCCGGAACTGATCGGGGGGGATCTGATTGCCGAGCACCGACCAACGAAATCCGTCGATCACGCCCACCATCGGGTTGAGGGAGTAAGCAAAGCGATAGTTATCCGGCACGACCCCGCTCTGAAACCCGACGGGCGAGACATACAGGCCGAACTGGACAATAAACGGAAGGATGAAGCGGAAGTCGCGGTACCGAACCATCAAGGCCGCAATCCACAGGCCAAACCCGAACGCCGCCGCGAAGGCCAACGCGATGAAGAACGGCAGGAGCAGGACCTTGACGCTTGGGACGTACTGGTAATACAGCATCATCAAGCCGAGGAGCACCGCGGAGATGGCCAGGTCCACGAGGCTGGTGATGACGCTGCTGGCGGGCATGACCAGCCGGGGGAAATAGATTTTCGACACCATACTGGCGTTGCTCACCAGGCTCTGACCGCTCTGGGCCAGGGCGGTGGCGAAGAACTGCCAGGGCAGCATGCCGCAGAGCACGAGGATCGGGTATGGCACATCGCCGCCGGCGTCCATCCCCGCCAGCCCGCCAAACACGAACGTCAGGATCAGCATGGTCAGCAGCGGCCGCAGCACCGCCCAGGTGATGCCGACCACCGTCTGTTTATAGCGCACGAGCAGGTCGCGCCAGGCGAGGAAATAAAACAGCTCGCGGTAGCGCCACAAGTCGCGCCAGTATTGAGCCGAAGAGCGGCGCGGCTCAAGGATCAATTCGGGGATCGGATCATGGGGCATGGGGGGTACCTGGGTCGGCGGTCGGCGGCACAAACGCCGCCCATGTCAAGGTGTATCGGTCAACCGGCCGGTCTAGTCGAGCCGGCCGCGGCCGCTAGCGACCGCGGCGGGTTGGGCCACGAACAGCCAGCGGTTCGCCAGCAGGTCGGTTCCGAGGCCGGCCGAGGCGCGGTCGAGCTTCTGCCGCTTGTCGGTCATCACCGCGCGGCCGGCCGTGACGTTCAGGTCCGCATCGTGCAGCCAGCGGCGGATCGCCCGGCGGCTGCTGGCGTGGACGCCGCTTTGAGCGTAGGCGCCCAGGCCGTCATACCCCGCCTCGCCGCGCAGCTTCCCGATCTTGAGCTTGATATCCGCGGTATTCGGGGCGGTGGCGATGACACACCCCCCTTCCGCGACACGCCGCGCGAACCGCCGCAACAGCGTCACGGGGTCCGCGACCAGGTGCAGGACGTCGGGGAACACGACCGCATCAAACGTGCGCGGGCCCAGCGCCGCGTCGGCCGCAGCCGGATCGGCGGCCAGCACCTCCACGCCGCGGCGCTCTGCGCTGCGCCCGACGAGGCGGTCCACCGGCACCGCCGCCACGGCCGCGCCCCGCGCGATCAGCTCCGCCTCCGTCTGCCCGTCGCCGCAACCGATCACCAGCACCGATTGTGCCGAGGCGGGCAACATCGCGAGCAATTCGTCGTCCGGCTTGCCGAAGAGCACCTTTGAGCCGTGCCCCCGCGGCAGCTTGGTTTCGACCTGCATCCAACTCGCCGGCCGGGCTTGATCCGCCGCGATCCGCCGCAGCTCGTCGAGCTGCGCCATCGCCTCGTCTTCGTCGATGCCGTAGACGCCCAGGTATTTATTGGGCAGGTGCAAGACCTCGAAATCGGCCAGTCGGTCCAGCGGCAAAAGCTTCGTCATGCCGCACTGCGTGTACGGGTCGGTCGCCGCGGTTTCCGGCAGGCCATAGCGATAGCGGTGCGGCGGGACGAGGAACCCCCCCGACGCGATCGCGCGGCGGAGCTGGTCACGGGTGAGGGCATAAGCCGCGGCGTGCTCATTGGTCAGATGCGCGTAGAGTTGGCCGTCGCGCACCCGCACGCTCGCCGGGTCCCAGCGGAAGAAGCCATGGATCATGTCGTAGGATTTGCGGCCGTCGGGATGCGTCTCGATGCGCATGAATCCGACGATCTCGTCGTCAGGCAACGTCGGTGTGACTTCGAGCAAAGCACGGATGCTACGCTCGCGGATGAGTATGTCGTCTTCGGTATAGAGGAACACGTCGTACTGATCGATGCGCTCGGCAAACAATTGTTTGTGGGCGAATGGCAGCGACCAGGGGTCTTTATCGGGCAAGCCGACCCTGACTTCGACGTCCTCCCCCAGGTCTTTGGGGATGTTGGAGAGGACCACCAGATCGATGGGCAAAGACATCGCGCGGTATTCGGCGAGGAGCCTGTCGAGGTATCGACGGTTGCCTTCGCCGTAGTTGGCAATCGCGACCAGGACACGGAGGTTGGCGTGATCAGTGCGGGTCAAGGGAGTCGGGGCTCCGGGTCCCGGGGGCGCGTGTCGCGGAGGCGACACGCGGGGCCGGGGAACGAGTCAGTCCGTTTTCTCGGCAAATCGGCGTGAACCGCGCCGGACATATGCCCCCGGCACCCATCGCAGTGCCCAAGCTTGTAACCGGTGACGCCCGGCGGCACCGAAAAGCAGGGCCTCCTGCGCCCGACGGCGTGCCCCGGCGCGGTCGCCCGCCGCCGCGAGCAACTTCGCGTGCGACAGCAGGAAGTAGGCCGTAAACCGCCGCAACCGCCGCTGGATATCCGCGTCCATCTGCCAGGCCCGAGCGTAGGTCTCCAGCAGGACCTCGATCGTCGCCGGCACATACTCGGTGTGGTACGCGGCGCTGGCGGTGACGGTCAGTTGCACCGGGTCGATCTCGGGCGACCGCAGCGTGCCCACCTGTGGGCACATCGCGAAACGGCCCTCAAAAGACAGACGGAATAAGACACGCGTGTCTTCAACACGCCTCATCCGCGGGTCGAACCCGCCGACCCGACACAGCGCAGCGCGCCGCACGATCCACGTCGGCAGCCAGAAGCCGTGCCCCTCAAACCGCAGCAGCGCGGAGAGCGCCGGCTCATCCAACACCCCCCCCGCCAGGATGCCCAACCGCTCGTACTCCGGCTCACCCGGCCGATCCGACCACGCCCAGTTGCTGCCCGAGAGCACGACATCGTCCCGCTCGTGCAGCGGCAGCTGCCGCTCGAGTTTGCCCCGGTCCCACACGTCATCGCTGTCGAGGAAGGCGATCAGGTCGCAGTCATCGGCCGCGGCGACCCCCGCGTTGCGGGCGGCGGCGACCCCGGCGTTGGCCTGCTCAATCACCGTGATGCGCTCGCCGAAGCCCGCGAGCACTCGGGCCGAATCGTCCACCGAGCCATCGTTGATCACGATGACGCGGTCGGGCGGCCGGGTCTGATCCAGCGCGCTTTGCACGGCCGCGGCAATGCAGCGTGCGCGGTTGTAACACGGGATGATTGCGGCGACGCGGGGCATAAGCAACGGCCGCTCGGCCCAGACGCCGGCGGTCACGATCGCCGACCGGCCGGCCCGATCCGCGCCGCACACGCGACGCGCCGGGGCCGAACCGGTCGGCCGAGGGTTAAGGTTTCAACCGCCGGATCAGTCGTAATAGGGCGGCGTGGGCAGGATCTTGATCTGGCTATTCTGCCAGCCGGCGGGCAGGTAGGGCGCCTCGGTGCCGACCTTGACCCGGTCGAACACCACGTCCTGCGGGGTAAAGCCCTTGTCGTAGCGCAGGTTGCCCGGGCCGACAAACACCGAGTCCTTGATCAGGATGTTCTCGGCCTTGCCCATCATCTGCAGGGCGCGCATGGCGTGGGACGGGACGTTGTTGCGGTTGTCCAGGTTCAGGTTGACAAACGCGCAGTCCTTGATGTCGCCGGGGAACAGGCCCTGGCCCACGAGCCGGGTGGTGGAGAAATTCTGCACGATCAGGTTCTCCGGCCGCCAGTTGTACCACTGAAAGGCGTCGGCGTGGGCCCCGGGGACCACCTTGCCGCCGAGTCCGATGTGATCGGCCTTGACGTTGACCAGCAGGCCGGACAGGCGCACGATGTCTTCGTAGATGTATTTGAGCTCGACGTTGCGGACGACACCGGTGATGTTGTTTTCGGTGTTGCCGAACGCGACCTGCACCTCGGTGATCAACGAATCGGTCCAGTGATAGTGGGTCCATTCGCTGGCCGGCCACCAGATCCAGTTGCTGTTGGCAAAGTCATTGTTGCGGGTGTGTCCCTTGAAGTGGACGTTGTGGCACCACAGCGCCCCGGTCTTGTTGCCGCGCAGCGTCATGTTGGTCCAGGCACCGCGTATGGTGAGGTTCTCGAACTTGACGTTGCCGTCTTTGAACTGGAGGTTGCCGGTGCCGTGAATCTGCACCTGGCTGCGATCCAGGCCGGGCTTGCCGCGGATGATCAGGTAGCCGTCTTTCGTCGGCTTCAGGCCGCGGCGGTTCAGCAGGTCGTTGGTGATCTGATGCGTGCCCGCGTCCAGTTCCAGCACCGGGAACTTGACCGACCCGCCGCTGTTGGCGACGAGGCGCAGTGTGTCGAGCACGCGGGGCTGCCCCTTGGTGGGATACGCGATCGCGCGCAGCTCCACCGGCCCGTCGCTCACCTGCCGCGCGTCGATCTTGACCCAATACTCATCGACGTTGGTGCGGGGGTTGCGCGAAGGCGAGGTGACCGAGACCCACGGCCCGCCGTTGAAGCTGAAATCCACGCGTTCGATGCCGAAGCTGTGGAACGCGATGACGCCGGCTTCGAACACGCCGTGGAACATCTGATGGGGCACGACGTCCCAGCGGGCGATGGCCTTGGTGCTCAGGCCGCCGCGGGACCCCGGCGTCGCCGTCGGGCCGTTGAACCCGCTGCCGGCGACCAGCGTCGGCGCGCTGCCCGGCGGGG
>CAZTLX010000006.1:0-5226 GCA_964614575.1 uncultured Phycisphaeraceae bacterium | reverse complement strand
CGGGCCTGACCGAGATGCTCGACGCCGAGACCGACGACGGCGAGCCCCTCGTGCAGGTCCGCTGCGCCTTCTGCGACTTCGGCAACCTCCAGCGGCGGTGCCGCGGGGTTGTTGACCGCGAAGTCAACCGATTTGACGATCGATGCGCCACCTACATACAGCGCGGTGACGTTGAGCTTGTAGTTGCCATTGGGCATCGTTCGCGTATCGAACGGGTTGAGCCGCCCCTCGACATCGCTGGCCAGCGCATAGGGCGCGCTGCGCTCGACACGCTCGATCACGCCGGGGATGACAAACTTGACCGACTCCACCCCCGCGCTTGCCTCGGCGTACACGAAGACCTCACCCTTGACCACCTGCCCGGGCGTGATGCCCTCGATGCTCAGGGTCGCGGGCGGTAGCTGCGGCTCGGGCTGCGGCTGGGGTTCGGGCGTCGGTTGCGGCTCGGGCTGCGGCTCGGGCGTCGGTTGCGGCTCGGGTTGCGGCTGGGGCTCGGGCTGCGGCGCCGCCACCGGGCGGATAACCACTTCCTTGTGCGGGTTGAGTTGGTCGCCCCACTGCAACTGCAGGCGGCGCTCGCCCGGCGCATCGGGCACCGTCAGCGTCACCTTGCCGTCCTTCACCATCACGTTCCTCGCGATCAGACCGGACCAGTCTCGGGCGAAAACGTGATAGAACAGTTCCTGGCCATCCTCGATCCCCGCGACCGCAACACTCACCGCCTGGCCGACCTCCAACTCATCGGGCACCGACGAGAGGATGATCTGCGGCACCACGGGCTGCGGCTCGGGCGTCGGTTGCGGCTCGGGGGTGGGCTCCGGTTGCGGTTGCGGTGTCGGCTCCGGCTCCGGCTTGGCGTTGGCGATCGTGAAGCCGAGCTTGCGCGACAGCGTGCGGCCATCGGTCAGCGTCGCGGTGACGATGAGCGTGTGTGCTCCGTCCGCCACCTGCGTGGTGTCCCAAGGGTGGATGCGGTTGGGGCCTTCGTCGCTGGCCAGCGCGAACGGCGCACTTCGCTCGGTGCGATCGATCACGCCCGGCACCTCGAAGCGGATCGACTCGGTCGGCTGATCGACCGTTGCGGTCACGAACAGGTCGCCCGAAACGGTTTGCCCGCTGGACAAGCCGGAGACGCTCAGCGTCGCCTCGGGCAACGGGGTCGGCGCCGGTTCCGGGATCGGCGCAGGTTCCGGGGCGGGCGCAGGTTCGGGAATCGGTTCCGGGGCGGGCGCAGGTTCGGGAATCGGCTGCGGCGCGGGCTCCGGCTCGGGTTGCGGCTCCGGCGTCGGCTCGGGCGTCGGCACACCCACGGTCACCGTGCGCTTGGCCTTGAACGCGTTTTGAAACTGCAACTGCAGGATGCGCTCGCCGCTGACCTGTGGGATCACCAGATCCAGCTTCCCGTCACGCACCGGCACCGACTGCGCTTTGAGGTCCTCCCACTCCAGATCGAACAGGTGGAAGAACACCAACTCACCCTCGGCGATGCCCTCGGCCGCGACCGTGAAACGATCGCCCGCCGACATGCTCGACGGCAGCGCATCAATATCGATCCAAGGCTTGCTTAGCTCCGGCAGGGGCGCGGGCGTCGGTTCCACGGCGGGCTGGGAGTTTGCCACCGCAAACGCATAGACGGCGTCGAAGAGGCGGCCGTCGGCAAGCGTCACCTTGATCCGCAATTCGTAATCGCCATCCGGCACCGTCGTGGTGTCAAACGGGTTGATCTGCCCCGCATGGTCGCTCATCAACGCGTACGGCGGCATCCGCTCGGTGCGCTCGACCACCTCGGGGATTTGCATCCACACCGACGCGACGGGCAGATCGACCACGACATGAGGCTTGACCAGGCCCGAGGCCTCCGCCGGCAAGCCGCGCACCGTGATCGTGGGTGACGGGGCCGACGCTTGCACCGCGTTGACCGGCTCGGTCTGGATCGCGGGCGCGATCTGCGGCTCGGCGGTTTGGGGCGCGTTCGCCGTCTGGTTCTGCCCGAGCGGTGCCTGCTCCGCGGTTCGGGGCAGCTTTGGTGATTCGATCGTGGGGTTGGTGACCACGCGCGGGGCCGGGGCATCGTTAACCGGCTGCGCGGTGGCCGGCTCGGGCTTCGCGGCGGGCGGCACGAAGAAGCGGACCGTGCTGCCGATCAGCGGCCGCATGTTCCCCCGCCGCAGCCCCACCGCCTTGAGTTCATATTGACCCGGGGCCAGGGCAGCGAGGCTCAGCGCGCCCGGCTGATCACCCGACGCGTCTTGGACCAGGGCGTACGGTGGCGCATCACGTTGGACGCGCAGGACCTCGCCGTCGGGGCCATTGAGCTGATAAAACACCGCGGCCACGGTCTTGGAGGTAAAGACACTGACCACGGGGTCGGCGGTCAGCGCCTGCCCGTCTTCGAGGCCCTGGATGACGAGGAATGTGGCCATCTTCCCGTTGTTCGCCGCCGCGGGTAAGGCAGCGGCGGCCAAGACCAGCATCAGGCCGATCGCACGCACCATCCGATGCGGCAAGGTCCACTGCCCCGGCTCGAATACCGTACGTTTACCAAACATTGTAGGTTCCTCCCTCGCCCGGATCAAGTATCGCGCGCAGGCTTGGGCGCGTCGTTGATCTAACTTCGTATCCCGCAACCGGGCGGGCCACTGGGAAGGCAGGGAAAATCCGGGGTCCGGCGAAACCTTGACGCCTGTGCCGGTCAGGCAAGGCTTGGGCGGCCGCATCACCGGCAAACTCAACGCAACCGGACTCCACCGCTTCCTCCGCCTTCCCTCACCACGCGAGGCCCCCACCCCCGCGCATCCCACACCGCCTAAACCGCCGTTCGAGGCTTCGCGATCGATCATCACGCCCCGACGCGCTGCCCTGGCTCGCTAACAGGCCTCTTGGGGCACAACACGGGCGGGCTCCGCCCCCCTCAACTGCATGCCTTGCGCGCGCAGCGATTCGTCAAACATCTTCAAGCGCCGGCCAACGCTCGGCTTAGGCCGAGGCGGTCGCCGCGCCGTTTTCCAGCGGGGCCAACAGCCCCGCATCAATCTCCAGCTCCGAGGCCTGGCCCAGCGTCTTGATCCGCAGGATCAGCCGATCGCCCCGCCCCAGCGCGTCGATCAGGCCGATCACGCCTTTAAACGGGCCCGCGGTGACCTGCACCCACATCCCCCGCTCCAAAAAGGCGCTGGGCTTGAGCTGGCCCTCGGCGCTGAGCACCGTTTCGATCTGGCGCAGCTCGCGGATCAACTGTTCCTGGTCGGGCACGCGGATGATCTGCGCCACCCGCCGGGTCCGGTCCGCGGCATAGGCCTCATCGACCTCGCCTCGCATGAACACGTAGCCCGGGAACAGCGGCAGCTCGACACGGTGCTTGCGTCGGCCGTAATATCGGACGGTCCGCATCATCGGCAGATAACACGTGGTGCCCCTCGCGGTCAGGTCACGGGCCAAGGCCTGCTCCTGACGGCTAAGCGTGTGCAGCACAAACCATGGCTCGACGGGGTGAAGACCGCCCAGTTCGTCCAGCGACGCGCCCCCGACGGAGGTTGCCAATGCCACCCCCTCGACCATAACAAGCCCCTTGATCGACTCCCCCGGCCCGTGTTCATCCGCAAACTTGCGGATACCCTGATCATGATGACCGGCGTCAGCCGGCTGACGCCAAACCGACGCCTTCACGGCCGGGATCAAATCCAGCCACCGGTCATTGTCCCGCTTACGACGACGGGATGTCAACTACTCCATCGGCAAAAAACCGCCACGCGCTCACGATGACAATGCCTTATCGGTCCCTGTTCAACCGATCGCTCACGGTATCCTCCCCCCACCGCCTCGCAATAGCTACCCGGCCCCCGAATCCCCCCGGGATCGCTCCCAATGCCGCTCATGGCCCCCTTTCGCACGGAGACCCTGCTCATGACCCGCCCTCGTCTTCTGCTCCTGTTGACCTGCCTGGCCCTGATCGGGCTGCTTCGCCCCACCGCCACCACCGCCGCGCCGCCGCCCGCGGCCGAAGAATCCGCCCCCGCGCTCTGGGAACTCATGGAACAGATGGGCGAACACCTGCGCGACGCCAAGCAGGCGCTGCAGCGACCCGACGGCCAGCCCGAAGCCGCGGACCTCGCCCAGAAGATGCAGGCCTTGGCCATCGCGTGCAAAGCCATGACCCCGCCCAAGCTCCAGGCCATGCCCGAGGGTGAAAAACGCGACGAGCTGCTGCTCGCGTATCGGCAGGCGATGATCGGGCTGACGCGCCAGCTCCTCGACTTCGAAGCCGCGGTGTTGGCCGGCGAAAAAGACCGGGCTTTTGAGTTGATCGATCAACTCGTCGAGGCACGCTTCAAGGGGCACATCAAGTTCAAGAGCGACTAAAGGCCAGCGCCACAATCACGAATCTCATGCCCGCAGATGCGCAGCGGTGCTTCGGCGGCGTATTCATATTGCCTCACGGCCCAAGTCGCCTGATACCGGAACGTCAGAACCCCTTAAGCCCCGGGTTGGCCTGGGCGTCGGCCGGGTCGAGGGTGACCAGCGTTTGGGTTTCTGCGCTCACGGCCCGGCCGTCGAGGAACAGCGTGTTGGTCGAGCGCTGCCCGCCGTGACGCGCGTTGGCCGAGCGGTCGAAGCCCTGGAACCACGACCCGCTGCCGGTCTGGTTGTGGTAGTAGAACCCGTCGTAGATGCCGATCACCCGGCCGGGCAGGGCGAAGGCGTCGAGCGAGACGTAGCGGGCGTTGGCCGACGCACCGTTGACCGCCATGAACGGGTACCCGGCGTCCGCGGACTGGTGCTGGTGGTGGCCGTTGGCGGCGTACCAGTTGTCGATGCGGAACGGCACACCGTCGCGGTCCAGCCCACGCGCGGGCGTGGCGTCGGCGCCCTCGGGGTCGAAGTAGGTCGCCGGTGCCGCCCAGTCCACCTCATCGAGCCCGCTGGGGCAACGGAAGAGGTGGTTGCCCCCGGTCGTCGGCGAGCCGGCGGCCACGGTGGTGGTGTTGGTCGGGTTGGTCGGCACGCCGGTGACGATGCCCTCGTACATCATCGCCGTGGGCCAGGTCAGCGACCAGCCGCCCCACGGCCCGTTGGCCTTGTCCTCGGATGGCATCAGATACTGCTTGTTCTCGGTCGCATACACATGGATCGCCCGGCCGATCTGGCTCAGGTTGCTCAGGCACGCCGCCCCCCGCGCCGCCTCCCGCGCCCCGGCCAGCGCCGGCAACAGCAACGCGATCAGCAGCG